>NZ_JAPMTQ010000001.1:0-339128 GCF_026411515.1 Phenylobacterium sp. 58.2.17 | reverse complement strand
GCGGCCGGCGCCCGCCAATCGTCCGGCGACCGCGCCTGCCGCGCCCGCGGCCCCCACGGCCCAGCCGCAACAGCCGCCTCCGCCGGAGGTCCCGTTCTAGATGGCCGGCGCGCGCCCCTTGGCCCCCTGGCGCTGGATCGGGGTCCCGCTTGTTCAGTGCCTGATCCTGACCGTCCTCTTCTCGCTGCCCTTCCGGCCCTTCGGCCTCAGCTTGCCTGAGCCGATCTTCCCCATGGCGCCGGCCTTCGCCTGGGCGGTGATCCGCCCGTCCATGCTGGCGCCGGTCGCGGTGCTCGCGATGGGGCTGTTCCTCGACCTGATCTGGGGCGCGCCGATGGGCCTGTGGGCTCTGTCGCTGTTGCTGGTCTATGGCGCGGCGCTGGTCGGGCGCAGCATGATGGCCGGCCAGAGCTTCCCGGTCATGTGGGCCTGGTACGCGGCGGCCACCGGCCTAGCGCTTGGGGCCGCCTTCCTGTTCACGATGGTCGGGGCCCATGCGACAGCTGACCCCATCGCCGTCGCCTGGCAATTCCTCGCCACAATCATATTGTTTCCGTTCGCGCACCTGCTCATCGACCGGTTCGAGGATGCAGACGTGCGTTTCCGCTAGGGTTCCGAAGCGATGGCCGAGCCGTCGATCTTCTTCTCCGAGGTCAATGAACGGCAGGGTGTGTTCCACCGCCGGATGTTCCTGCTCGGCGGTATCGCAGGCCTCGGCCTGGGCGCGCTCGGGGCGCGTCTGGCGCACCTGCAGATCATCGAGACCCAGCGCTACGAGAAGCTCTCGGCCTCCAACCAGTTCAATTTCCGCCTGGTGCCGCCGCCGCGCGGCCTGATCGTCGACCGCAACGGCGCGATCCTGGCCTCCAACCGTCCGAACTTCCGGCTGCTGGTGACGCGGGAAGACAATTCCACGGACGTCGAAGGCACGCTGAAGACGCTGGCGACCTTCGTGCCGCTGGATGAGGCGCGGCAATTGCGCCTGATCAAGGACATCAAGCAGACCCCCAAACGCGTGCCGGTCTCGGTGTTCGAGGACATGAGCTGGGACGAGTTTTCGGCCATCAACATCCGCGCCCCTGAATTGCCGGGCGTCACCGCCGACATGGGCGAGGTCCGGGTCTATCCGCACGGCGGCGCCTTCGCGCACGTCATCGGATACGTGGCCAAGGTCAACAAAGAAGACCTCACCCCGACGGGCCCGAATTCGGACCCGATCCTGCTCAATCCCGGCTTCCGCATCGGCCGGCAGGGGGTCGAGAAGGCCTTCGATCTGGACCTGCGGGGCAAGGCCGGGGCGCGCAAGGTCGAGGTCGACGCCAACGGCCGCGAGGTCCGTCAGGACGAAGCCGGCGATATCCCGAGCACGCCCGGCAAGCGCATCGAATTGACCCTCGATGTCGATATCCAGAACCGCGCTCTGGAGGTGATGGGCGACGAGAGCGGGGCCATCGTCATGATGGACTGCCGCACGGGCGACCTGCTGTGCATGGCCTCGTCGCCGAGCTTTGACGCCAATCGCTTCGTACGCGGGCTGTCGGGGCCCGAGTACCGCGCCCTGGCGCAGTACGAGCGCAAGCCGCTGCTCGACAAGGTGATGACCGGCACCTATCCGCCCGGCTCGACCTTCAAGCCGACGGTGGCGCTGGCCGCCCTGACCGCCGGGGTCGACCCGGAGGTCCGCGTCCACTGTTCCGGCGGCTGGTACTGGGGCGGGCGCACCTGGCGCTGCTGGAAGCATGGCGGGCACGGCTCGCAGAACATGCACGACGCCATCAAGAACTCCTGCGACATCTACTTCTACCAGACGGCGCTGCGGATGGGCCCCGATCCGATCGCCAAGGCGGCCCATGCCATGGGCTTCGGCCAGATCTTCGACATCGGCATTCCCGGCCAGAAGAAGGGCGTCGTCGGTTCGCGCGAATGGAAGCGCAAGGCGGTCAAGCGCGAGCCGGTCTGGCAGCCGGGCGACTCGGTCAGCTACGGCATCGGCCAGGGCTATGTGGCCGTGAACGCGCTGCAGCTGGCGGTGATGACCGCGCGGCTGGCCAACGGCAAGAAGGCGCTGAACCCGCGGCTCATCAAGTCGGTCGGCGGGGTGGAGCGGCCGCACGGCGACGACGTGCCCGATCTGCCGTTCACAAAGGAACAGCTCGACTATGTCCGCGGCGGCATGGTCGCGGTGGCCAACGACACCGGCGGCACCGCCTATCGCCAGAGCCAACTCGGCCTGGGCGACATCCAGATGGCCGGCAAGACCGGCACCGCACAGGTCCGCTCCTATGCGGGCCTGGCCTCGCGCAGCAGCGCCGGCGTCACCTGGCGGCTGAAGGACCACAATCTGTTCGTCGCCTTCGCGCCGGTCGATGATCCCCGCTACGCCGTGGCGGTCATCGTCGAACATGGCGGCCTGGGCGGCGCCACCGCCGGCGCCCCGCGCGCCCGTGAGGTGATGCGCGTGGCGCTGATGAAGGATCCGGAGCTGCGCTCGCGCATCGAGACGCCGATGCCGATGCCGGAGGCTCCGGAACCGCTGGAGGCCGAAGGCGTCGCGCCCGAGGCGCCGACCGTTACCGCGGCCCCGACCGCGCCGGCCGCGCCTGCCGCTCCGGCCCCGGCCGCATCCACCCCCACTGGAGGCGCGATATGACCGTCAGCGCCCTGACCCGTCCCGGCGAGCGCGACCGTCTGGTCGTCAAGCTGTCCGAGATCGACTGGCTGTTCGCCCTGGCGCTCTGCCTGATCGCCGGCGCCGGCGCCCTGATGATGTTCTCCATCGCCGGATCCTCGTGGGAGCCGTGGGCGGCCAAGCACCTGACCCGCTTTGCGCTGTGCTTCGTGCTGATGATCGGCCTGGCGATGATCGACCTGCGGGTCTGGTTCGCCATCGCCTATCCGCTGTACGGCATAGGCCTGCTGCTGCTCGTCGCGGTCGAGGTGGCCGGCGACGTGCGCATGGGAGCGCAGCGGTGGCTGGCGCTGGGGCCGTTCAGCTTCCAGCCGTCGGAGATCATGAAGCTCGGGATCGTGTTAGCCCTGGCGCGGTTCTATCACGGCATCTCGGCTGACAATGCGCGGCTGTCCTGGTGGCTACTGGTCCCCGCCGCGATGATCGGGGCGCCCACGGTGCTGGTCATGCACCAGCCGGACCTGGGAACCGCCATGCTGATCGCGATGACCGGAGTGGCCATCGTCGTGCTGGCCGGACTGTCCTGGCGGATCATCTTCGCCGGGATTGCGGCCTTCGTCGTCGCGGTGCCGCCGCTGGTGATGTTCGTGCTGCACGACTACCAGCGCAAACGGGTGCTGACCTTCCTCGATCCCGAAAGCGACCCTTCGGGTTCCGGCTATCATATCCTGCAGTCCAAGATCGCGCTGGGCTCGGGCGGCTTTTTCGGCAAGGGCTACGGCCTCGGCTCGCAGAGCCAGCTGAACTTCCTCCCGGAAAAGCAGACCGACTTCATCTTCGCGACCCTGGCCGAGGAGTTCGGCTTCCTGGGCTGCTTCTCGCTGCTGTTCCTCTATGGCGCGGTGATCTTCATGGCGCTGCGCACCTCGGCCCTAGCCCACTCGCACTTCGGACGGCTGTCGGCGGCCGGGACCACCGCCACCTTCGCGCTTTACGTGCTGATCAATGGGGCGATGGTCATGGGCCTGGCGCCGGTCGTGGGCGTGCCGATGCCGCTGCTGTCCTACGGTGGCACCGTCATGCTGACGGTGATGATCGGCTTCGGCCTGGTCCAGGCCGTGCGCGTCCATCGCTATTCGGAAGTGACCAGCGGCAAAGGCGCGCTGATGTAGGTCAGGCGACCGTCACGGTCGTTTCGCCCTCGCCGACTGGCGCTTGGAAGCTGCGCAGGAAGCGGGCCAGCATCGCATCGTCGACCGGGATCGCCCCGCGCGGATCGGTCTGCTCGCGGCGGTCTGCGAGCCGGCGCTGCAGCAGCTCAGGCTGAGCGTGCAGGTAGATGAGACGCCAGCGCCCGCCCGCGCGTTCGACCTCGGCCTTGAACTCGTCACGATGGGCGCGGCTCCAGAAACTGGAGTCGATCACCACGGCCTGGCCGCTGCGCACTGCCTCGCCGACCTGGCTCCGCAGCCAGGCGCGCACCGGCTCCAGCAGGGCAGGGTAGGCGTCGGCTGGGAAGTCGACCCCGTACCGGCCATGACGGCGCCAGACCTCCTCGTCGATCGACAGCCGCAGGAAGCCAGCCTCCTCGAGCGCCATGGCGAACGCGGTCTTGCCGCTGCCGGCCACGCCGCACATCAGCACCGCCAGGCCGGGCAGGGGTCTTAGGGACAGAAGCGCGTCGGCGATGGTGACTGCCATGGCGACGCTCCGGGGCCTACAGCTTCAGCGCCTGGTCCGTCGCCCGCACCAGGCCGTCGACTATGCCCGGCTCGGTAGAGGCGTGGCCCGCGTCCCAAACGATGTCGAAACTGGCCTCGGGCCAGGCGGTCTTCAGCCGCCAGGCGCTGTCCATCGGCGTCACCACGTCGAACCGGCCCTGGACGATCCAGCCCGGAATGCCGCGGATCTTGTCGATGTTGTTGAGGATCCAGTTGTCCTCTTTGAAGAAGCCGCCATTGGCGAAGAAGTGGCACTCGATCCGTGCGAAGGCGATGGCGAAGTCGATTTCGTTGAACTTCGATGGCCGCGCCTCGGGCCCGCGGATGGAGATGGTGTCTCCTTCCCATTGGCTCCAGGCGGCCGCGGCCTCGGCCTGGATGCGGCGGTCAGAGTGCGTCAGGCGCTTGTGATAGGCGGCCATCATGTCGCCGCGCTCGGCCTCCGGGATCGGCGCGCAGAACCGTTGCCACGCATCCGGGAACAGCATCGAGGCGCCTTCCTGGTAGAACCAGCGCAATTCTCGCTGGGTCAGCAGGAAGATGCCGCGCAGCACCAGCGCCTCGACCCGATGCGGATGGGTGATGGCGTAGGCCAGCGCCAGGGTGCTGCCCCAGCTGCCGCCGAACACCGTCCACTTTTCGACGCCCAGATGGATACGCAGCCGCTCGATGTCCTCGATCAGCGTCCAGGTGGTGTTGTCTTCCAGACTGGCGTTCGGTCGCGACTTGCCGCAGCCGCGCTGGTCGAACAGCGCCATCCGCCACTTTGCCGGGTTGAAGAACCGCCGCATGGTCGGGTTGATCGCCCCGCCCGGGCCGCCGTGCAGGATCACGCACGGCTTGCCGTCGGGATTTCCGCACTCCTCATAGAAGATCTCGTGCGTCCCCCCCGTCGGCAGCCAGCCATAGGCGAACGGCTCGTTGTCCGGGTACAGCCCCTTGCGGTGCGCGGTGTTCGAGACGGCGAAGGGTGGGGTGTTGCGTTCCATCCCGGCCAGTCTACTTCGGGAAGCGGCGCCCCATCCAGTCCAGGATGAGCCGGTTGACCTCCTCGGGCTTCTCCTGCTGCGTCCAGTGGCCGCTGTCCTTGATCAGCGACTTCTCCAGGTCGGAGATCACCTCTTCCATGCCGTCGGCCATGGCTGGCGATAGCACCACGTCCTTCTCGGCCATGATCATCAGGCAGGGAACGCCGTCGATGCGGGTCGGCAGGTCGGCCGAACGCTCCCAGTTGCGGCTGAAGTTGCGGTACCAGTTGATCCCGCCGGTGAAGCCGGTGGCCTGGAAGGTCTCGACGAAGCCCGCCAGTTCATCGGCGTTCAGCAGCTGGTTGACGGTGTCGGCCTTGTCCCAGGCCTTCAGCGCGTCGCCGAACGCAAAGGTCGAGCCGCCGGTGGGGGCCGCGACCTGCTGGATGGCGGCGGGACGGCGCATGAAGAAGCGCATGGTCTTGTCGACGTCGGCGGCCAGGGCCGCGTCGGCGACGCCCGGCTTCTGGAACCAGACGAT
The DNA here is from genome assembly GCF_026411515.1 of Phenylobacterium sp. 58.2.17. Taxonomy (NCBI): domain Bacteria; kingdom Pseudomonadati; phylum Pseudomonadota; class Alphaproteobacteria; order Caulobacterales; family Caulobacteraceae; genus Phenylobacterium; species Phenylobacterium sp. 58.2.17. The sequence goes on along the minus strand of NZ_JAPMTQ010000001.1, from coordinate 333,269 downwards.
ATACATGTCCTCGCCGAACACCTTGCGCATCCCCTCGATCGGGTCGATCGGCGCGCGGCGCATGAACGGGGTGTTGAGCCCGATGATCCCGGCCACGCGGTCCGGATGCATCAGCGGCAGCTGCCAGACGACGATGCCGCCCCAGTCGTGGCCGACGAACACGCCCTTGGCCGCGCGCAGGTGGTCCAGCAGCCCGACCAGGTCGCCGGTCAGGTGCTCCATGTCGTAGTCGGTGACCGCCGCGGGCCGCTCGGTCAGGCCATAGCCGCGCTGGTCGGGCGCGATCGCCCAGACGCCCGCCGCCTCGCAGGCCGCCAACTGATGCCGCCACGAGAACGCCAGCTCCGGGAAGCCGTGGCAGAAGATCAGCGGCACGCCCTGGCCGCGGGGCCCGACCTCGTAATAGGCCATGTCGATCCCGTTGACCTTGGCGTGCTGGACGGGCGGCATCTGGCGGGCGAGGGCGGTGGACATGGCGGGCTTCCTCCGAAGGTTTGCCCCAGCTTGGCAGGGTTCCTTGCGCGGAAGGCAAGCGGCGCTTGGCGCGATCGGCGCGAATGACGCTAGAAGGGGGCCGATGACCAGCCAGCAAGCCGCCGCCGTCGACCGCACCCCCTGGGGCCTGGTGTTCCTGCTCGGCGCGCTGACCGCCTTCGCGCCGATGTCGATCGACATGTACCTGCCCAGCCTGCCGGCCATAGGCGCGGACCTGCGGGCGACCTCCGCCCAGACCCAGGGCACGGTCGCAGCCTTCTTCGCCGGGATGGCGATCGGCCAGTTCTTCTACGGCCCGGCCTCAGATCGCTTCGGCCGCCGCGGGCCGATCCTGCTGGGGGTGGCGATCTATGTCGGCGCCTCGGTCGCCTGCGCGCTCGCCACCTCCGGCGACATGCTGATCGCGGCCCGCTTCGTCCAGGCGCTCGGCGGCTGCGCCGGCGGCGTTGTCGCTCGCGCCGTGGTCCGCGACCGCTTCAACCACACCGAGACGGCGCGGATGCTGTCGCTGATGACCCTGATCATGGGGCTGGCGCCGATCCTCGCCCCGATGCTGGGCGGCCTGCTTCTGACGCTCGGCGGCTGGCGGCTGAACTTCTGGGCGCTGGCCGTGTTCGGCCTGGCCTGCGGGGCGGCGACCCTGCTGTGGCTCAAGGAATCGCGCTCGGCCGAGACCGCCGCCCAGGCCGCGGCTGAGAACCCGCTGAAGGCCTATCTGGCCCTGCTGCGCCAACCGCGCCTGGTCGGCTACGCCCTGGCCGGGGCGCTGAACGGCGCGACGCTGTTCACCTACATCTCCGCTTCGCCCGACCTGCTGATCGGGACCTACGGCATCTCGCCCCAGCATTTCGGCTGGGTGTTCGGTCTCAACGCCGCGGCGATCATCGGGGCCAGCCAGGTGAACCGCCATCTGCTGCGAAGGTCCACGCCCGACCAGGTGCTGGAGCGGGCGAGCCAGGCGGCCGTGCTGGCCTCCATCGCCCTGGCGCTGGCCGCCCTGACCGGCTTCGGCGAACGCTGGAGCATCCTGCCTCTGCTGTTCGTGTTGCTGGGCAGCTACGGCTTCATGCAGGGCAACACCATGGCCGGCGCGCTCAATGTCGACCCGCGGCGGGCGGGTTCGGTCTCGGCCCTGATGGGCGGCGCCTCCTTCGGCGTCGGGGCGCTGGCGGCCAGCCTGTCGGGCGCGTTCCACGACGGCACGCCGCGTCCGATGGCGGTGGTCATGGCGCTGGCGGTGATCGGCTCGGCCCTGGCGCTGCGCACCCTGGCCCTGCCGAAGGCCGCTCAGTCCTGAGGCTTCTGCAGGGCGGCCCAGGCCAGCACCGCCCAGCCGACCATGAACAGCAGCCCGCCGATCGGCGTGATCGCTCCGAACCAACGTGGCGCGCCCAGGGCCATGGCGAACAGGGATCCCGAGAAGATCGCAATTCCGCTAAGGAAAAGCGGCGGCGTCACCCGCGCCAGCCGACCGCCGGCGTTAACCACCACCACCGACGCGAAGACTGCCAAGGCGTGCAGGAAGGCGTAGGTTGCGCCCGTATGCATCCACTCCTTGGCCTTGGGATCGGTCACGCCATGGGCGGCGAAAGCGCCAAACGCGACGGCAAGAAGGCCACAGGCTGCGGCGGTGGACATCCAGATACGCAGATTGCTCATGCCGTCTGCCTAGCGACTCCCGCTAGCATTGACCACAAGTACAGGGGGGGCGGGCAATGAACCCGGCATCGGTCGCCGATTATCGCGAGCTGGCCCGGCGGCGTCTGCCGCCGATGTTTTTCGAATACATCGACGGCGGGTCCTACGCCGAGGTGACGCTGGAACGAAACGTCGCCGACATCGAGGCGCTGGCCCTGCGCCAGCGAGTGATGCGCGACATGACCCAGCTCGATCTCTCGGTCGAGGTGCTGGGCCAGAAGATGGCCATGCCGATCGGGCTTTCGCCGGTGGGCATGGCCGGCATGTACGCCCGCCGCGGCGAGGTACAGGCCGCTAGGGCTGCGGCCGCCGCCGGCGTTCCGTTTTGTCTGTCGACCGTCGGCGTCTGCTCGGTCGAGGAGGTCGCCGAGAGCGGCAAGGCCCCCTGGTTCCAGCTCTACATGCTCAAGGACCGCGGTTACATGCGTGAGCTGCTGGGCCGGGCCAAGGCCGCCGGCTGCCCGGTGCTGGTTTTCACTGTCGACCTGCCGCTACCGGGCGCACGCTATCGCGACATCCGCTCGGGCTTCACCGGCGCCACGGCCCTTTCCGGGGCGTTGAACACCGCCTGGCAGGGGGTGACTCACCCCGAATGGCTGTGGGACGTCTGGCTCAACGGCCGCCCCCACAGCCTCGGTTCGGTGGCTGGAGCGATTCCCCAGGGACGCGGCGTCACCGACTTCCTCAGCTGGATCGCAAAGAATTTTGATCGATCGGTCACCTGGGCCGACCTCGATTTCGTGCGGCAGGTCTGGGACGGTCCGATCGTGATCAAGGGCGTGCTCGACCCGGAGGACGCGCGCGACGCGGTCCGCGCCGGCGCCCAGGGCCTGGTGGTTTCCAACCACGGAGGGCGTCAGCTCGACGGCGTGCGTTCGTCGATCTCGGCCCTGCCGGCCATTGTCGATGCGGTCGGAAATGATCTCGAAGTCCTTATGGACGGCGGGATTCGCTCGGGTCTCGACGTGCTGAAGGCGTTGAGCCTGGGGGCGAAGGCCTGCTTCGTCGGCCGGGCCTGGGCCTATGCGCTGGGGGCGGGGGGCCGGCCCATGGTCTCCAAGATGCTGGGAACCCTCCGCGCCGAGCTCTCCACGGCCATGGTGCTGACAGGCTGCGTCGCCGCGCGAGACGCCGATAAGTTGCTACTAGACGTCGCACCTTAGAAAATCTTTTCAATTTGAGGCGCGCAGGCCCATCGACAAGGGCTGATCTTGCCGGGTAAATGCCCGCCGAATTTGCGCGCAACAACGGTCGCCGAAAGCCGGCCCTGCTGCGTGCCCGAGTTTTGAGAGCGAGGTATCCGGATGGGAGCTCCCGAGCGGCAAGGTCTTTACGACCCGCGCAACGAACACGATGCGTGCGGCGTGGGTTTCGTGGCCAATATTAAAGGTCGCAAATCGCACGAGGTCGTGACCTCCGGCCTCGAGATCCTGATCAACCTCGATCACCGCGGCGCGGTCGGCGCCGACCCGCTGGTCGGCGACGGCGCCGGGATTCTGATTCAGATTCCCGATGCGCTGATCCGCGACTGGGCGGCCAAGGAAGGCGTCGATCTGCCGCCGGCCGGCGAATACGCCGTGGCCATGTGCTTCCTGCCCAGCGACGACGCCGCGCGCGACGTCGTGATGGCCCAGTTCGAGCACTTCCTGAAGGTCGAGCATCAGCCGCTGCTGGGCTGGCGCGACGTCCCGGTGAACACCGACGGCCTCGGCGCCGCCGTGCTCGCCGACATGCCGGTGATCCGCCAGGCGATCATCGGCCGCGGCCCGAACATCCGCAGCCAGGACGCGCATGAGCGCAAGCTGCTGGCCGTCCGCAAGCAGACCCAGAACCCGCTGGCGGAGCTGGCCGTGAAGCACGGCATTCCCAGCATCGCCAACCTCTACATGCCGTCGCTGTCGACCCGCACCGTGGTCTACAAGGGCCTGCTGCTCGCCGATCAGGTCGGCACCTTCTACAAGGACCTGCAGGACGAGCGCTGCGAAAGCGCCCTGGCCCTGGTTCACCAGCGCTTCTCGACCAACACCTTCCCGTCCTGGAAGCTGGCGCACCCCTACCGGTTCATCGCCCACAACGGCGAAATCAACACCGTCCGCGGTAACGTGAACTGGATGAACGCCCGCCGGCGCACCCTGGAAAGCGACCTGCTGGGGCCCGACCTCAACAAGATGTGGCCGCTGATCCCGCACGGCCAGTCGGACACCGCCTGCCTCGACAACGCGCTCGAGCTGTTGGTCGCCGGCGGCTATCCGCTGGCCCATGCGGTGATGATGCTGATCCCGGAAGCCTGGGCCGGCAATCCGCTCATGGACGCCAAGCGCAAGGCTTTCTACGAGTACCACGCCGCGCTGATGGAGCCGTGGGACGGCCCGGCCGCCGTCGCCTTCACCGACGGCCGGCAGATCGGCGCCACCCTCGACCGTAACGGCCTGCGTCCGGCCCGCTTCATCATCACCGACCAGGACCATGTGATCATGGCCTCGGAAGTCGGCGTGCTGACGGTTCCGGAGGAGCGCATCGTCCGCAAGTGGCGACTGCAGCCGGGCAAGATGCTGCTGATCGACATGGAAGAGGGCCGCATCATCGAGGACGAGGAGATCAAGCGCTCCCTGTCCGAGGCCGAACCCTACGCCGACTGGCTGCGCGACACTCAGTTCAAGCTGGAAGAACTGCCCGAGATCGCCTTCAACGAGGCGCTGTCGAACGACGCGGCCCAGCTGCTCGATCGCCAGCAGGCCTTCGGCTACACCCAGGAAGACGAGCAATTCTTCCTGGCGCCGATGGCGACCACCGGCGAAGACCCGATCGGCTCCATGGGGGCCGACACCCCGATCGCCGTGCTCTCGAAGCGCTCGAAGCTGCTCTACGACTACTTCAAGCAGAACTTCGCCCAGGTCACGAACCCGCCCATCGACCCGATCCGCGAGGAACTGGTCATGAGCCTGGTCTCGATGATCGGCCCGCGCCCGAACCTGCTCGGCCGCCACGCCGGCACCCATAAGCGCCTGGAAGTCTCCCAGCCCATCCTCACCAATGAGGACCTGGCCAAGATCCGCTCGATCAGCGAACTGCTGGACGGGTCGTTCCGGACCGCCACCATCGACACCACCTGGGCGGCCGCCGACGGCGCCGAGGGCCTGGAGCGGGCGCTGGACCGCCTGTGCCGGGAGGCCACCGACAACGTCCTGGCCGACAAGAACATCCTGATCCTGTCCGACCGCCGGGTCGGCTCGGACCGCATCCCGATCCCCGCCGCGCTGGCCACCGCCGCGGTGCACCACCACCTGATCCGTCAGGGCCTGCGCATGCAGACCGGTCTGGTGATCGAGACCGGGGAAGCGCGCGAAGTGCATCACTTCTGCGTCCTGGCCGGCTACGGCGCGGAGGCGGTGAACCCTTACCTGGCGTTCGAGACGCTCGAAAACCTGCGCCTGCGCGAGGGCATCGCGCTCTCGGCCTACGAGGTCCGCAAGAACTACATCAAGGCCATCGGCAAGGGCGTCCTGAAGGTCATGTCCAAGATGGGCATCTCGACCTACCAGTCGTACTGCGGCGCTCAGATCTTCGACGCCGTCGGCCTGTCGTCCGAGCTGATCGAGACCTACTTCACCGGCACCGCCACCACGATCGAAGGCATTGGCCTGGCCCAGATCGCCGAGGAGTCGGTGCGCCGTCACCGCGACGCCTACGGCGACAATCCGATCTACGCGACCATGCTGGACGTCGGCGGCAGTTACGCGTTCCGTCTGCGCGGCGAGCATCACGCCTGGACCCCGGAAACCGTCTCCAAGCTGCAGCACGCGGTTCGCGGCGGCCGTTCGGATGACTACCGGGCCTTCGCCGAGGGCATCAACGAACAGTCCGAGCGGCTGCTGACCATCCGCGGTCTGATGCGCTTCAACTTCAACGAGACCCCGGTTCCGATCGAGGAGGTCGAGCCGGCCAGCGAGATCGTCAAGCGCTTCGCCACCGGCGCGATGAGCTTCGGCTCGATCAGCCGTGAAGCCCACACCACGCTCGCCGTGGCCATGAACCGCATCGGCGGCCGCTCCAACACCGGTGAGGGCGGCGAGGAAGCCGACCGCTTCAAGCCGCTGCCGAACGGCGACTCGATGCGTTCGGCCATCAAGCAGGTGGCCTCGGGCCGGTTCGGCGTCACCGCCGAGTACCTGGTCAACGCCGACGACATCCAGATCAAGATGGCCCAGGGCGCCAAGCCCGGCGAGGGCGGCCAGCTGCCCGGCCACAAGGTCGACAAGAACATCGCGCGCGTGCGTCACTCGACGCCGGGCGTCGGCCTGATCAGTCCGCCGCCGCACCACGACATCTATTCGATCGAGGATCTGGCCCAGCTGATCCACGACCTGAAGAACGTCAATTCGGGCGCCCGCATCTCGGTGAAGCTGGTGTCGGAAGTGGGCGTCGGCACGGTCGCCGCCGGCGTCGCCAAGGCCCGCGCCGACCACATCACCATCTCGGGCTTCGAGGGCGGCACCGGCGCTTCGCCGCTGACCTCGCTGGTCCATGCCGGCTCGCCGTGGGAGATCGGCCTGGCCGAGACCCAGCAGACCCTGCTGCTCAACGGCCTGCGCACCCGCGTCGCGGTCCAGGCGGACGGCGGCCTGCGCACCGGCCGTGACGTCGCCATCGCCGCCCTGCTGGGCGCCGACGAGTTCGGCTTTGCGACCGCCCCGCTGATCGCCGCCGGCTGCATCATGATGCGCAAGTGCCACCTCAACACCTGCCCGGTGGGCGTGGCGACCCAGGACCCGGTGCTGCGCGCGCGCTTCACCGGCCAGCCCGAGCACGTGATCAACTACTTCTTCTTCGTCGCCGAGGAACTGCGCGAGATCATGGCCTCGCTCGGCTTCCGGACGGTCAACGAGATGGTCGGCCGCGTCGACCGCCTCGACGCCCGCGAGGCGGTCGATCACTGGAAGGCTGACGGCGTCGACCTCTCCAAGCTGCTCTATGCGGCCGCTCCGGAAGGCGCCAAGGGCCTCTGGAACATGGACCGCCAGGACCATGGCCTGGGCAAGGCGCTGGACAACACCCTGATCGCCGACGCCGCTCCGGCGCTGGAGAGGGGCGAGCCGGTGGTGCTCGAATACCCGATCAAGAACATCAACCGGACCGCCGGCGCGATGCTCTCGGGCGAGGTGGCCAAGCGCTACGGTCATGCCGGCCTGCCGGAAGACACCATCGCCATCAAGTTCCGCGGCCAGGCCGGCCAGAGCTTCGGCGCCTTCGCGGCCCGCGGCGTGACGCTGGAGCTGACCGGCGACGGCAATGACTATGTCGGCAAGGGTCTGTCGGGCGGCCGCGTGGTCGTGCGCCAGCCGGCCGAGGCGCGTCGCGATCCGACCCAGAACATCATCGCCGGCAACACCGTGCTCTACGGCGCCATCGCCGGCGAGGCCTACATCCAGGGCGTGGCGGGCGAGCGCTTCGCCGTCCGCAACTCCGGCGCGGTGACGGTGGTCGAGGGCGTGGGCGACCACGGCTGCGAATACATGACCGGCGGCGTGGTTGTCGTGTTGGGCGACACGGGTCGCAATTTCGCGGCCGGCATGTCCGGCGGCGTAGCCTATGTCTACGATCCGAAGGGCCGCTTCGCCGACCTCTGCAACAAGGCGATGGTCGACCTCGAAAAGATCGAGCCCGCGACCCCGACCACCCGCGAGGACGAGCCTTTCCGCCCGAGCCAGCGTTCGCTGTCGGTCGACAACAACGGCATGGGCGACGTGCTGCGCTTCGACGCCGAACGTCTGCGCATCCTGATCGAGCGCCATCACCTCTACACGGGGTCGGAGCGTGCTCGTCAGATTCTGGAAAACTGGGACCAGACCCTCGGCTCGTTCGTGAAGGTCATGCCCAAGGATTACCGCCGCGCGCTGGAGGAAATGGCCGCGGAACGTCAGGCGGCTGCAGCCGTCGCGGCGGAATAGTCACGAGAGTCGGAGGACGGCATCATGGGTAAGGTCACCGGCTTTCTCGAGATCGAGCGCCAGGAACGGACTTACGAGGCGCCGCAGGAGCGCCTGAAAAACTGGAAGGAATTCGTCCACCCCATGCCGGCGGCGGACGTGTCCAAGCAGGCCGCGCGCTGCATGGACTGCGGGATTCCGTTCTGTCACCAGGGGTGCCCGGTCAACAACCAGATCCCGGACTTCAACAACCTGGTCTATCGCGACCAATGGAAGACGGCGCTGGAGAACCTCCAGTCGACCAACAACTTCCCGGAGTTCACCGGCCGGGTGTGCCCAGCGCCCTGCGAGGCGTCGTGCACCCTGAACATCATCGACACTCCGGTGGCCATCAAGACGGTCGAGTGCGAGATCGTCGACCGCGGCTGGCAGGAAGGTTGGATCAAGCCGCAGATGTCGCCGCGCGGCACCGGCAAGCGCGTCGCCGTCGTCGGCTCGGGTCCGGCGGGCCTGGCCTGCGCCCAGCAGCTGGCCCGCGCCGGCCACGCCCCGACCGTGTTCGAGAAGAACGACCGGATCGGCGGCCTGCTGCGCTACGGCATCCCGGACTTCAAGATGGAGAAGCACCTCATCGACCGCCGCGTGGCGCAGATGGAAGGTGAGGGCGTGATCTTCCGGACCAACTTCGAGGTCGGCAAGACCGTCTCGGTCCAGCGCCTGCTCGACGACTACGACGTGCTGGTCATGGCCGGCGGCGCGGAAGACCCGCGCGACCTGCCGATTCCGGGCCGCGAGCTGGCTGGCGTCCATTTCGCGATGGACTTCCTGACCCAGCAGAACAAGCGCAACGCCGGCGACGACGAACTGCGCGCGGCGCCGACCGGTGGCATCTCGGCCACCGGCAAGCATGTCGTCGTGATCGGCGGCGGCGACACCGGCAGCGACTGCATCGGCACCTCGAACCGCCACGGCGCAGTCCTGGTCACCCAACTGGAAATCATGCCGCAGCCGCCGGTTCGCGAGAACAAGCAGCTGACCTGGCCCGACTGGCCGCTGAAGCTTCGAACCTCGTCGAGCCACGAAGAGGGCTGCGAGCGCGACTTCGCAGTGTCGGCCAAGCGCTTCATCGGTTCGAACGGCAAGGTCGAGGCGGTCGAGTGCGTCCGCGTCGAGTGGGTTGCAGGCGCCGATGGTCGCCAGACCCTGCAGGAAATCGCCGGCAGCGAGTTCCTGATCAAGGCCGATCTGGTGCTGCTGGCCATGGGCTTCGTCGGCCCGCGCCACAACGAGTTCATCGCCCAATCCGGCGCCGAGCTCGACCCGCGCGGCAACGTCAAGGCGCCGGTCAGCGACTACAAGACCACCTCGGCCAACATCTTCTCGTGCGGCGACATGCGTCGCGGCCAGTCGCTGGTGGTCTGGGCGATCCGCGAGGGCCGTCAGTGCGCCCAGGCGGTCGATGAGTACCTGATGGGGACCAGCAAGCTTCCCCGCTGACGCTTAGGCGTTGAGGCCGGCGAGCGAGGCGGCTAGGGCAGGGACATGATCCGTTCCTGCCTGACCGCGCTGGCCGCCGTCCTCGCCCTGTCGCCCGCCGCTACAGCCCAAGAGCCGGCGGCCGAGGCCCAGACCGTTTATCGCAACGTCACGCTCATCGACGGGACCGGTGCGCCGCCCCGCGCGGGCATGAACATCCTCGTCCGCGGGGAGCGGATCGAGCGGGTCTGGAAAGAGGGTGAGATCGCCTTCAAGCTGGCGCCGACCACCCGCGTCGTCGATATGAGCGGCAAGTACGTGCTGCCGGGCCTCACCGACAGCCACCAGCACCTGGCCACGCCCCCGAACCGCCGCTTCGCCGAGGCCCAGCTCAAGCGCGACCTCTACAGCGGGATCACCTCGACCCGCGACATGGCCGACGACCTGCGCAACATCGCCGACCTGGCCCGCGCTGCCCGTATCGGCGAGATCCCCGGCCCCGACATCCACTACGCCGCCCTGATGGCCGGCCCATCGTTCTTCGACGACCCGCGCGTCGGCGCCGCCTCGCTGGGCGCGGTCGGCGGCCAGGTCCCCTGGATGCGGGCGATCACCCCCGACACCGATCTCCGCCAGGCGGTGGCCGAGGCCAAGGGGACCAGCGCCACGGCGATCAAGATCTATGCGAACTTGCCCGGCGAGGAGGTGGCGCGGATCACGACCGAGGCACACCGACAGGGTCTGCAGGTCTGGACCCATGGGGCGGTCTTCCCGGCGACGCCCGCCCAGGTGCTGGCCGCGCGGCCCGACACCGTCAGCCACGTCTGCATGCTGGCCTACCAGGTGTCCGACCAGATCCCGACCGGCTACCACCGCCGCGCCGCCGTCCAGGAAGAGAAGTTCGGCCAGGGGGTGAACCCGCAGATTGCTCCGCTGCTGGTCCAGATGAAGCAGGACGGCGTCGTCCTCGACGCCACGGTCCGCATCTACGAGGCGATGAAGGCCCGGCCGAGCAAGCCCTACTGCTCGACGGAGCTAGCCGCCCAGCTGACCGCCCAGGCCCTGAAGGCCGGGGTGACGATCTCGGCCGGCACCGACGGGTTCTCCAACCCGGCCGGGGCCTATCCGGCGCTTTACGAGGAACTGGAGCTGCTGGTCGACCGGTCGGGCTTCTCGCCCATGCAGGCGATCGTGGCGGCGACCCGGAACGGCGCGCTCGCCGTGAGCAAGACGCCGGACTTCGGAACCATCGAGCCGGGAAAGCTGGCGAACCTGGTCTTTACGGGCCAGGATCCGTCCAAGGACATCCGCGCCCTGCGGACCATCACCCTGACGGTCAAGCGCGGGAAGGACTATCCCCGGGCCGACTTCGATCCCGGCGCGGACGTCGCCGCCCGCGCCATGGTCGACGACTGACTCAGCCCATGAACCGGCCGGCGGCCCAGTAGGTCAGGGCGCCGATGATCGCCGCGGCCGGCAGGGTCACGACCCAGGCGGTGACGATCTCCTTGGCCACGCCCCAGCGCACGGCCGAGACCCGCTTGGCCGCGCCGACGCCGACGATGGCGCCGGTGATGGTGTGGGTGGTCGAGACCGGCACGCCCAGGCTGGTGGCGGCGAACAGGGTGATCGCCCCGCCGGTCTCGGCGCAGAAGCCCTGCATCGGGGTCAGGCGGGTGATCCGCGAGCCCATGGTGTGGACGATCCGCCAGCCGCCAAACAGCGTGCCCAGGCCCATCGCCGCCTGGCAGGACAGCACCACCCACAGCGGCACATGGAACTCGCCGCTCGACGGGCCCATGCCGTGCGCGATCAGCAAGGCGGCGATGATGCCCATGGTCTTCTGGGCGTCGTTGCCCCCGTGGCCCAGCGAATAGAGCGAGGCCGAGACGAACTGCAGTTTTCGGAACACCCCGTCGACCGCGAACGGCGTCAGCCGCACGAACAGCCACGAGACGATCAGCACCAGGAACAGCGCGAGGATGAAGCCCGTCGCCGGCGACAGCACGATGGCGAACAGGGTCTTGGAGAGGCCGCCCCACATGACGGCGCCCATCCCGGCCTTGGCGACGCCCGCGCCGACCAGCCCGCCGATCAGCGCGTGCGAAGACGAGGAGGGGATCGCCGCCCACCAGGTCAGCAGGTTCCAGCCGATCGCCCCGATCAGGGCCGAGAAGATCAGCCCGTCGCTGATCAGCTCGGGCATGACCAGGCCCGCGCCGACCGTCTTGGCCACGTGCAGGCCGAAGAACAGGAAGGCGATGAAGTTGAAGAACGCCGCCCAGGCGACGGCGATGAAGGGCGGCAGCACCCGCGTCGCCACGATGGTGGCGATCGAGTTGGCCGCATCGTGCAGCCCGTTCAGGAAGTCGAAGGCCAACGCCACGAAGATCAGGAAGATCAGCAGCGGGCCGTAGCCGGCGAGGAGTTCCACGTGGGCTAGACCTGCTCGATCACGATGCCGCTGATGCAGTTCGCCACGTCCTCGAACCGGTCCATGACCTTTTCCAGGTGGCTGTAGACGTCGACGCCGACGACGAACGCCATCGGGTCGTCATGCCGGTGCGCCAGGAACAGCGCCTTGCGGCCGGCGTCGTAGATGGCGTCGGAGCGGTCTTCGATATGGGTGATCTGCTCGGTCAGCTGGCTGAGCCGGGTCACGTTCTGGCGCATGTTGCTCAGCAGGCCGACCGCCTCGCGGGTCAGCACCGCGGCCTCGACGATGATGTCGGCCATTTCCCGCATCGGGCCTTCGAACTCGCGTAGTTCGAACAGGCTGACGACCTTCACCGTCTTGTGCATCTGGTCGATGGCGTCGTCGAGCGAGGTGATCAGGTCCTGGATGTCGCTGCGGTCGAACGGGGTGATGAACGAGCGGCGCACGTTCAGCAGCACCTCGCGGGTGATCGCGTCGGCTGCATCCTCGTGCGCCACGACGCGGGCGCAGGCCTCGGCGACGTCGTCGCCGCCCTGCAGGACCTCGCGCAGTGCGGTCGCGCCCTCCACCAGCTTCTCGGCGTGGGCGCTGAAGAGGTCGAAGAATTTCAATTCCTTAGGCATCAGCGCCTGGAACCAGGTGAGCATCGTTCCGTCCGTGTCCTTCATGTCGCGACCGCGGCGGCGCGATGATTCTGCGCGCTCTTAGCCGCTTCCTGGCTCGGACAGAAGACCTCCAGCGCCCGCGACCGATGCGCGCGGTGAGGCCAAGAGCCCCGTTTGACGAGTGTAGACAGTCAGCTTGGGGCCGCCGAACGCGACCCGCCAGTCGGCGCCGGGCGCCGGCGATCCGATGGCGACGACGGTGTCGATTTCGACCAGCCGCGCGGGCTCTGGGGCGGTCAGGATCGTGATCGGCCGCGCCCGCAGGCGCAGATAGGCCAGGCGGGCCTGGATCGGGTCCTCGACGATGATCGCGACCCCGCCGGGGCGCTGTTCTACGATCGCGGCGGCCGTGGTCAGGTCCTGGCTAAGGGCGTTGCGGTCGGCGGCGTTGGCCCGCTCCCATCGCACGTCGAGCACGGTGGACAGCACGGCCAGCGCCGCGAAGGCGGCCAGCCAGATGTTCATCACCGGCCAACTGCGCAGGGCGGTCGCCGCGCCGGCCGCGGCGATGATCGCCGCCGCCAGCCCCGCGGCCCAGGGCTGTTCGAGCGAAAAGGCGCTGAGCGCCGCCGCGTCCCAGGCGCGCGGGGTGATCCCGCCGAGCAGGCAGGCGGCCAGCCCGGCCAGGCCGACGACCGCCGCCAGGCCCATCGCCATCCGCCACCAGCGTCCGCCGGCGCGGTCGAACTCGCCGATGAACGGGGCCGCAGCGATCCAGAGCAGGGGTATCAGCGCTTCGAACTGCCGGCCCCAGATACGGCTGGGATTGGCGGCCTCGCCCGTGGAGAGCGCCGCCGTCACGGCCAGGGTGCTCGCCAGGCTGAACAGCACCAGCAGGAAAGTCGTCTCGTGCGGGGCGAGGAAGAAGCGCCCACGTCCGCGATGCCAGCGCCAGCGCATCTCGATCCGCAGCAGCCCGGTCAGCGCCGGAATCGCCGCCAGCATCACGCAGGCCGAGGCCATCGCCACCAGTCCGCGGGCGCCGGCGACCCAGCCGTGCGGCGTCACCGCGCCGGTCAGCAGGGCGTCGTAGCGATGCTCCAGATAGAAGCTGAACGGCGCGCTCGCGGCCTGGTTGGTCGCCAGTTGCAGCAGGTTGACGCTGGCCAGGAAGGCGGCGGCCAGCACCGCCACGCGCCCGAAGAAGATGCGCAGGTCGCGCCGGCCGAGCAGGAGGTCCGTCACCGCCAGCAGCAGGAACGCGACGCCCACCGCCGGGCCCTGCGGCTTCAGCATGGTGAGCGCGCCGACCAGGGCGCCCGCCAGGGCCGCATGGGCGATCGGTCGCGGCCCATAGAGCCGTGCGGTGGCCAGCACCGCCGCGCCGAGCAACAGGACATACCACCCCTCGGGCAGGGCCGCGGCGGCGAAGCGGTAGTAGGGATAGGCGAGGGCCAGCAGCGCCGCGCCGATCCAGGTTTCCCGGTCCAGGCTGACGCGCACGCTGGCCAGCGCCAGGGCCAGGCCGCCGAAATAGGCCGCGGCCCCCAGGACCCTCAGCCAGGGCGCGAGGTTCTGCGTCACATAGGTCAGCGCCCGGATCAGCAGACCGAACAAGGCGTCGCCCATCGGCTGGGCGTGCGGCAGCAGGTCGGGCCGCGCCGCCAAGGTCTTGCCGTAGAGCGCGTAGACCAGGTGCGAGCTTTCGGCCCCGGCGTACAGGGGCAGGTCCAGAAAGACGCGGTCGGCGTAAATCAGCGCCGCCGCCGCCGCCGCCACCGCCAACAGGCCGTAGGCCGCCCGTGCGCGCAACCTTGCCGGCTGACCTGCATCCCCCCGATTCATGCCTTCACTGTGGCCGCATCCGCGGCAGGTGGCCATAGCGTGCGAAGGCGTTTGCGTGCGGCCGTGGAACGTCGATCAATGGACGCAGCGATTCACGGCGGGGGAAGCATGCGCGCGGTTCTGCACACTCTGGTCCTGACGGCGGGCCTCGCCCTGGCGGCGCCGGCTGCGGCGCAGGACCTTTTGATTCACGGCGGCCCGATCTACACCGGCGACGCCGTCGTGCAGGCCCTGGTCGTCAAGGACGGCAAGGTCGCCTATGCCGGCCAGCTCGACAGCGCGCGGGCGGCCGCGCCGGGCGCCCGCGATATCGACCTGAAGGGAGCGGCCGCCTATCCAGGCTTCGTCGACTCCCACGCCCATTTGGCCGGGATTGGCTTCCGGGAGATGACCCTGAACCTGGAGGGGACCGCCTCGGTCGAGGCCCTGGTCGCGCGCCTGAAGGCCTGGGCGGCCGCCAATCCGGGCGGCGAGGTGATTTCCGGCGCCGGATGGATCGAGACCCATTGGCCGGAAAAACGCTTCCCGACCCGCGCCGACCTTGATCGCGCTGCGCCCGACCGGCCGGTGGTGCTCAGCCGCGCCGACGGCCATGCGGTGGTCGTCAATTCGGCGATGCTCAAGTTGGCGGGGATCACGGCTCAGACCGCCGCGCCGGCCGGCGGCCAGATCCTTAAGGACGCCAAGGGCGAGCCGGACGGGATGCTGATCGACAACGCCATGGGCCTGGTCCGCGCCAAGGTCCCGCCCCCGAGCGCCGCGGCCCAGGCTGAGGCGGTCCGCCGGGGCGCGCGGCTCTACGCCTCGCGGGGCTGGACGGGCCTGCACGACATGAGCGTCTCGACCCAGGAGGTGGCCATCCAGCAGGCGCTCGCCGCCAAGGGCGAGTTGCCGATCCGCATCGACAACTACATGTCGCAAGCCGACTCGGGGCCGGTCCTGGCCCAGGGCCCGTCGCAGGACCCGACCGGCCTGGTGCGCGTGCGCGGCGTGAAGCTGTTCATGGACGGCGCGCTCGGATCGCGCGGGGCGGCGCTGCTTGCGCCCTATGCCGACGCCGAGGGAACGGGACTCATCGTCACCCCCCGCGAAACCATCGACGCCATCCTCGCCAAGGCGCGCAAGTCCGGCGCCCAGATGGCCGTCCACGCCATCGGCGACCGCGGCAATCGGGTGATCCTCGACGCCTATCAGCAGGCCTTCGCCGGCGACCAGGCCGGGCTCAAGGCGGCCCGCTGGCGGGTCGAGCACGCCCAGGTCCTGGCCCCCCACGACCTGCCGCGCTTCGCGGCCATGGGCGTCGTCGCCTCGATGCAGCCGTCTCACGCCATCGGCGACCTCTATTTCGCCCCCGCGCGGCTGGGCCCGGAGCGGCTCAAGGGCGCCTACGCCTGGGAAAGTCTGCTGAAGTCGGGCGCGGCCGTCGCCGGCGGCTCTGATGCGCCGGTCGAAAAGGGCGATCCGCTGGTCGAGTTCTACGCCGCCGCCTATCGCCACGACCTCAAGGGCTTCGCCGGTCCCGACTGGCGCCTGGAGGAGGCGGTGACCCGCGCCCAGGCGCTCGCCATGCTGACCCGCGGCTCGGCCTACGCCGTCTTTAGGGAAAACGACCTCGGCAGGCTCGCGGTCGGCCGCGACGCCGACATCTCGGTGTTCTCGGTCGACCTGATGACCGCCCCCTTCGCCGACATCGCCAAGGCCCACGCGGTCATGACCATCGTCGGCGGCAAGGTGGTGTACGAGGCCCCTTAGGCGAGATAGGCGTCGATCAGCTTGGCTGCGGCGCGGGCGACCTCGGCGGTGGGGCGGTCTTCGTCGAACAGTTGGCTGGTG
The DNA here is from genome assembly GCF_026411515.1 of Phenylobacterium sp. 58.2.17. Taxonomy (NCBI): domain Bacteria; kingdom Pseudomonadati; phylum Pseudomonadota; class Alphaproteobacteria; order Caulobacterales; family Caulobacteraceae; genus Phenylobacterium; species Phenylobacterium sp. 58.2.17. The sequence continues at coordinate 316,953 of NZ_JAPMTQ010000001.1, read as the reverse complement.
AGGAAGGCGCCCTCCAGCAGCAGCAGCAGCGCGTCGGCTAGGCCGTTGGCGTCGTCGGCGCCCATTTCCGTCGCCATGCCGCGCAGCCGCTCGCGCAGGTCGGCCTTGTGCTCTTGGGCGGTGACGCGGGCCAGATGGCCGTGTTCAGGATACTCCACCGCCGCGTTGCTGAGCGGGCAGCCGCGGTAGTCGTCCTGCGCCGCCCGCTGCGCCAGGCCCTCCAGATAGGCGAGCACCTGGGCGCGCGGATCGCCCGGATGCTCGGCCACGGCGGCGTCGAACCGGCTCCAGAAGGCGTCGGCGCCTTCGCGCAGCACCGCGGCGGCCAGCTCGTCCTTCGACCTGTAGGTGCGGTAGAGGCTGGGCTTGGTCGCGCCGGCCTTGGCGACGATCTCGTCGACCCCGACCGCGCGGATGCCTTCACGATAGAACAGGTCACGGGCGGTCTCGCGGATCTTGTCGGCGGCGCGCAGGGGAGCGGCGGTGTCGGGTTTCTTCGGCTCGATCATGAAAGTCTGCTTGACGATGTAACTGACCGGTACGTATTCATTGGCGGTGAAACTTACAGGTCAGTAACATGACGATAGCGCGCCCCAGGCCCTTTGGCCAGAACTACGCATTTGTCGCGGTCGCGGCGGTGTTCATCGCCCTGATGGCGGCGGCCGGTCTGCGCTCGGCGCCGGGCGTGCTGATGCTGCCGCTGGAGCGCGCCTTCCAGTGGGATCGCGGCGTGATCTCGATGGCCGCGGCCGTCGGCATCTTCCTTTATGGCCTGACCGGCCCGTTCGCCGCGGCGCTGATGCAGTCGTTCGGCGTGCGCCGCACGGTGACCCTGGCCCTGGCGGTGATGGCGCTCTCGACCGCGGCCTCGTCGCTGATGACCCAGCCCTGGCACTATGTCGCCACCTGGGGCGTGATCTCCGGCGTCGGCTCGGGCGCAGTGGCGATGGTGCTGGGCGCCACCGTCGTCAACCGCTGGTTCGTCGAACGGCGCGGCCTGATGATGGGCCTGCTTAGCGCCTCGGCGGCGACCGGCTCGCTGATCTTCCTGCCGGGCATGGCGGCGCTGGCTGAGGCCGGCGGCTGGCGGCCGGTGGTGCTGGCGGTCGCGGCCGTGATGGCGGTGCTGGTCCCGGTGGTCTGGTTCCTGCTGCCCGAGACCCCTGCCTCGATCGGCCAGAAGCCCTACGGCGCGACCGACAGCTACGCGGCGCCTCAGCCCATGCCGGCCGGCGGCGCTCTGCGCGGGGCGTTCGCGGCGTTGTTCCGGGCCGCGCGCACGCGCACCTTCTGGCTGCTGTTCGGCGGGTTCTTCGTCTGCGGCCTGACCACCAACGGCCTGATCGGCGTGCACATGATCGCCATGTGCGCCGACCAGGGTCTGCCCGAGACCCGGGCGGCGACGCTCTTGGCGGTGATGGGGATCTTCGACCTGATCGGCACCACGCTGTCGGGCTGGCTCACCGACCGCTACGACCCGCGCAAGCTCTTGTTCGTCTACTACGGTCTGCGCGGGCTCTCGCTGATGGTGCTGCCGTTCACCGATTTTTCGATCGTCGCGTTGGGAATCTTCGCAGTGTTCTACGGCCTGGACTGGATCGCCACGGTACCGCCGACCGTGCGATTGGCGACCGAAGCATTCGGCGACCACGACGGCCCCATCGTCTTCGGCTGGATCGCCGCGGGCCACCAAGCCGGCGCCGCCACGGCCGCGATCACCGCCGGCGTCATCCGCGCCGCCCAGGGCCGCTATCTCGAGGCCTTCGTCCTGGCCGGCGTCGCCGCGATGGTTGCAGCCGTCGCCTCGTTGATGATCCGCCGCAAGACGGCCGCGCTGGTCCCTGTTGCCGCCTGATCAGCGGGCTTCGGGCAGAGCCAGCAGTTGTTCGCGCGTCTGCCGGGTCTGGACGTTGAACGCGCCGGGATCGGTCGGGTCGGGCACGGCGCGTGCGTCCGACAGGGCGATCTGCACGCGGCGGTCGGGATTGGGCGCGCGCTGGTCGATCTCGACGATCAGGCCGACGACGTCGCCCTTGGGGCCGATCATGAGGTTCTCGACCTCGCCGATCTCGCGGCCCTGGGGATCGATCAGGTCTGCGTCGTCGAGTTGCTCGGCGGTGAGCCCCAGCGGCCCCGGTGCGGTCTGCGCGTAGGCGCCTGGGGCAAGCAGGGCGGCTGTCAGCATCACGGCAAGTTTCATCGCGGGCTCCTGAACGCTCCAATGCGAACGGCCCCATGCAGTCGGCGGTTCCGCTTGCGATCTAGCGTTTGGTCGGGTCGTCGGCGGGATTGACGTAGGTCAGCGCGAGCGGCCCCTCGGCCGAAACCTGAACCACCGCGCCGCCGGGCGAGAACGCGAAGTGGCTCATCTTCGCGCCGGCGACCGCGAATCCGCCGGGAGCGAGCTTGGCGCTCTTGGCCGGGTCGAGCTTGTCGCCCATGCCCAGCGACAGATCGCCCGACACCACGGTCACGTATTCGTCGGTCGGGTGGTTGTGGGCCGGGATCTTGTAGCCGGCGGGCATTTTGATGCGGATCACGAACACCCCGGCCTTGGTCGGATCGCCCGACAGCACCGCCATTTGCGCGCCGGCGGGGAACACCGCGGGGGCGGGGCCCCACTTCAGGTCCCCGGTATTGACCTGCGCCGTCGCGGTCGAGCCGAGGCACAGCACGCCACTGACGAGAACAACGGTCCTAAGCATGACGTTTCTCCTGTGGTTTCCACAGGATAGCACAGAACTCCTGAAGCGGCGCGTGCTTAGCGGCGTGAGGCCGGCGTCGAGGCCGATCGTCTACGGAACGGGCCGGGTCGGGACCTCGATGTCGCAGATCGTGAAGTCCGCGCCCTTGTCGCGCCGGACCTTGTCGGCCAGGGCGGCGAAGGCCTCGCCGCGCTCGTCCATCACCTCGACCTTCGGGCGCTCGGCCGGCGGCAGGTCGGCGGCGACGCGAACCTTGCGCATCACGTCGGGTTGGGCTGGCGGCTCGCCCACGGCCATGGCGCCGATCACGTCGAGCCCGACGACCGCGCGTCCCCAGACCGTATAGCTGCGGTCGAGCCTTCGGCTGGCGGCGCGCATGAAGAAGATCTCGGAGTTCGCAGTTCCTTCGCCCGCCTGCCGGCCCATGCCGGCGACGCCGGGGCAGTACGCGCCCCAGGCGCGGCGGCCGAGGGCGGCGTCGCGCTGCGCCTCCAGGTCCGAAGCGGCCTCGAACGGCGCGGCGCCGACGAAACCTGCCAAGCTGTCGCTAGCGTTGACGACGACCTTGGCCGGCGCGTCGGTCTTCAGGCGGAACATGAACTCCGGCGGCAGGTCCGGATGCTGCGAGACCCCGCCGTCCTTGTTGTTCGGGTTGCCGGTCTGGTCGACGAAGTTCTCGATCACCCGATGGAACTGCAGGCCGTCATAGACGCCCTCGCGGGCCAGAAGCTTGATCCGTTCGACCGCCTTGGGCGCGAAGTCCGGCCGCATCTCGACGACGACAACGCCTTTGCTGGTCTCGATCACCAGCGTGTTCTCAGGATCGAGGCGCCGCCAGTCGGCGGCCTGGGCGGGGAGGGCGAGGCTGAGCGCCAGGGCGGCTATGGTGCGGATCATGGAGGGACTATCGGGCAACCTGCCGATCAAGGCCACGCTTCAGCTTACTAAGATGTAATGCAAGCTACCTTGCAGTGATCACTACCATGCGATACCCCATAGGCGAACTGGAGGTCCGCCGTGCCGGAAACCGTGCAAGTCCAATTGAAGAAGGGGGTGCTCGAGCTCTGCGTGCTCGCCTTGCTCTCTTCCCATGACAGCTACGCCTACGAGATCGCGAGCCGCCTGGCCGAGGGGATCGATATGGGTGAGGGAACGATCTATCCGCTCATGCGGCGGATGCAGAGCGACGGGCTGGTCGAGACCTATCTGGTCGAGAGCCCGGCCGGGCCGCCGCGCAAATACTACAAGCTGACCGAGGCCGGAAAGGCGAGCTTCATCGCGCAAAAGGCGGAATGGGCTGCGTTTTCTCGCGCGGTCGACAGTATTCTGGGAGACGTTCAATGAACCGTCAGGCCTTCATCGACCGGCTGCGGTTGGGGCTCTCGGGCCTGCCGCCCGCGGCCATCCAGGACGCGGTCGCCGACTACGAGACCCACTTCGCCGAGGGCGTAGCCGCCGGCCGCACTGAGGAAGAGGTCGCCCAGGCGCTGGGCGATCCGTCCCGGCTGGCCCGCGAACTACGCGCCGAGGTCGGTCTCAAGAAATGGGAGGAGCAGCGCAATCCCACCTCCGCGGCCGGCGCGATCTTCGCCGTGCTGGGCCTGGGCGCCATCGACATCCTGATCCTGCTGCCGATCCTGATGACCGTCGGAGGGGTGCTGTTCGGCCTGATCGTCGCGGCCATCGGGGTCTTCGTCGCCGGCGGCGTGGTGTTCGCCGCCGGACCGTTCCTCGGCCCGCCCGGCGGCCCGGTCGCAGCGCTGCTGGCCGGCATCGGGCTGATGGCCCTGGCCGCCTCGGCCGGCGCGATCCTGACCATCGTCGTCATCGGCCTCGTCAACGCCCTGGTCTGGTACGGGCGTCTCCACTTCCGGCTGCTCAAGCCGGCCATCGAACCGCAACCCTGAGCCGGGAGCCCAATCATGATCCGTGTGCTTGTGATGATCGCCGTGGCCGGCTTCCTGGCCGGGGTCGTGGCCCTGGCCGGCGCGGCCGCCCTGGGCGGCCCCGACCTCGCCGCCCGCAACTGGAACTGGGACGTGGACTGGGATGACCGCCACGAGCGCCGCGAGTGGCGCGACCGCGACCTGCGCCACGATCGGCCGCACGACCGGGACGCCGGGGAGGTGACCCGCGAGCTGGCGTGGGACGGCTCGACCCAGGCCGAGTTCGACATCCCGGCCGCCGTCGAGTTCACCCAGGCTCCCGGCCCTGGCAAGGTCACGATCTATGGTCCCAAGGACATCGTCGATCGCGTCCGCCTGAACGGTGGCCGTCTTAGCCTGGACCAACCGCTGGCCGACTACGCCCGCCTGCGGGTGGTGATGACGGCCCCGGCCGTCACCCGCTTCCAGATCAGCGGCGACGACCGGCTCGATATCCGCGGCTACAAGCAGGACCAACTTCAGATCATCGCCAGCGGCTCGTCCGAGGTGGTCGCCAGCGGCCAGGCCCGCGAGGTGGACGTCGAACTCTCGGGTTCCGGCGAGGCCGATCTGACCGACCTCGTCACCGATAACGCCGAGGCCGACATCTCCGGCTCCGCCGAAGTCACCCTGGCCCCACGGGAAGCCGCCAACCTGGAAGTCTCCGGCTCGGCCACCGCCCGCCTGCTGACCCGGCCCAAGCGTCTGGAGACCGACGTCGCCGGCGCCGGATCGGTGATCTTCGAGGACGGCGGGAAGTCGGGCGGCGTCGGGGCTCCGGCCAAACCCGCCAAGCCGGCGGGACCGCAGGAGACCTAGAGCCCTTCCGCTCACGATCGATCGACCCTGCTCATCCCCGGTTTGCTTGATTCAAGCCAACCGGGACAGGATTTAGGCGCGCCGCCCGCTCAGGGCTTTGACCAGAACCGGCGCCAGGCCCTGGGCGATCACCGCCACGCCCTGGGCGTTGGGATGGAAGCCATCGCGCTGGTTGAGGCGCGGCTGCTGGGCTACCCCGGCCAGCAGGTTGGGGTACAGCGCCACGCCCTGGGCCTTGGCCACGGTCGGGAACACAGCCTGGAAGTCGCGGGCGTAGGCGCGGCCGATCACCGGCGGCGGCGTGAGTCCCGCCAACACCACGCCGATCTTCCGCGCTTTCAGCCGGGCGACGATCTTGTCGAGATTAGCCTGGGTGCGCTTGGGGTCGATGCCCTGCAAGAGGTCGTTGCCGCCTAGCGCCACCAGGCAGACGTCGGTGTCGCGCTGGACGCTGAAGTCCACCCGCGCCAGGCCGCCCGCGGTGGTGTCGCCGGAAACGCCGGCCCCGCGCACCAGGGCGTTCGAACCCAGCTTGCGCAACTGCGCCTGCAACTGCACGGGCAGGGCGGCGCTGGCCGGCAGGCCGTAGCCGGCGGTGATCGAGTCGCCCAGTATGGTGATCACCCGGCGCGACTGGGCTAGGCTCTGGGCCGGCCAGGCGGCGAGGGCGGCGGCGATCAGCAGCCGGCGGCTCGGAAATCGGGGGGCTGTAGGGTCCATGTCGCTGTCCTATCTAGGCGATAGCCAGTGAAGCTCAATCTCCAGAGGCCGCATTGTCCGAAGCTGTTCCGCCGCTCGCCGTCTCGAACGTCTCGCTCACCCTGCCTTCGGCGGCCGGACCGGTCGAAATCCTCAAGGACCTGAGCTTTTCGGTGGCGCCGCGCGAACGGGTGGCGATCACCGGCCCGTCCGGCTCGGGCAAGTCCAGCCTGATCGCCGTCGCCGCCGGCCTCGAGCAGCCGACCGCCGGCCGCGTGGAGTTGCTGGGCCAGGATCTCGGCCGTCTCAGCGAGGACGGCCGCGCTCGCCTGCGCCGGGGCAAGGTCTCGCTGGTCTTCCAGTCGTTCCACCTGCTGCCCAACATGACCGCGCTGGAGAACGTCGCCGCGCCGCTGGAGATCGCCGGGATCGCTGACGCCGACGCGACCGCCCGCGGCTGGCTGGACCGCGTCGGGCTCTCGGCCCGGCTGCGCCACTATCCGCACCAGCTGTCGGGCGGCGAGCAGCAGCGCGTGGCTCTGGCCCGGGCGCTCGCCCCGCGGCCGGCCCTGCTGTTCGCCGACGAGCCGACCGGCAATCTCGACGCCGCCAACGCCGCCAAGGTCGCCGATCTGCTGTTCGGCCTGGTGGCCGAGGAGGGGGCCGCGATGGTCCTCGTCACACACGATCCGGCCCTGGCCGAGCGCGCCGACCGCCAGGTGCGGCTCAGCGGCGGCCACGCCTGATGCTCGCCCTGCGTTTCGCCGCGCGCGAGCTGCGCTCCGGCGTCAGCGGCTTTCGCATCTTCCTCGCCTGCCTGGCGCTGGGCGTCGCCGCCATCGCCGCCGCTGGCTCGACTGCCGAGGCCTTCCGCCAGGGCCTGGCCAGCCAGGCGCGCGAGATCCTCGGCGGCGACATGGCGGTCACCCTCGAACAGCGCCGCTTCACGCCGGCGGAGCGCGCCGCCATCGAGAAGGCCGGCAAGACCTCCTGGGCGGTCGGCAGCCGCGCCATGGCCCAGGCCCCGGACGGCCAGCGTCGCCTGGTCGAGTTGCGCGGGGTCAGCAACGCCTATCCGCTGGCTGGCCAAGTCACGTTGGAGGACGGCGGCGACTTCCACCGCGCCATCGCGCCAGCGCCCGACGGGACCGCCGGGGCGGTGGTCGAACGGGTGCTGCTAGAGCGCCTGAACCTGAAGATCGGCGACCGCATCCTGGTCGGCGAACTGCCGGTCGTGGTCCGCGGGGTGCTTGTGCAGGAGCCGGACCGCCTGTCGCGCGGCTTTGCGTTGGGGCCGCGGGTGCTGGTCCGCCGCCAGGCGGTCGAGGCCGGCGGCTTCCTTGAACCGGGCCTGCCGTTCCTGGAGACCGCTCGCATCGCCTTGCCGGCCGACGTCACCCCTGCACAGGCGCGCAAGGCGCTGCGCCAGGAGATCAAGGACCGCGGCGTGCGCATCCGTGACCGCGACGACGCAGCGCCCGGGATCCGCTGGCTGATCGACCAGCTCGAATACTTCCTCGGCTTTATCGGCCTGGCCTCGCTGGTCGCTGGCGGGCTTGGGGTGTTTGGCGCGGTCACTGCCTTCCTGGAGGAGCGCAAGCCCTCCATCGCCGTACTCAAGGCGCTGGGCGCCGAGGGCCGTTTCATCCGCGACCTTTACCTGATCCAGATCGGCCTGCTGGCGCTGCTCGGCGTCGTCATCGGCCTGGCGGTCGGGGCGGCTGCGCCGTTCCTGCTGGCCGGGCTGATCCCGGACGACCTGACTGTTCCGGCGCTGTTCGCCGTCTATCCCGAGCCGCTGTTGCGCGCCGCCGCCTTTGGCCTGCTTTCGGCTGCGGCCTTCGCCTTGGCGCCGCTCGCGCGGGCCCGGGCTACGCCGCCGGCCAGCCTGTTCCGCCGCGACACCCGTGGGCGGCTGAGCTTGAGCGTCGAAACCGTCGGCGCGGCGGTCGCCGCCGCAGCGCTCGCGGTGCTGTCGGTGGCGACCGCGCCGACGCCGCTCGCCGCGGCGCTGATGATCGGCGGTGTGGCGGCGTCCTTCCTACTGCTCTGGGGGCTGGGTTTGCTGGCCGCGCATCTGGCCGGACGCCTGCGAGGGCGGACGCGTGGCGCGGTGCGGATGGGCCTGGCCAATCTGGCGGGGCCGCGCTCGGCCGCCCGCACCGCCGCCCCGGCCATCGGCCTCGGCGTCGGGCTGCTCGCCGCGGTGGTGCTGATCCAGTCGAGCCTGCTGCGTCAGGTCGCCGAGGTCGCGCCCAAGACCGCGCCGGCCATCGTCTTCACCGAGATCCCCGGCGCTGAGGCCGCCCGATTCGACCAGACCGTGCAGATCGCCTTTGGCCAGAAGCTGAACGCCGACAATTACTTGCGTGCGCCATTTCTCACCGGCCGCATCGTCCGCATCAAGGGCGAGCCGGTCGACCGCAAGGCCATCGCCGAGCGCGAGCGCTGGGCCTATGACAACGACATCTCGATTTCGGCCATCGGGCCGCAGCCGGCCGACCCGCAGATCGTCGAAGGCCGCTGGTGGCCGGCGAACTATGAAGGCCCGCCGCTGCTGGCCATGGAGGTCGACGCCGCCCGCGCCGGGGGGCTGAAGGTTGGCGACCAAGTCACGCTGTCGGTGCTCGGCCGCGAGATCGAGGCCAGGATCGCGGTGCTGCGCAAGGTCGATGTCGGCGGCTTCGGGGCCAGCTTCCCGCTGATCCTCACGCCCTCGACCCTGGACGGCGCCGAATTGCGCCATGTGGCCATCGCCAAGGCCGGCAAGGACCAGGAGGCCCGCGTCACCCGCGCCCTGGGCGCCGAGTTCCCGGAAGTGAACGTCATCTCGGTCCGCGAACAACTGGAGGCGGCGACCGAGCTCTTCGACCGGCTGGCGCTTGCGATTCGGAGCGCCGCGGCGGTCGCGGCTCTGGCCGGTCTCTTGGTGCTGACCGGGGCCATCGCCGCCCGCGCCCAGGCGCGCACGCGCGAGGCCTCGATCCTCAAGGTGTTGGGCGCGACCCGACTGCAGGTGCTGGGCGCCTATGTCCTGGAGTACGGCGCGGTCGGGCTGATCGCCGGGATCACCGGGGTCGGCCTCGGGGCGTTGGCCGCCTGGCCCGTGGTGACCCAGGTGTTCAAGGCCGACTGGGCGGTGGACTGGTCGGGGGTGGCGGCGCTGGTGCTGGGCGCGGCGCTGCTGGCGGCGCTGGGCGGGCTGCTGGCCTCGCTCCACGCCCTGGCCAAGCGGCCGGCGGCGGCGTTGCGTGCGGAATGAAAACAGAGTGAACGGGCTTTAAGGATCTGGTCACCGACGCAGGGCCTACTCCGTGTTCATGAGGTCCGCCCGTTCCACCGCTGCTTTTGATCACGGCGCCGCGCTTCGCGTGCCGCCGGCCGCCGACACCCGTAGCTGGCACAAGCTTTGGGCTTGGCTGGGCGATGACGCCCAGGCCATGACCGAAGCCGGCGCCGTCCAGGTCTGCACCCCCGAAGGCTGGGCGATCGCCCAGGCGGGCGACTGGATCGTGCTGTCGGTCAGCGGCGATTTTCACGTGGCTCACAGCGGCCGGACCTGGGACGCCTGACAAAAAAGGAGGCCGCCCGTCACGGGACAGGCGGCCCAGTTCCACCACTATTCGGTAGCTTGCCGCCTAGGCGGCGAAGGCCAGTCGGCGGCGCGAGCTGCGGACCATGGAGCCGACGGCGCCGAAGCCGATGATCATCATGGCCCAGGTGGACGGTTCGGGAACCGCCGACTGCACAAGCTTGATGCTGGCCATCATGCTGATGGAGTTGTCCTTGCGCTCCTTGGTCCAGAAGTCGGTGACCGGGGTCTTGCCGTCCATGAAGCCGGCGAAGTCGAGGGCGTAGAGGTTGCCGCCGACGTTGAACGTGTCGGAGGTGCTCAGGAAATTGACCTGGACCCGGTCGGCGCAGCCGTTGGCGTTGATGCTGGCGCTTTCCTTCAGGCCGTTGGCGCAGGTGCCGTTGTAGCCGGGGACGTTGTTGGTCGTTTCGAGGTGGTTGAAGACGTAATTGAAGGTCTTCACGCCCTGGTCGATGCCGTCGATGATGATCTTGGTGCTGATCGCCAGCTTGATCGAGGTGATCGCGTCGCCCGTGACCGGCCAGTTGTTGTGGGTGAATTCACCGATCTCGAACGGACCGTAGTTGCCGGGGCTGGCGACGTTGACGTTGATCGGCGAGGCGCCGTCGAACGTGTAGGCGCTCTTGCCGTAGCCGGTGCTGCTCCCCCACGAAGCCTTGGCGTAACCGCTGCCATTGCCCGAATAGCTGACCGAAGCCCCGGTCGGGCTCGACCAGGTACCCTTGATGTCGGTGAAGATCACGGTGCCGGCGTTGGCGGCGGTGGTGATCGACAGGCCGGCAGAAAGCGCGACCACAAAACCCTTGAAGTTCATGTTCAGCCCCAGTGTGCGGAACGCTGGTGCGTCCCAATTTGAAATTCGATGAGGGGGCTCACGCAAGCTCGGCGCCAACTTGGAAGAGGCTTTGTCGCTTTTCGAGGGAACTATGTCGTTCGCGCGGCGCACGGCCTGGGGCAAGCTGAGGCAGATCCTCGCCGGAGTTTCCGATGCTGCTGCTCAAGCCGAACTGCGAATGCTGCGACCGCGACCTGCCGCCGGACTCGGCGCAGGCGCGCATCTGTTCGTTCGAATGCACCTTTTGCGCCGACTGCGCCGACGGCGTGCTGAACGGCGCCTGTCCCAACTGCGGCGGAAGCTTCGCCTCGCGGCCGATCCGGCCCGCCGCGGCGTTGGCGCGGTTCCCGGCCTCGACCGAGCGTGTGCTCGGCGCGGCGGCGCCTTGCGTCGAGAAGCGCTCGGCCGCCTGAGATCAGGCTGCGCGCAGCGCTTCCCAGGCCTTCTGGACGCCGACCAGGCGTTCTTCGGTGTTGGTCTCGATCTGGGTCTGGGCGTCGAAAGACACGCCGGTCATGTCGCCGCGCCGCCAGCGCACGCGCACGTCATAGACGACGCCGCCCAGCAGCTGCAGCACCACGAACCGCGAGGGCAGGGGATAGATGGCCGAGATCTGCAGCCGCGCGCCGCCCTTGCTCAGGTCGACGATCGTGCAGTCGGCCCAGTGGGCCATCTCCTTGCCATAGAACACCCGGGCGCGAAGGCTGGTCAGCTCGCGGGGGTGCTCTCGGCGATCGGTGTAGTCGGGGGCGCTCACGAGGGCATCCTGTCAGGTAAACGCTTTCAGCCGGCTTAACTGCCACGCTTGTTGCGGGACGCCAGCCAAAGCCGAATTCATTGCGATTCCAAAGGCGACCCTTCGTCGCGCCGCCTGAAAAACTTGGGGTGTGGATAGAGATTCAAGGGCGCGCGACGCTGATCTTCTGTGCATAAGCGCCCGAATGTTGAGCAGGCTCATCACCATCCTGGGCGGCCGCACTCCGGTCCGGTTCGACGATCTGCTGCGGGCCGGCGTCGGCAGCCTGCTGGGTCTGGCGCTGGCCGGCGTTGCGGCGCGCGCGCTGTCCGGCGGCGACCTGGGGCTCGGGCCGCTGCTCGTCGGGCCGATCGGCGCTTCGGCGGTGCTGGTGTTCGCGGTGCCGGCGAGTCCCTTGGCCCAGCCGCGGGCGGTGCTCGGCGGCAACGTGATATCGGCCCTGGTTGGCGTCGCCTGCGCGATGTTCGCGCCCCACCCCGTGGTGGCTGCGGCCCTGGCGGTCTCGCTGGCGATCGTGGCGATGATGTTAGCGGGCTGCCTGCACCCGCCGGGGGGCGCGACGGCCCTGACCGCGGTGATCGGCGGCTCGGCCGTCCACGACCTCGGCTTCGGCTTCGCCCTGGTTCCGGTCGGCCTCTGTTCGCTGCTGCTGGTCCTGGCCGCCGTCGGCCTGAACCGACTGATGGGGCGATCCTATCCGCACCGCGTCCCGGCCGCGGCCAGCCCGCACGCCACCAGCGACCCCGCCCCGCAGAGCCGCGTCGGCTATACCGCCGCCGACCTCGACCAGGCCCTGGCTCAGTACGGCGAACTGCTCGACGTCAGCCGCGAGGACCTCGACGCTCTGTTCCGCCAGGTCGAGTTGGCCGCCCACAAGCGCCTGCACTCGGCGATCCAGTGCGGCGCGATCATGTCGCGCGACGTGATCTCGGTCGACGCTCAGCAGAGCGCCGAGAGCGCCCTGGCGTTCCTGCGCTCGCACGACCTGCGGACCGCCCCGGTGGTCGACGGCGAGGGCCGGGTGGTCGGCATGGTCCGGCGGGCCGAACTGCAGGCCGCCCGCCAGCGGCCGGTCGAGAGCGTGGTCGATCCCTTCGTCCACAAGGTCCGCGAGACCACGCCGATCGAGGCGCTGCTGCCGTTGCTGTCGAGCGGGGCGGCCCACGAGGCCCTGGTCGTCGACGACAACCGCGTGCTGATCGGCATCATCACCCAGACCGACTTGCTGGCCGTGCTCTACCGCGCCCACATCGTCGAGGCCGTGGTCGCCGAGCGGGCCGCCGCCTGATCGGCGATAACTCGCCGGCGGAACTAGGATTTCGTCGGGTCTGGACTAGAAACGCCCCTTCGCCCCGTCGTATCGATGACCCTCGCGGGACCAAGCCCCCGCGCGTGGGTAGCTCTGCATTTTTGGAAGGAACCGGCTTTGGATGACGCTTTGCGGCGCGCGGCGCTCGCCTATCACCAGTTTGGACGGCCGGGGAAACTGAGCGTCGAACCCACCAAGCCGATGGCCACCCAGCGCGACCTGGCCCTGGCCTATTCACCCGGCGTGGCGGCGGCGTGCGAGGCGATCGTCGAGGATGCGGCCTGGGCCGAACGCGTCACCGCCCGCGGCAACCTGGTGGCGGTGATCACCGACGGCACCGCGGTGCTCGGTCTCGGCAACATCGGCCCGCTGGCCTCCAAGCCGGTGATGGAGGGCAAAGCCGTCCTGTTCAAGAAGTTCGCCGGCATCGACGTCTTCGATCTGGAGGTCTCCTCGGAGAATCCCGATCACTTCGTCGAGGTGGTCGCGGCGCTGGAGCCGACCTTCGGTGGGATCAACCTCGAGGACATCAAGGCCCCGGAGTGCTTCTACATCGAGCGCGCCCTGCGCAAGCGGATGAACATCCCGGTCTTCCATGACGACCAGCACGGCACCGCCATCGTCTGCGCCGCCGCTGTCCGCAACGCCCTGACCATCCAGGGCAAGCAGCTTTCCGAGGTGAAGCTGGTCACGTCGGGCGCCGGGGCCGCGGCCCTGGCCTGCGTGGACCTGTTGGTCAGCATGGGCCTGCCGGCCGACAACGTCACCCTGACCGACATCAACGGCGTCGTGCGCAAGGATCGGGGCGACCTGACGCCGGAGCTCGCCCGCTACGCGCGCGACACCAACGCCCAGACCCTGCCGGACGTGCTGGTCGGCGCCGACATCTTCCTCGGCCTTTCGGCCCCGCGGGTCCTGAAGCAGGAGTGGCTGCCGCTGCTGGCCAAGAGCCCGCTGATCATGGCGCTGGCCAATCCGGAACCGGAGATCCTGCCCGAACTGGTGGTCGCCAGCCGGCCGGACGCCATCGTCGCCACCGGCCGCTCGGACTATCCGAACCAGGTCAACAACGTCCTCTGCTTCCCGTTCATCTTCCGCGGCGCCCTCGATGTCGGCGCCACCGAGATCAACGAGGCCATGAAGAAGGCGGCCGCCGAGGCGATCGCCGAACTCGCCCGCGCCGAGGTCAGCGACGTCGTGGCCAGCGCCTACGCAGGCCAGGTCCCGCTGTTCGGCCGCGACTACGTGATCCCCAAGCCGTTCGACCCGCGCCTGATCCTTGAGATCGCGCCGGCCGTCGCCAAGGCGGCCATGGACTCCGGCGTCGCGCGCCGTCCGATCGCCGACTTCGAGGCCTATCGCACCGAGCTGGAAGGCTACGTCTACCGCTCCGGCCAACTGATGCGCCCGGTGTTCGCCCAGGCCCGCGACTGCAAGCGCCGCATCGCCTATGCCGAGGGCGAGGACGAGCGCGTCCTGCGCGGCGTCCAGACGGTGGTGGACGAACAACTCGCCCGCCCGGTGCTGATCGGCCACCGCGAGACCATCGAGGCCAAGGTTCGGGAGCTGGGACTGCGCCTGACCCCTGATCGTGACATCGAAATCTTCGATCCCGACGCCGATCCCTCGGTCGAGGATATCTCCGCCGAGTACCGCGCGGTGGTCGAGCGTCGCGGCGTGCCGCCGGCGGCGGCCAACCGCCGGGTCGTCACCCGTCCGACCGTGACCGCCGCCATGCTGCTGCGCAGGGGCATGGTCGATGGGGCCCTGGTCGGCGGCGGCGGCGACTGGTGGCGGCACTTCACCTACGCCACGCCGGTGATCCCGGCGCGGCCGGGGGTCTCGCGGATCTCGGCGCTGTCGGGGGTGATCATGCCCAAGGGCGCGCTGTTCTTCTGCGACACCCACGTCAACGTCGACCCCACCGCCGAGCAGATCGCCGAGTCCACGATCCTGGCCGCCGAGGCCGTGCGCGGTTTTGGCATCACGCCCAAGGTCGCGCTGCTTTCGCACTCGAGCTTCGGGTCCTCCAACTCGCCCTCCGCCCGCAAGATGCGCCAGGCCCTGGCCATCGTCCGGCAGCTGGATCCGGCCTTGGAGGTCGACGGTGAAATGCACGGCGACGCGGCGCTGAACGAGCAGGTTCGCACCCGCTACATTTCCGGCGGGGCCTTCGCCGGCGACGCTAACCTGCTGATCGCCCCCTCGCTCGACGCCGCCAACATCGCCCTGACCCTGGTCAGCGCGGTGACCGAGGGGATCGAGGTCGGCCCGCTGCTGCTGGGCCTCTCCAAGCCGCTGCACGTGCTCAGCCCCACGGCGACGGCGCGCGGCATCGTCAACATGACCGCCCTCGTCGCCAGCCAGGCCGCGGCCAAGGCCTGAAATCGGAAGGGGAGGCGCGCCGCCGGCGCGTCTCCCGCCGCATTGTTGCAGTTTAGCTCTACCCCGACGCCGCGAACCCTGTGCTAGTCCGTGCGCGTCATTCTGGGGAGAGCTGCCGCACGTGCCTTTGGACCTTCCGCCGCTCGTCGACACCGTCGTGGTCGAAGCCGCCCGCCTGAAGCCGTCGCCGGCCGACAAGGCGTTCTCGATCGTCACCATCGACGGTGAGGCCATCGCCACCGCGCCGCGCCTGGACCAGGCGCTGACCGCGACCCCGGGCGTGCGGCTTTTCCGGCGCACGTCCAGCCAGGCCTCCAACCCCACCACCCAGGGGATCAGCGTCCGCTCGATCGCCGGCTCGGGGGCCAGCCGCGCCTTGGTCCTGCTCGACGGCGTGCCGCAGAACGATCCGTTCGGCGGCTGGGTGCTGTGGACCGGGCTGCCGACCATCGCGGTCGAGCAGGCCCAGGTGGTGCGCGGCGCAGGAGCCGGCCCCTATGGCGCCGGCGCGTTGACCGGAACCATCCAGCTCTCCGAACGCACCCGCGCCCCGCGCGGCGGCGAGTACGAGGTTTATGGCGGTGAACGCGGCCTGGCCGGCGCCGCCGCCGCCGGTGTGGTTGGCGACCTCTTCCTGGCCGCGGCGAGCGAGCGCAGCGATGGCTGGATCCCGCTGGGCGCCGGACGCGGGGCGGCCGATACGGAACTCTATTATCGCGGCCTCGGCGGCGCCCTGCGTTGGACCCCGCAACTGGGCGACAAGCAGCTGGCGGTGCGCCTCTCGGGCTATCAGGAAAAACGCGGCGCCGGCCTGGTCGGGGCCGACTCCCGCGCCACCGGCGCGACCCTCTCGGCGACCCTGGTCGATCAGCCGCAGGGCGAGGGGGCGGGCTGGCGCCTGCAGGGCTGGGTCAAGCGTTCCGACTTCGAGAACCGCTCCGCGGCCGTGGCCTCCGGCCGCAACACCACCACTCCGGCCAGCGAGCAGTACGCGACCCCGGCCATGGGCTACGGTCTCAACGGGGCCCTGCGCCGCGACGCCGGCGACGGTGGCTGGGAGGTCGGCGCCGACGCCCGCCTGTTCGACGGCGAGACCCGCGAGAAGTTCCGCTACATGGCCGGGGCCTTCACCCGCGATCGGGTGGCGGGCGGGACCCAGTCGGTGCTTGGCGCCTATGGCGAGGCCTATCGCAACCTCGGCGACTTGCTGCTGACCGGCGGCGTGCGGATTGACCGTTGGGCGACCTATGACGGGCATCGCACCGAACGCGACGCCGCCAGCGGCGCGCTCACCCTCGACAATCGCCCCAGCGACCGCGACGGCTGGCTGCCGACCGGCCGGCTCGGCGCGCGCTACAGCGTCTCGGACGAACTCTATCTGCGGGGCGCGGCCTATGCCGGTTTCCGCCCGGCCACCCTCAACGAGCTCTACCGGCCGTTCCGGGTCGGCAACGACGTGACCGAGGCCAATGCCGGCCTAGAGCCGGAAAAGCTCTACGGCGTCGAGCTCGGTTTCGGCGCGGACGGCGATCTACGCTGGGACGTCACGGTCTTCGCCAACCGGCTGGAGGGGGCGGTGACCAACGTCACCATCGGCTTCGGGCCGGGAACCTTCCCGGTCGCCGGGTTCATTCCGGCCGGGGGCGTGTTGCGCCAGCGGCAGAACGCCGGCGAGGTCGAGGCCTATGGGGTGGAGGCCGAGATCGAGCGCCGCTGGGAGACGTTCTCCGTGCGTCTGGCCGGCGCCTATACCCACGCCGAGGTCGACGGCGGCGCGGCGGCGCCTCAGCTGACCGGCCTGCGTCCGGCCCAGACCCCGCGCCTGACCGCGGCCGGCGAGGCGACCTGGCGGCCGCTGGACGTGCTCAGCCTGCGCGCCGGCCTCCGCTACGAGGGCGATCGCTTCGATGACGACCTCAACACCCGCGAACTGTCGGCCGCCACCGAGGTCGATCTGCGGGCCGATTGGTCGGTGTCGCGCACGGTGACGCTCTATGCTGCCGCCGAGAACCTGTTCGATGCGAAGATCGAGACCGCCCAGACCGGCGACGGCCTTGAGAGCTACGACCAACCCCAGACCCTGCGGCTGGGGCTGGTCTTGCGGCGCTGAGCCTAGGCGTAGGCGGTTCTGCGCGCGCGGCGTAGCAGGCCGCCCGTCAGGCCGAAGCCGACGATCATCATCGCCCAGGTCGCCGGCTCGGGGATCGGGCCGGCGCTGATCTGGGTGATCCGGAAGCTGTAGTCGACCGGACCGCCGTTCAGGCTGTTCATGTATCCGCCGAACGTCGCGTTCTCATAGACGATCTGCTGATAGAGCCCGGTGCCGATCAGGATGTCGTACAGGTCCCGATAGTGGGCGTCCGATTTGAAGTAGCCGATCGACGTCCTGGGGATCGTGAACGTCACCGAGGCCGCCTGGCCTTCGAAGGTCTGGAAATCGGCCAGGAGGTCGGAGTTCCCTTCGATGTACTCGCTGTGCGGCCGGGGCGCCGGCGCGAAGAACACGTCCCAATGATAGCGGCTAGGCGGCGTGGTCGCCCCAGTCGCGGCTGATGGCCAGCGCCGCGAGGGTGCAGATCGCACCCGACAGCAGGTAGGCGCCGACCGACCACAGCCCAAAGCGCGTGGCCAGCAGCAGCGCCACCAGAGGCGCGAAGCCGGCCCCGATCAGCCAGGCTGAGTTGGCGACGATCGCCGCGCCCGTATAGCGGTGCTCGGGCGTGAACTTGCTGTTGACGATGCCCGACGACTGGCCGAACGCCAGCCCCAGCAGCACGAAGCCGACCAGCATGTAGAACACCTCGCCCACCGGCCCGGCGTTCAGCAGCTGGGGCGCAAAGCCGCTATAGGCGCCGATCAGCACCGCCGAGACGCCCAGCAACGCCCGCCGCCCGACCCGGTCGGCGATCACGCCCGAGGCGACGACCGCGCCCAGGCAGACGATCGCCCCCAGGCCCTCGATGATCAGGAACCGGATCGGCGGCTCGTCGGCGAACAGGGTGACGTAAGACAGCGGGAAGACGGTCACCAGATGGAACAGCGCAAAGCTGGCCAGGGTGGCCAGCGCGCCGAGCGCGATGGTCCGCCACTCGGCGAACACGGTGAGGAACGGCGGCGAGGGCTGCAACTCGCGGGTTTCGAACAGGCGCTGGAACTCCGGCGTCGCGACGATCCGCAGGCGGGCGAACAGGGCCACGACGTTGATCGCCAGGGCCACGAAGAACGGATAGCGCCAGCCCCAGGTCAGGAAGTCGTCCGCCGGCAGCACGTAGAGGAAATAGCCGAACAGCGCCGCGGCCACGAGCAGGCCCAGAGGCGCGCCCAACTGCGGGATCATCGCATACCATCCGCGCCGCTCGGGCGGGGCGTTCAGCGACAGCAGCGAGGGCAGGCCGTCCCAGGCGCCGCCCAGCGCCATGCCCTGGCTGAAGCGGAACAGCGCCAGCAGCGCCGCCGACCACATCCCGACCTGATGGTAGCTGGGCAGCAGCGCCATCGCCATGGTCGAGCCGCCGAGCAGGAACAGCGCAATGGTCAGCTTGACGCCGCGCCCGTGACGGCGGTCCAGCGCCGTGAACAGCAAAGTGCCGAACGGACGACCGACGAAGGCCAGGGCGAACAGGGCGAACGAATAGAGCGTGCCGGTGACCGCATCGACGTACGGAAAAACCACGGCCGGGAACACCAGAACCGAGGCGATCGCATAGACGAAGAAGTCGAAGAACTCGCTGGTCCGGCCGATGATCACACCGATCGCAATTTCGCCGGGAGCCACCCGGTGCTCTCGTGCGTTGATCAGCGCAGCGTCGCGCTCCAGCGGCGTTGACGTCGATGACGCGGTGACCGGCCCGACCATGCTGCTGATCTCCTCTGTCCCTCTGCGTTTCCGAATGGCGGTCGGGCCTTTAGCCGGCTCGCGCCCACCCTTGGCTTGAGAGCGGAACAACGATGCCGCGACAAGGCAATGGCCGATGGGCGAGATCGTTCCCGAGGGGAGGGGCCAAGCTTGCGGTCGCCGCCCTGGTTCTGGCGCCTCTGCTGTTCCTAGCCGGCTGTGCGCGCGACGTGCTCGACCCGGCCGGCGACATCGCCCTCCAGCAGCGCAATCTAATTTACACCTCGACCGGCCTGATGCTGCTGATCATCGTCCCTGTGATCGTGCTGATCGTGGTGTTCGCCTGGCGCTATCGCAGCGGCAACCGCGAGGCGACCTACGATCCGAACTTCGACCATTCCACCTCGCTCGAGCTGGCGATCTGGGCCGGGCCGCTGCTGATCATCATCGCGCTCGGTGCGCTTACCTGGTCGAGCACGCACCTGCTTGACCCGTTCCGGCCCCTGGACCGCATCGCCCCGGGCAAGCCGACTGTGGCCGGCGAGGCGCCGCTGACCGTCCAGGTGGTGGCGATGGATTGGAAGTGGCTGTTCATCTACCCCGAGCAGGGGGTCGCCAGCGTCAATGAATTGGTGCTGCCGGTCGACCGCCAGGTGCGCTTCGACATCACCTCGACCAACATGATGAACACCTTCTACGCCCCGACCCTGGCGGGGATGGTCTATGCGATGCCGGGCATGCGCAGCCAGCTGCATGCGGTGCTCAACCGGCCTGGCGACTACGAAGGCTTCTCGGCCAACTACAGCGGCGAGGGCTTCTCGGACATGCGTTTCCGCCTGCGCGGCGTGGACGCCGCGGGCTTCGAGGCGTGGGTGGGGCAGGCCAGGTCCGCCGCCCCCCTCACCACGTCGGCCTATCTCGCCCTTGAAAAGCCGAGCGAAAAGGTGCCGCCGATGGCCTTCGGGACGGTCGAGCCGGACCTCTTCCACCGAGTGCTGAACCGCTGCGTGTCGCCCGGCACGCCCTGCATGCACGAGGTCATGGCCCAGGATCGCCAGCGGGGCGGGGCGCAGGGCGCCAAGGCCGCCGAGCCGCCCGTGAAGGCCGCGCCGCATCACCACGACACCTCGTTCCTCGAACCAGGCGCGGCCATGGCGCTGGGATGAGCCGGAGATAGCGATGCGCGAGCAGACCTTCTGGACGATGCTGTTCGGCCGGCTGACGTGGGAGTCCATTCCGCTCCACGAGCCGATCCTGCTCGGCACCTTCATCGTCGTGGTCCTGCTCGGCCTGGGGATCCTCGCGGCGGTGACGCGCTACCGGCTCTGGGGCTGGCTCTGGCGCGAGTGGCTGACCACAGTCGATCACAAGAAGATCGGGATCATGTACATGATCCTGGGCATCATCATGCTGCTGCGGGGTTTCGCCGACGCCCTGATGATGCGCGCCCAGCAGGCCATCGCCTTCGGCGGCGCCGAGGGCTACCTGCCGGCCCACCACTACGATCAGATCTTCACCGCCCACGGGACGATCATGATCTTCTTCGTGGCGATCCCGCTGATCGTCGGGCTGGTCAACTTCGTCATGCCGCTGCAGATCGGCGCGCGCGACGTGGCGTTCCCGTTCCTCAACAGCCTGAGCTTCTGGCTGACCGTGGCCGGCGCGGTGCTGGTGATGATCTCGCTGTTCGTCGGCGAGTTCTCGCGCGGCGGCTGGCTGAACTATGTGCCGGTCACCAACATCCAGAACAGTCCGGACACCGGGCCGGACTACTACCTATGGGCGCTGCAGATCGCCGGGGTCGGCACCACCCTGTCGGCGATCAACATGGTCACCACCATCATCAAGATGCGCGCGCCGGGCATGACGATGATGAAGATGCCGGTGTTCTGCTGGACCGCCCTGTGCAGCAACGTCCTGGCCATCGCCATCTTCCCGGTGCTGACCGGGGCCTTCGCGCTGCTGATGCTCGACCGCTACGTCGGAATGAACTTCTTCACCAACGACCTCGGCGGCAACCCGATGATGTACTGGAACCTAGTGTGGATCTGGGGGCATCCGGAAGTCTACGTTCTGGTCCTGCCGGCGTTCGGGATTTTCTCGGAGATCACCTCGACCTTCTCGGGCAAGCGGCTCTTCGGCTACTCCTCGATGGTCTACGCCACGGTGGTCATCACCATCCTGTCGTACCTGGTCTGGCTGCACCACTTCTTCACGATGGGGTCGGGGGCCAGCGTGAACTCGTTCTTCGGCATCGCCACCATGGTGATCTCGATCCCTACGGGGGCGAAGATCTTCAACTGGCTGTTCACGATGTACCGCGGCCGGATCCGTTTCGAGCTGCCGATGATGTGGGTGGTGGCCTTCATGCTGACCTTCGTGGTCGGCGGGATGACCGGGGTGCTGCTGGCTGTGCCGCCCGCCGACTTCGTGCTGCACAATAGCCTGTTCCTGGTCGCCCACTTCCACAACGTCATCATCGGCGGCGTGGTCTTCGGCCTCTTCGCCGGCATGGTCTACTGGTTCCCCAAGGCGTTCGGCTTCAAGCTCGACCCGTTCTGGGGGAAGATCTCGTTCTGGGGCTGGGTGATCGGCTACTGGGTCGCCTGGACGCCGATCTACGTGGTAGGGCTGATGGGCACCACGCGCCGCGTGCGCCACTTCGACGACCCCTCGCTGCAGATCTGGTTCGTCATCGCCGGCATCGGCGCCCTGATCATCCTGGTCGGCATCGTCGCCTTCGTGATCCAGATCGCCGTCAGCATCCGCAACCGCGAGGCCCTTCGCGACACCACCGGCGATCCCTGGGACGGGCGCACCCTGGAGTGGTCGACCACCTCGCCGCCGCCGCCCTACAACTTCGCCTTCACCCCGCGGGTGCACGACCTCGACGCCTGGTACGACATGAAGGCGCTCGGCCATGCGCCGCCGACCGAAGGCTTCCGGCCGATCCACATGCCGCGCAACACCGGGGCAGGGGTGATCATCTCGGCCCTGGCCCTGGTGCTGGGCTTTGCGATGATCTGGTACATCTGGTGGCTGGCGGCGCTCAGCTTCGTGGCGCTGCTGGTCTACTCGATCGCCCACACGTTCAACTACGACCGCGACTATTACGTGCCAGCCGAGGAAGTGGCCCGCATCGAAGGCGCGCGCGCGCCGGGGGCGGCCTGACATGGCCCGCGAAACCCTCGACGCCGCGCCGGCGGTGAACCCGACCTACTACCTCGTCGAGGAGGACGAGCACCACGCCGCCAGCGGCGGCGGCACGCTGCTCGGCTTCTGGATCTACCTGATGAGCGACGCGCTCATCTTCGCCACCCTGTTCGCCACCTTTGGCGTGGTCTCAGGCAACTACGCCGGCGGCCCGGCCCCGCGGGAGATTTTCGAACTGCCGCTGGTGGCGCTCAACACCGCCATGCTGCTGCTGTCATCGATCACCTTCGGCATGGGGATGATCGACATGGAGGCGGGGCGCACCCGCGCTGTCCAGGGCTGGCTGGCGGTGACGGCGCTGTTCGGCCTCGCCTTCATCAGCATCGAGCTCTACGAGTTCGCCAGCTTGATCGCCGAGGGGGCGACGCCCCAACGCTCGGCCTTCCTGTCGGCCTTCTTCACCCTGGTCGGCACCCACGGCTTGCACGTCACCTTCGGCCTGATCTGGATCGCGGTGATGATGGTCCAGATCGGCCAGCGCGGCCTGATCCCCGAGAACCGCCGTCGGCTGATCTGCCTGGGCATGTTCTGGCACCTGCTCGACGTGGTGTGGATCGGCGTCTTCACCTTCGTCTACCTGCTCGGAGTCCTGCGGTGAACGCATCAGACGACCACGTGCACGGCCACGGCGACACTCACGGCCACGGAACCCGGCGGGACTATCTGATCGGCTTTGCGCTGTCGGCGGTGCTGACCGCAGCCCCGTTCTGGCTGGTGATGACCGGGGCGCTGGGCGACTCGCGGGTGACCGCGGCCTGGATCATCGCGCTCGCCTTCGCGCAGATCGTCGTCCACACGATCTTCTTCCTGCACGTGAACACCCAGGCCGAGGGCGGCTGGACCCTGCTGGCCCTGCTGTTCACCCTGGTGATGGTCGCCATCGTGATCAGCGGCTCGCTGTGGATCATGTACCACCTGAACAGCAACATGATGTCGATGCCGATGCCGCCCGAGGCCGCCGCCGGCCCGCCATGACGCGGCGGCTGTTCGCGCTGGCCTGCCTGCTGCTGGCGGCCGGCTTCACCGCCCTGGGCGTCTGGCAGCTCGAACGCCGCGCCTGGAAGCTCGACCTCATCGCCCGCGTGGAGGCGCGCATCCATGCGCCGCCGCGCCTGCTGACCGATCTGTCAGGCCTGAGCGACGCCGACGCCTATCGGCGCGTGCGCCTCAGGGGAGCCTTCCAGAACGATCGCGAGACCCTGGTCCAGGCCCTGACCGAGCGCGGGGCGGGCTGGTGGGTGATGACGCCGCTGCGCACGCCGGCCGGAACCGTTCTCGTCAATCGCGGCTTCGTGCCGGCTTCGCACCGCGACCCGGCGACTCGCCCGCCGCCGACCGGGACCATTGAGGTGACCGGGCTGCTGCGCGCCAGCGAGCCGGACGGGGGCTTCCTGCGATCCAATGATCCAGCGTCGGGCCGCTGGTACTCGCGAGACGTCGCCGCCATCGCCCGCGCCCGCGGCCTGGACGAGGTCGCGCCGGTCTTCATCGATGCGGAGGCAGCTCCTGGGTCAGGCTACCCGGTTGGCGGTCTGACGGTCGTCGCTTTCCGCAACGCGCATCTGGTTTACGCCCTGACCTGGTTCGGCCTGGCCGCGCTCAGCCTGGCCGGCGCGGCGATCGTCTGGCGTTCGGGCGCGGCTTCGCAGGGCCAGGCGGCCCGGACCCCCGCCGTCTAGCGAAGGGTCAATCCAGCGAATTTCGGAAAGAAATGGTGGGTGTACAAGGATTCGAACCTTGGACCCGCTGATTAAGAGTCAGCTGCTCTACCAACTGAGCTATACACCCATAACCGTTACGCCATAAGGCTTTGCGGTTGTTTCCAGAACGAAGCGGCGAAACCGTTTTACAGCGGGTTTTACCGGCCCCCGTTCGGGAGGCGTTCTACTAGCCGCCCTTTTCGAGCTTTGCAAGCACTGCTTTCACGACAGCCGCACGGCTCACATATTTCCTTTTCATGGCCTCCACGTCGTCCTCGCTCCAGCCCATCAGCAGGGCGACTTGGGCGCTGTCCAGACCTGCCGAAAGCAGGGTCGTGGCGGCGGTCCGGCGCAGGTCGTGGAAGGTGCGCTTGACCCGCGCGTCCTTGCAGGTCTTGCCGAACGACGAGCGCAGCCCGTCAGCGGTCCAGGGGCGCTTTCCACGCTCGGTCGTGAGGATGATCGGCCCGCGCTTGGGGATGCGCTCCAGCAGCGCGCGACAGGCCGGCGTGATCGGGATGGTGACGAACTTGCCGCGCTTCGATGTGAGGAAGCCGAAGGCCCCGTCACTCTCATGGTTCCAGGCCAGCCGGATCAGATCCGATTGGCGCAGGCCAGTGTGAGCGGCGAGGTGCACGGCCCAAGACAGCTCGGGTGAGGCGATCTTGTCGAACGCGGTGAAGTCGTCGGCGGTCCAGATCGCATCCGACTTGTTGGCGCTGTGCAGGCGTTCGATGTCCTCTGCGTGGTTCTCCCGGTTGAACCGGCGCCGTTTCTTGCCCCAAGCCAGCAGGCGCTTGAGCGTCGACACGGCATAGTCTGCGGTGCGCGGCTTGTCCGACATGCCGTCGCGCCACGCATAGAACTCTTCGGCCACGTCCGGGTCGTCGATCGCCGCCAGCGGCATGTCGCCGAACTCCTTCTCGATCATGTCGAGGTAGGTCCGGTAGGCGCGAGCGGTGTGGTCGCCAAGCTTCTTGAACTCGGGCGAGGCCTTGAAGGCGATGATCAGCGCCCGCACCGTCTTGCGTGGCGCTGCGTCTAGCTTCCGCGACCTGTGGGCGGCGGCGTAGGCCTCCACGAACTCGGGCGAGCCGGGAGCGCCAGGCAGGCGAGGGCCGCCGCGCCACGCGTAGTGGTACGTCCGCCCCTTCGAGGTGACGACGTGGACGTGTTTAAGCTGCACGACCGCCACGCGACTTCCTCCAGCGCTCGAGTTCGCTGGCAGGCTCGTCAGGAACCTCGGCACTGGTCAAGATGCGGAACGACCCGTCGGGCCGAATGTCCACGCCGCCGATCTTCTCGCCCACGGCCTTGAGGGCACGGGCGGCCCGCTCGACGTCGGACTGTGTGAACAGGGCGCGCTTCGTCATCCCCCGCCTCCAGTATCGTGGGTGGCGGGGCCGGAGATCAGCAGGCTCTTGGGCATCTGCGCCGACGAGTAGGCGATGGCGAGTTGCGGCTTGGCCCATTCGCCTACAGTCGAGCCGTCAGGCAGAACGGTGTGGGCCAAGAACTCGTCTTCGACGGTCGTGATCCCAGCGGCGACGGCTTCCAGCTTCGCCTTGATGACGAGCGCGAGCGCCCGCCAGCGTTGGCGGCAGGCTTGCTCCCAGGCCGCCTCAGCCGCCGCAGCGGTGCGGAGGTCGCCCCGAGACGGCGTGTGCGTGAACTCCCGGTCGTCGGGGTCCGGCATCGGCAGGATGAACTTGATGTGCCGGCCGGCCATGCGGAACATCACGACTGCGGTATCGCGCTCGGTCAGGTAGCCGAAGGCGTCGGCCTTGTAGCGGCGAAGGGTGGTTTCGATCTCGGCGCGGCTGCGCTCCGACGAAACCGTGGTGTCGGCGGCGTACTTAGCCATCAGCTTTCGCCTCCTGCGTCCTGGGGTGCTGGCGAAATGTGGGTCCAGGCGTCGAACCAGCGATCCGACGCGCCGCCGAAGCCGGGAAAGACCGACCAGCCAAGGTCGTAGTCCGAAGGCGTGCGCCCCTCGTGCCGGATGACGAAATAGCGGCCGGCGAGGTGGCCCCATCGCTCATCGTCCAGCGGAGCGACCCGAGCGAGGATGTACGAGCCATCCTTCGGCGCCGTCGATATCGGTTGCCAGTCCATCTACCGCCCTCCCTCGTGGTTAGGGGGAAGGGGAAGGGGTTCATCCCGGGAACCTTCACGCTCGATCACGCTGGCGTCGCTTCCTTCGGAAGCTGACTGGGTCAGCGACGTCGCCGCTATCACCGCGAGATACGAAACCGTCAGGCCGTAGGCGGAGGCGATCCCAGCCAGTGTTTGGACCGTAGGGTTGCGCGACCTCCCCATTTCCATTTCCCAAAGGTGGGCCTTGGTGCATCCAATCTTGGCCGCCGCTTTGGAAAGGCTAAGTCCGCCGCGGGCTTGCCGCAGCAGAGGGCCAAATCTGATTTGCGAGATAGGGGGGGGCTGGAAGGTCGATCTATAGTCGCCACGCACGGCCGGCTTGTCATCAACGCCTTTCTGGACGTTCTGGCACGAACAGTAGTCGTCAGAGCCGCCGCAGGGGCAGGCGATTCCCTGGTCGATTTGCCACTGACTGCGGGCGCCAGTCATTGGTTATCTCCCCTGCCAAGCCCGAGCGGGCAGGGAGAGACAGGGCATTCCGCGCAGTACCGGAATGTGCCCGCGTGGGGGCAGTCGTCATCAATTCCACCGGAGTGCAGCGAGCCGGGCGAGCGCTCTTGGGCGTCCGCGCAAGGCTGGCTCCGGGAGGGACTATCTTCCTCTTCCTCCCCCCACGAGGAGAAGAGGGAGAGGAGACGGCTAGTCGCGTGCTCGACGACTTCCCACGGTTCCGGAATGGCCGAGTTCACCGCGTCATCGACGATCCTCGCCACCTCTTCCCTGCTCGGCATAGGGCGGGAGAGGGCGGGGGCGGCGTAGAGCGGTTGGACGCGATAACCGCGCTGCGCGTACAGGTCCGCCGAGATCTTCTCCGCAACAGCGAAGCGACCGTCTGCGAAATCGTTCACGAGCCAAGCCACCGCCTCCCCGCTGGAGAGGGCTTCTAGGCGGGAGGCGGCTTGCTCCATCGCCACTCGCGCGGCGGCTGGCATGTACTTGTAACGGACATGCTCACGCAGCCGTTCGATCAGCTCCTTATCGGTCTGCATGGGCGTCTCCTTGGAGGGCTTGGCGGGCGATGGCCTGTAGGTGGCTGGCGCTGTACGCGATGCTGTACGCGAGCCCCGACAAATGCCGGCCAGCGGCGTCTGCTCTCGCCTTCATCGCGGTCAAGGGCTGGTCGATCTCTTCCAGCGCCTCCTTCATCCTCCGGTGTGAGGCGAGAAGGGCGGTGATCTCGCGCTTGAGGATCGGAACGTTGCGATCCAGCAAGACCGCGTCTTCCGCAACGAACTGCGCCAGGGACGCCTCAACGTCCGCTATGGTCTGGTCAGTCATCGGAGCCTTGACGCGCGAACTGCTTGGCGCGAGACTCTTCGCGTCAAGAACGTGCGTCGGACCCTGGTCCATGCTTAGGCGGCCCGGCTTTTGCTCGGGCCGTTTCACATTTTGATCACCCACGGTCGCCCCCTCCTTGATCTTGGGAGGCGCGAACCCAGCGCTCAGGGTCCAGCCGCTGGCCTGCCGTGATGCACTTGTCGCGCCAGTAGTGGCCACGCTCGCCCATGCTGACGAACATGTCCGGCTCATCGAACTGCTCGACGAGGAAGGCCGCGATCTCCTTGCGCTCCTCTTGGAGGCGGGAGAGTTCGGCAGCGGCCTCGCGCATAGCTTGGCAGCAGGCTTCCCCCGTCTTCGCGCCGACGTTGGCGTACCAGCCGGGTTCCAGGGCGCTAAGCGTCGTCAGCCGCTCCTTCAGGTCATGTCCCATGGGTCAGCGAGGCTCCTGTAGGGCGGCTCGGCGATACTCCCAACGCCACGGCGGCGGGCGGTCAGAGTTTTTCCGATGGTCGTAACCGCCGCGTCTCTCGACGTTTTCCAGCCACAGAACGTGGCCACAAGCAGTGCGGACGGGGCACCAGGCGAACCACCTATGCCACCGGAACCGGGCTTGGGCGCGCGTCAGCTTACCCACGTTCGGCTTCTCCCTGGTGCTGGAGGGCGCGGAGGAGGCTCAGGCAGAGTGAAATGACCGGGCTGGCCGCCTCGACGTAGACCTCAAGCCCCGTTGGCATGAAGGTTCGCGCCCAGCCGCCTCCTGACGGGCGTTTTCCAACCGCCCAGCCGCACCCCGGCAGCTTCCGCTCTATGAGCTCCACGATGGCGTCGAGAGAGGTGGTGTAGGCAGGGGCGGATGCGTGACGTTTCTGGCCGGTCGGCCCCGTGTTCCCCCAGCTATCGGCGCCACAGTCGAGGCAGGTCCACCCTGTGTCAGACTGCGCGCTGTCGTCGCGCTGGCGGTCGGCCGGATGAAGGCACCAGCCTTCCACATGGACGGCGATGGCCATGTCCAGTTCCCGGCTTCCCTCGCTCGCAGCCTCAAGCCGCCCGATCAGCTCAGACGCTTCCATTGTCCGCTCCGTTGGTCATGGCTTCGATAGCTTCGGTGGACCACTGGGATGCGGCCGCAAGGTTCCAGAGCGCGGCGATGCGTCGAGCGACCCGCGTCCGCTCCTCGTGCGTCAGGTTGTAGGAATAGGTCGCCGTAGCCAGCCCGACGTCGCTTTGTGACAGGGCCAGCCTGACGGATCGGTGGCCATCCCAGGCGGCGGGTTTGAACTCCACCGGCTCGTTGTCGCCACGACGCGGCGCGAGGGTCCGCGCGACTTGATCGGCAGGCTGCGTCACGTCTCCGCTCCTTGCTGGGTGTCGGTGAGAAGGGCGCGGCCGGCTTCAGTGATCTTGGCAGAGCGGCTGAACAGGATGCCGCCACCCCTGAGGATCATGCCGCCGATCTGGAGCAGCCCTAGGGCGTCAAGCTCGTGCGCCACTGGATGGTTGTGGCTGATCTCCAACTCGCCTTGAACGCCCAACTCCAGCAGTTCGCGCTGCGCCTTGGTCAGCTTCCCGCTCATCGCGCATCCCCTTCAGCATTGGCGGTAGAGAGGGCGTTCCGCGCGACTTGCCGAATGGTGTCGTAACCAGCCTGCCACGGGCGGTCTCCGAGGTTGCCCTCAGCGATGGACCGCAGAGCCGACAACGCGTCGTTCAGCCTCGCTTTCGTTCGGCGCAGATCACCGATGTCATCCCCTTCAGCATTGGAGGCTCCTGCGGTGAGGGTGGAGAGCAGACGGTCGGCGGCTTCGAACCAGACGTCTTGGCTCTCGTTCGCCTCCCAGATCGCGCCCTGGTGGCCGTACATGGCGAGGTAGATGGCCTTGCCTAGCGTCTCCCTGCTGATCCCCGAGAAGGGGGAGGCGAGAGCGTCTTCATGAGCGTCCAATTGCTCAATGATGTCGTCAGCCGTGATGCCGCCGTGGAAGTAGTCTCGCGGATCGTACAGCCCGCGCGTGCCAAGCCATTTCAGCATCGCTTCGAACAGTTCGCGCTCTGCTTCTCGATTGCCGCGCTCTAGTTCGCCCTCGTCTCCTGCCTTGGGCGTAGAGGGGGAGGTGTACATGTTGAGCACTTCACGCGCGGCCTGCTTGCGGCGCTCGCGGATATGGTGGCAGTCGGCAATATCGCAGTCGGGGCAGACCTCGACGGCGCCTGTGAACTTGTAAGAGTTGCTTACAGGTTTCTTCTCTTCTCCTTCCTGGACCCTGGCGATGAGGGCGAAGGCTCCGCGAAGTCCGTCGAGTGCGGATTGGGCCTTCGCGACGTTGACGACCACGCGACCTGCGTCCGGCTTGGTGAAGACCGTCCCGGCGATCGCGACGTCGAGAAGCGCGATAGTCTGGACGATGGCGCTCTTGACCGCCTCCAGATCGAGCTTGGGCTGTTCGTTGGCGGGATGGGTCATGCGGCGCACCCGCGAAGCAGGCCGCCAAGCGTCTGCATGGAAGCGTCGGTTTCGACCGCATGGGCGATCAGCTCAGCGTCGATGTCGCCAAGCTGGTTGAGGATGGCGTCGGCCAGTTCGTCGTCCGAGACGTAGCCGTCACAGCGATCCCAGGGCCGCGACTTGCCGTCGATCTTCACAACCTCGATGTCCTCGATCATCGCAGGCTCGGCAGGCGAGCCGCCGTGGTCGTACGTGGGCGGCGTCTCGGCGCGGCCCGGAATGAAGCTGTAGGACAGCCTGACGTCGAACTCGGCGGTTGGGACATCGCCGCCGAAGCTGACGCCGGTGGCATAGGTGTAGCGGGTCGCCATGATTAGGACTCCCATCCGGCCGAAAGGCCCATGTGCGGGGTGAAGACGTATTTCTTGCCATTGGCGGGGTTCCAGAGGCGGTAGTCGCCGCCGACCCTTTCCACCACCTCGAGGCCCTTCACGAAGCCGACGTTGACCACATCACCCGGCGCCCAAGCCTGCTTAGCGCGCGGCGTTGCGTAGCCGTTCTGAAGGCCCCCGAGGGCGGTTTTCGAAGCGCGGTATCCGTTCCAGCTGCTGGCCATGTGTTGTCTCCGTATCCGATAGCGGTTATATAACCGGTGGCGGTTATGGGCGTCAATAAGCGATATCGGAAATATGCAATCTTTGACTGACAAAGCGGTGGCGGTTAAGGCGGTGCGCATGGGTCGCCCGCCGCTCGGAATCAAAACCACGACCGTTCGCCTGCCTGAGCAGGTGATGGCGCGTATAGAGGCCGTTGCCGGAAAGAACCGGATGGCGCAGTTCATCCGTGAAGCGGTCGAGGCCGAGCTTCTGCGGCGCGAGAAAGGCGGCTGACGGTGTGCTAGGGTTTGTCCATGACCGCGCGCTTCAACATCCGGCGCGAAGCTGACGGCTGGCTCGTGTTCGATGAATGGACTGGGCTGACTGTCGGTCGCGAAGACGGAAGCCTGCTGGCGGCCCTTGACTTCGAGGACGCCGACGACTTCGCCGACCTGCTCAGCCGGGCGCATGAGCGCGGCCTGGCGGATTTCCGGATCGAGTAGCACCTCACCCATGATCGCGGCCTTCAGCCTGGGAGATGGCGGCGAGAGCCTTCCGAACCTCACCGACGGTCATATCGACCGGGAGGACTTGGTCGTCAGGGATGGACGCAGCCGGGTTGCCGACGTTGGTGGGGATCAGCGCCTTCAGCGCCTCCAGCAGAGCGGGGGCGGCGGCGATCAGGCGGGCGTTGGCGCGGCTTCTATTGTGGCGCGTGATCCAGCATTCAGCGACAAGCTCGCCATCGGCGGATGCGCGGATCGTGGCCGACCCGGCATCGAGAACGCCAACCTCCCAAGGCCCAGGCGTGAAGGATTGCTCGCTCACTTCGCGGCTCCGTGTTCATGGGAGGGGGAGAACGGCGTCAGGCTCTCTTCGGGCACGCCAAGGAACTGCACTCCCGATCCATAGTGGTAGGCGCTGGGCGGATCGGTGCTAAGCGCGTAGGTCCACGTCCGGCGCTCGCTGCTGGACGACATGCTGATGCCGACCACGCAGAGCTTCACGACCTGGGAGATTTTGACGCCCGAGACCTCGCCCGCGACGGTGTAGTTTACCGACTGCCCGAGACAGTAGAGGGGACCGCCGTCGAGATGCGCCTTGAGCCAACGCCAGCCGACGTTGTTGGAAAGCGGGCCGCCTTCGCATTCGAACCCGCATTTCTCGATTTGGTCGATTGCGGCTTTGGTCGTGTTGAGTTCAACCACCAGTCTTCTCCTTCTCCAGAGCGACCGCCGGGGGTTGCTCGTCTTGCGCGCAATGGCTGAACAGCACTGCGCTTAGGGCTAGGACGATCAGGGCTTCCAGGAGGGGGCGGGGCGTCATCGACCGCTCCGCGGGGAGAAGCGGCGCAGTGCGGCCCGGCCGTCGTCACCAGCCTGATAGGCCGCGTAGAGCGCCGCCGAGAGGTCGAGTGGATCGGCGCCAACCTCGGCGCCCCACCACTTGCGCTCGTCGCCGTAAGCGTGCTGGGCGTCGTGATGGGTGCGGCAGACGGGGAGGCACCATTTATCGTCCGGCTTCATGCCGCTGCCTGGATTGACCTTGCCCGCTTTGACGTCGGAGTAGCGGATGTGCGCCGGGTCGATGCGGCCCGAGCAATGCCAGCCGGTGATGAGCCCGACGACGCAGCATTGCCGGCGCAGGAAGGCGAGGTAGCCGTTGTCGCGCTCGCGCGGCTTGCGCTGCTCAGGCCGCTTGCGGTCGATCGCCGCTTCACGCTTCCGGCGGCCCTGAGCCCTGGCGATCTTCGCGGCCTCGCGCTCGGGGCGTTCAAGCTCCTTCACCTGGGCCCGGAGGCTGTTCAGCGCGCGGCGCTTCTCTTCGGACATGCGCAGCATCACGCAGCCCTCCGCTCGAAGAAGCGCACCGAAGGCTGGGAGTAGCCGCCGGGCGTCTGAGCCTCGAGGTCATCCAGCAGGCGCTCGCCATAGGGCAGGATGTCGATCCACTCGTTGCAGCGGATGATGGCCCCGTCCTCGACCAGGATCGCGAGGTGACGACGCAGGCGCTTGCGTTGGGTCTTCGAGAGGTTGTCGACCTGGCCCAACGCCTCGCGGATCTCGTCCACGGTGGCGCCGTTCTGGGCGACCCGCTTGAGGATGCGGTGGGTGAAGCCGCCGGGGGTGAAGTTGCGCTCGATTTCCATCACGCAGACTCCAGGCGGCGGGTCAGTTCACGGTTGGCGTTCCACTTGAGATCGGCCTCCATGTCGGCTTGGCGGGTCATCCACTGCAGGAAGCCGCTATCGACCTGGGCCCAAGGCTTGCCGCGCCACTCCTTGCCGATTGGGCACGTGGGGAAGACGCGGGGCTCGCGGGTCCAGGCGATCATGTCGCGGCCGGTGGCGCCGGCTTCGAGCAGGGCCTTCAGGACATGGGCGGTGACGTAGGCGTCAGGACCGGCCCGGTGCGGCGGCATGGCCGTGTTGTGGTCCAGGGCGAGCTTGCCCTGGTCTTCAAGCCAGTAGCGGAGGACGCTGTTTGAGTGCGCCGGCGCCTCAGGCCATATCCGAAGAGCGGCCTTGTAGGTGCAGATCAGCGGCATGACGCCATCGGCCTGCAGCCAGCGCTCTTCGAACTCCATGTTGTGCGCGGCGACCGCGGCGCAGTGGCTGGATTGCTCGAGCAGCTGCAGGGCATTGAACGCGGGAGCGCCGATGACGTCGTCCAGGCTGATGTGGTGGACTGCGCGGGTTTCCGGCGGGATGGCATCGACGGCGCACAGCCATGAGTCGGGCTCGCCAACCTCCCAGGTGCCATCGGCCAAACGAGACAGATCGCAGTAGCCTACCTCAACCACCTTGGCCGGCGGCTCAACGCCCGTCGTTTCGAAGTCGATGATGCGGATGATCGGGGCGGTCATTGGTCACCGCCTTTCGTCGCGTCTTCGGCCGCGAGGTAGCAGTCGTTGAAGACACCCTCGATCTCGGCCAGACGCTCTGGGTTCGACTTGTCGAGCCGGTTGCGCAGGCCCGAGGACCGCGCCCAGATTTCCTCCAACGCGGCCTTGTCGCCTGCCGCGGCGGCCTTCTTCAGGTCAGCCTCGAGCACCTCGGACCACTGGACGTCGGTCTTGATCTCCGAGCCGCGCACCACGCCGTCCGGAAGGTCGTCTGCAGGGCGCTCGTTGCCCGTCTTCGGCGCGTCGTCGATCACCTCGACTTCGACGGTCGTTGCGTCGTCGCCCGGCTCGTCGAAGTCGGCATGGAGCCGGCGCAGAGTTGCGGCGCCGGCTGCTTGCTGGCGGAAGTCGTAGTGATCGTCGTCTCGCTGGAAGACCTGCTGCAGGTCGGTCGACATGGGTAGGCGCTTGGAGAGGCGGCGCAGGACAGTCTTGCGGGCCATCTCGCCCCACCACTGAACCCAGGGACCGTTGCCCTTCGCCCTGCTCACGTTGCGGACCTGCTCGACCTCCGAGACGGACATCACCTCGCGGTAAATGCCGCCGTCCTTGGTCTTGGCGATGGCGTAGACGGCGATTGCCTTCCCGCGGTCGCCCTCCATGTAGGGCCGGTGCTCAATGCGCTCTTCGTCGCCGAGCGTGTAGCTCCAGACGTCCTTGTCGTAGACGACGTGGGCGTTGATCGTTTCCAACTCGCCCGAGCGCCGGACCTTGGTGAGGACGCCCGCGATCATAGGCAGATAGCTGGCCTTGTTGCCGTAGGTCACCAGTGCGGCCTCGCGGCCGTCCGGCATCAGGCCGTCCTGGGCGCACTTCATGGCCGCAGCGAGGACCGACTGCCGGTCAGCCTTCTGCAGGTCGGGGTTAGTGTTGATCGCCGTCATGACGACCCGGACGAACTTCTCCGGGGAGACGTGGTCGGGCAGCGCCAGGGCGAACTGCTTCTCCATGCGCTGGACGTCGCCCACGACGCCCTGAGCGCGCGGCTCGATCTTGGCGACGGCGTTGGTCTGAGCTTGTGCTTGGGCGGCCATCAGGCGGCGTCCTTATGGAGTTCAGGGAAGGTGACGGGCTCGGCGACGTCGCTGAGCCAGGGCGGAAACTCGTGGTCGACCGGCTCCTCGGCGGGCTCGACGACCGCCCACGGCACATCGAAGCCGAACCGGTCCCGGAAGGTCCGGTAGTTGGCGAGGGCGACCTCGACCTTCTGGCGGCCGCTATCGAAGCTGGCGTCGAAGTGGGAGCGGATGATCGGCTTGATCACCGGCGCGTAGCCGGCTTTGTCGTCGCGGCGGCGGTAGAAGATCCAGCACCACTGCCAGGCCTCGACCTTGCTGACCTTGAGCAGCCATTCGCGCTGGGCCGGCGTGGCTCCGACGATCGGCAGGTCCGCCATGCGCTGGCGGGCCTGGAAGTACAGGAAGCGCTGCACATCCATGTGCCGTTGGGCGACGAGGCCCAGGCATTGCTGCTTGACGGTCTTACCCTTGGCGTCGCCGCCAAAGGTTTTCAGGTCGACGACGAACCGGGGCAGGAGCTTGTCGAACTTGGCGCGCAACTTCACGCCGCTCTCGTCAGTCCAGAGGACCGCGACTTCCGACAGGCCGGCCTTCATGGGCTCGCCGAGTTCGGGGTGGTTGAGGATCAGCTCGGCCATGTGCCGGACGCGGCGGTCGGCGTCCTCTGTCAGGATCACGACGCCAGGGGCTTCGTTCTCCTCCAGCCACTTCTGACACCAGCCGGAGTTGCCGTTCCACGGCTTCATCTCGCCGGTCTCGAAGCCCTTGCGGTCGGTGGCCGGGTACTCCTCCGGGCGCAGCTTCACGCGCTCGCGGTAGGCGGTCTCACCCTCCAAAACGAGGACGTGCAGCGCCGAGCCGAAGAGCATCTCATCGGACGCGTCGCGCTCAGGCCGATGGGGGTTGTGCCGCGACCCGTAGAACCAGTCGGCCGGGCGGTTGTGCAGTACGGTCAGGTCGGTCGAGCCGAGCCGGTCCTGGGCGAAGTAGACCTCGTCCTTGAGGTTCACGTAGATGCCGTCTGGAAGGTGTTTCACGGCAAGCTCCTAGAAGGGAATTTCGGCTTCGAGGTCAGCGCTCCGCTGCGCCCTGAGAACGGATTGCAAGGCCGCGTTCAAAGTTGTGAGCTTGTCGCGGTGCGGAAGGTGCGAGCGCTCGCAGGTGTCGCGGCCGGACTGGGCGGCGGCGAAGCCGTCGAACCAGAGCAGACAGTCAGCGACGATTGCTTGGAACTCCTCGGCGTTCTCCGAGAAGACGTTCAGCAGACGTGTGTGGGCCTGGAGATCGAACAGTTCGTCACGCGCCCGGTCGGCACGAGCGTCGGCATCCATCACGTCGCGATGGGCCTGTTCACGGCCACGACTCCAGCCGAGGGCGTACCCCACGCCGGACATATCCTCTACCGGCGCCATCACGACGAACCGCGAACCTGGATGGGCTCGCTTTAGCCGATCGGCCTCAGCAACCGCCCCGAGGAACGTCTGGTGGACGAATGTCGGCATGCCATGCGCCGGGTTCCAGACGAGGAAGCCTGTCGATCCGGTCACTGGACGCTCCCTCCAAGGGCTTGGGGTTGGACAGCATCGGTGCTGCTCAGGCCCGCTCGCTGCTGAGCGACGAGGGTTTGGGCCTCAACGATCAGGCTGAAGGCCCGCCGCGGCTCGGTGCTCAGGGCGACGCCGCTGGCCTCGCCGAGCAGGGCTTCGACCCGCTCAAGGGATTGCTGAAGGCTGCTCATGCGACGGCTCGCAGAGCAGTGGTCCGCAGCCGGCGCCGCTGGACCGTCGTGGTGACTTCGAAGAGGTCGAGGCCGGGGAAGTCGTTGCGCTTCCGGTTGACCCAGATGCGGCCCGTCTTCTCGTCGCCGAAGGTGCGAATGACCTTCCCGGCGGCCGTCACGGCCTCGTAGTCGGTGCGATGGGATTGCATTTCGGGTGTCCGGTCAGCCGAGGCCGAGGGCGTCGAGGCCGGCGCCCATCCACCAGACGATCTGGTGCAGGCCGGCGGCGATGATCAGGAGGGTGATGAGCTGCTTCCACCCGCCGCGGACGGTCCAGACCAGGAAGGCCATGGCCTCGTCAGCGAGGGTGCGCTCGGGGGCGGGGAGGGCCATCACGCAGCGGCCCCCGTCATCAGCAGCAGGGACAGCATGACCGCCGCTTGGCAGGCGTCCTCGTAGCTGTCGGTCCAGCCCGCGATCTCGTCGGGCTCCCAGGCGCCGGTTTCGCCGTCGAGCCGAACGTAGGTCTCGCGGCGGGTCCAGAGCATGTACTCGTCGGAGTAGGCGACCTCGACGGCGAGGGCGTCCTCCGCCGTTACGATCCAGAAGTTCCGGTCGCGCGGGAAAGGCTTCGACAGCGGCGAGCCGTTGACGACGTGGAGCTTGCCGTTCCAGTCCTGCAGCGGCGGACGGCGCTCATCGAGGGCGTAGGCCAGGACCATTACGCAGCCTCCTGAACCGACTGGACCAGCAGCCCAGCCAGAGCCGCGAGCGCGTCGCGGACGAACCCGCTGGCGACCACGTCTTCCGAGGGGATGCTCAGCAGTTCGATCTGGGCCCGGCCGATGGCGTCGGGGCAGACCGGCGCCGAATGGTCCGCGAGGTCACGGTCGTAGTGGCCGCGGACGCGCTGGGCGGTGTGGCCGTAACCGTGCTCACCCAGGTCGGCGAGGGCGAACAGCAGCTTGCGGCGGAGCGCGATCTCGGGGCGCTGGTTCTTCGCGTAGGCGGCCTTGGCGGCCAGCAGACGCTCGGCCTCGGAGCGCTCACGCGGCGGCGTCAGCGGGGCGGAGCCCGAGAAGCTGGTCCCACGACGGCGGGCACGCTCGGTGAAGAAATAGTGGACGTTCGCAGCGTCCTTGCGGGCCTCGGTTTCGAGGAACGGCGCGAGCTTCTGAAGCTCGGCCTGGTCGGTAATCGTGAAGCTGGTGGACAAGGTGTGTCTCCCCGTTCGATGAGGAGAGAAAAGCATAAATGCGGCGATGTGGTCAACGCATAAATGCGGCCATCACCGCAAACATTCTGCACACGCATCCTTGCGTGCCTGTTCGAACCGCTGGATGTTCTGGTGGTGTTCTCGATTCGAGAGCAGCGAGAGGCCAAGCGGTCGAAACGCTTGACCTCTCCTGAAGCCGGATTGGACGGCTCCCGTCTGCTAAGACGCTCAGACCATAGAGGGCGTCGCGGAAGCGCACAATCTGACTTCAGGCGGCCCGATGAACCGGTCGGATTAACGGCAGCGGCGCGGGTTGCGAGGCAACTGTGGGAACCGGCCTAGCCCGAGGGGAGTCCGAAAGGTGGAGCCCCGGCCGGCAGCGAACGCTTCGCTGAAACTCGCCACCATCTTCATCCCCAGCGTTGGGTGGTGAAGGCCTGCAAGCGGCGGCTGGCTCCGAGGGTCAGAAGTCCCCAGGCTGGGCCTCCCGGGTTCGCTTCGGCGGATGCGGGAGTAGTCCTATGCCTGCTGCACAGCAGCTTCACCAAGGGTCAGCAGGGACTAGCTGCTAAACCGTCGCAGTTGTGTGACGACAAACCCAGCAATCCGAACGGTCGTTTCGTCGTCATCTTCGCCGCCACTGATAACTAGCGGCTCGCGGTAAGCGGGATTGGTCGATCGCGGCCACAATTCCAGTCGACCATCATTGAATGCTACCTGCTTAATGCTGACCTCGATCTCGTGGCCACCAAACCGGATGCGCTCGGCTTCGACAACATCTCCTGGGCGGGGCTGGTACCCGCTGTCGATCACGTCAACAACGTGGACGAGGTCGCCCTCCATAATTGGGCCCGGGTTGTCGAGCGCGTTCATGGAGTCGCCCACCACCTCCGAAAGCCATTGCTTGGCCTTGGGAAATCGCGGGTCGGGGCTCGCTGGGTAACGCTTAGGCTCGACCTGGCCGACGTCATCCACCTGAAGCCATGCTCCTGCCTGGACGCGCCGCCGGATGGGCAGGCCGCTAGGTGAGCGAGGTGTGGGCGCAGACTGCGCGGCCTCTTCCACTACGGATGGGGGTGAGACCCCAGCGACGCTGGCTAGCTTTGCAAGGGTTCTGCTGGACGTCACGAACTCGTAGTCGGGCTTTACGGCCCGCTGGACTGTGGAGGGCGCAACGCCGGCCTTCTTTGCCCATGCCGCGTGTGAGAGGCCGAGTGCGGCGGCGGTCTCGTTCAGCCAGCGGCGGATGATTTCAGCAGGTTCCATGACGGCCGCATCTTTGCGGCACAGCCTCAGGGTATGGGAGCCGCATGAATGCGGTTGCAAGAGAAGCATTAATGCGGCACTCTTGCGTTCATGTCCGACCTCATCATCGAATTTGAGCGCGATTGCGCTGCTGCAGGCATCGCGCCGACAGCAGCCCTAAAGGCTGCAAGCGTGCACCCGTCGCTTTGGTGGAAGTGGCGCTCGGGACGAGTGTCGCCGACCCTGAAGAGCTTCGAGGCTGCCCGGGGCAAGCTCCGCGAGATGGCCGCCAACGCCACCCCCGAAGGTCGGGCGGCGTGAGCATGGGGACCGCTGAGCTTGCGCAAATCAGCCTCGTTGCCTGCCATGCAGTGTTGGCCTTGGGTTATGGCGCGGCCGCTCTCGTAGCCTACCGCTCCAGCGATCTCGGATATGCCGCTGCGTTTGGAGCGGTGTCGGCGCTCAGCGTGACGACGAGCGTCGCGGAGTACTTGGCTCACTTCTCCGGCTCGCTGCTTCCATCGGGAGCGGCCTGACCCATGCTCGGGGGCACGACCTTTTCCAGAACGACGAGCGTCACTCTCCCCCGAGTGCTCGTCCAGGCGCCGGCCGTTCCTCCCAGCGGCCGGCGCCACCCCCATTCAGCTTCGGCCATGTCACGCCTTGTGGCCGGGGAAGGGGGCGGCAGGACCTCCCAGGGTTTGACACCTCGCCGCCTCCACCAAATCGCCCGCCAGCCCGGACGCAACCACGCTCCAGCGATCGGCCATGCGCTCCCAGCCCGCCGCGCGCTCCGGGTTCCTCCGAGCGTCGTCTCGGTATCGGCCCGCCATGACAGCAGCCGCGATCAGCGCCGTCGTCAGGGTCTCCATGGGCCGCTCCTCATGGCCGGGAACATCTGCGGTCGCGCTTCCCCCGTCACCCGGAATTGCAGCCAGGACTTCCGCCCATGAACCGCCGTCAGCACGCGCGTCTGGCGCGCCAACTCATTGAAGCGTGTGGGGGCCTGGTCGAGGCCTCGGGCGCCTGCCGGGTCGGCAAGTCCCAGCTGGGCGAATGCCAGAACCCCCACGGCGATTCATACCTGCCGGCCGACGTGATCTTCGATCTCGAAGCCTATTGCGGGAAGCCGATCTACTCGCGCGCCCTGTTCGAAGCTCGGCCTGAAGTGGTCCAGGCGAAGAACCTGATCGACGAGGCCTGCGGCGCCGCTGAGGCCGCGATGAAGCTGCAGGCCACCGTCCGCCTTGCCGCGTCCGACGGCGATCTGACTCCCAACGAGATCGAGACCATCGCCCGCGTGCACCGTGAGGCTGAGGAAGAGGTCCGCGACGTCGGCCACCTGATCAACCGTCACACCGGCTGAAACACCCGCCACCCGGCCGGGGCGGTGAAGTCCGGCCAGACGAAGAGGGCGCAATGTCCAAAGACGATCCGAAGCCGTCGCGCGTCACCGCGTTGTCGAAGGATGAGCACCGCCAGTTGCTCACCCACCACATGTCCAAGCTCCGCGGCAAAGCCGCCGAGGTCGAGGAACTGAAGGCGCCGCTCAAAGAGGCGCAGGACGAGTTCACGGCCTTGATCAACGAGGCCAAGGCCGATCTCGGCAAGGGCTATACCCGCAAGTACATGCTGACGCTGCTGGAGGACTCGACCTCCCGGCTGCGCAACCTGCTCGAAGAAGAGAACCGCCGCGCTCGGGACCGCGAGGCCCTCGGGCTCCCGGTGTTCGGTGTGCAAGCCGATCTCTTCGGCGACGGCGTCGCGGCCATGCCGGACGAGGCCCGAGACGAGGTCCACTACGAGGCCGAAGGCTACATGCGCGGCCGCGCCGGCTTGCTCGATGTCATCCCCGAAGGCACACCGCCAAGGTTCCACCAGTCGGTCCAGCGCGGCTACGAGAAGGGCCAGCAGGCGACGCAGGAGGACTTCCTCGCGGGCCAGGAACTCCGTCAGAAGCGCTCGACCCCGGACGCCGATGCGGAGCCGGTGAACCTCAACGCCGACGAGCCTGACGAGCAGGAGATCGTCGACGACAAGATCCGGAAGCTCAAGCGCTCCGGGTTCATGAACACCGGCGCCGACGCCGACCAGCCGGCCGCCGCCTGATGCGTACGCCGGCCACGCGCATTCCTCGCAAGCCCGCGAAGGAGATCAGCCTCCACATGTCCGTGGCGGCGTTCATCCGTCGCGCGTGGCCGGCGCACCTTCCCTGGAGCCACTTTCCCGCTGGCGAGAAGCGGGACCCCAAGACCGGTCGCAAGCTGAAGGCCATGGGCCTAGCTGCCGGCTGGTCGGACTTCATCTTCGTCATGCCCAACGGGCAGGTCGCGTTTCTGGAGCTCAAGACCTCCTCCGGTGCGCTCTCCGAAGATCAGGTGGCGTTCCGCCAGCGCGTCACCGCGCTCGGCTGCGGGTACGCCGTCTGCCGCACCATCGAAGAGGTCGAAGAAACCCTGACGCGCTGGCTCCGGGCCTATGGCCTGACGATGACGGCGCGCATCCTGCGGAGGGCCGCATGAGCGCCACCAAAGAGAACGTAGCCGCCTGGACCCCGGAGAGGATCGCGGCCGCTACCCAACGCTGGAGAGAAGGCTGGTCCGCCACGCAGATTTCCAAGGAACTCGGTGGAGTGTCCAGGAACGCGGTGATGGGCAAGATCCACCGTCTTGGCCTGAGCGCCCGGGACCAGCCGAGCGATCCCGCGCAGCGTCATCCAAAGGCGAACCCGCTCACTCCGCGACCGAAGCCGAAGCGCCAGAAGTCGCAGCTCTGCGTGGCGGCCTTGGCTCCCAAGGAGCGGATCGAGATCGCTCGCGCCTGGAACCCCCTTCCTGGCTCGACCCCGCGGCCGTGGGAGGATCGTGGTCGGGGATGCAAGTGGCCGATCGATGTGCCCGGGGCCGAGGTCATGCACGCCTGCTGTGAGCCCAAGGATGGCGGCCATCCCAACTACTGCCGGCCGCACCGCGCGCTTTCGATCTCGCGAGCCCAGGCCAACGCCAAAATGGGCAGCGCTTACGTCCGCTCCCTTCGGAAGTTCGCGGCATGAGCCGGATCGCCGCCAACCCCTACGCCCGCGGCTTCCGCGTCGAGGACCATATCGACCGTGGGCGCACGAAGGACCATCGCCGGGCCCGTGACGCCGAGCTTGAGGCTCGGGCCCGCGAGTCTATCCAGGCCGTCCTGGCCGGCTGCGAGGACAGCCTGCGCGAAGATCTGTCCTTGGAACTGATCGACGCCGCCGCCGAGGCTGCTGGTCGGATCCATGATCCCGAGACGTTGCAGGCACGCCTGGGCCGGGTCGCCCATGTGCGCGGCGCCGAGATCAAGGGCGGCCGCCTGGGAGCCAAGGCTGCCGCTGACGCCCGCTGGGCCAAGGTGGCCCGATGAGCCTCCTGCAGGTCCCTCAGGCCGGAAAGTACGCCGTGATCTACGCCGATCCCGCCTGGCACCATGCCTCGCGCTCGGCCAAGGGGCAGACGTCTCGCTCGCCTTCGGCGAAGTATGCCACGATGCCGCTTGCGGACATCTGCGCCTTGCCGGTCGCCCAGGTGGCGGCGCGGGACGCGCACCTGTTTCTCTGGACGACCGGGCCGCACCTTCAGCAGGCCTTCGCGGTCATGTCCGCCTGGGGGTTCAAGTACTCCAGCATCGGCTTCCTCTGGGCG
Source organism: Phenylobacterium sp. 58.2.17 (assembly GCF_026411515.1). Classification (NCBI taxonomy): domain Bacteria; kingdom Pseudomonadati; phylum Pseudomonadota; class Alphaproteobacteria; order Caulobacterales; family Caulobacteraceae; genus Phenylobacterium; species Phenylobacterium sp. 58.2.17. The sequence goes on along the minus strand of NZ_JAPMTQ010000001.1, from coordinate 274,924 downwards.
AAGCTGAACCCTGGCGCAGCCTCGTCCATGTTCGTGACCGATGCCGATTGGCACGTCGGCATGGGCTACACGACCCGCAAGAACACCGAGATCTGCCTCCTGGGCCGCCGTGGTAAGCCGGTGCGCAAGTCCAAGGCGGTTCGCGAACTGATCGTGGCCGCCCGCCGGCAGCACAGCCGAAAGCCTGACCAGGCTCGCGAGCGGATCGAAGCCTATGCGGACGGCCCATACCTCGAGATGTTCAGCCGCGAGAGCGCTCCTGGCTGGGACGCCTGGGGCCTTGAGGTCGGCAAGTTCGATGAGGTGGCGGCATGAACACGGCCACCGCCCGCAAACCGGACCTGCCAGTGAACCACGACGCCGAGCAGGCCTTGCTTGGCGCGATCCTCTACGACAATGCCGCCCACGGACTCCTGGGCGGCATGCTCAAACCCGAGCACTTCGCCGAGCCGTTCCATCAGCGCTTGTTCGCGGCGATCGAGGTGGAGATCGTCAAAGGCCACCGCGCCGAGCCGATCCTGCTGGCCGACCGCTTCAAGGGCGACGGCGACTTCGAGCAGTTGGGCGGCACGGGCTACCTCGCCGATCTGGTCGATCAGGCCCCGCCGTCATCCATGGCGCCAGAGTACGCTCGCAGCGTCTTCGACAATGCCTTGAGGCGCGAACTCATCCACGTCTGCGAGGACGGCCTGAAGCGGGCCCGCGAGGACCACGACGTCGCGGCCTTCGAGGTTGCCGTCGGGCTTCGCTCGGAGATCGAACAGGTCGAGCGCTCGGCGGCTCCTGGCGATGCGTCCATGATCGACGCGCCTCAGGCGGCGGAAAACGCGATTGCCAAGATGCGCGAGGCTGCGGCCCATGGCCGGCCCCGTGGCCTGATGACCGGCCTGCGGTGCATCGACCGCCGCTGCAACGGCCTGAAGCCTGAGGCCCTGATCGTCATCGGCGGCCGGCCGGGCATGTCCAAGACCGGCCTGGCCCGGGCGATCGTGCACGGCGCCGCGGTCCGCAACCCTGAGCACCGCTTCCTCTTCCTCGGGATCGAGATGGGCCCCGAGGAGATGATGCAGCGGGAGCTTTCGGCCCTGACCTATGAGGCCGGCAACGGGGAGGGCGTGGAGTACCGCGCCATGGCTTCCGGTTCGCTCACGCCCATGGACTTCATGAACATCGACGATGCCTTCCGGCGCGTCCCGGCCAACCTAACCCTGGACGACTGTGCGGCGCTCTCGATCGAGGACGTCGAGCGCAAGGTCTGGGCCCTCAGCCGGCGCGGGAAGATCGGCGCCATCGTCATCGACTACCTGCAGCTCATGCGCCGGCCCAAGGCCAACGGACGGAATGAGGCCAGCGTCCTGGGCGAGATCACCATGCGCCTCAAGCAGCTCGCCCGCCGCTTCAAGATCACGATCATCCTGCTCTCGCAGCTGTCCCGCCAGGTTGAGACCCGCGACGACAAACGGCCGACCCTGGCCGACCTGAGAGAGTCCGGCAGTATCGAGCAGGACGCCGACGTCGTGCTCTTCCCCTTCCGCGAGTTCTACTACCTCCAGAAGGCCGAGCCGCCGGCCACGCAGCGCGAGAAGCACCTCGATTGGGAAATGCGCTGCAGCGACACCCGCCGGCGCCTGGACGTGATCTGCGGCAAGCAGCGGGCCGGCCCCGAGGGCACCGACCGCCAGAGCTACCACGCCGAGTTCGACTTCATCACAGACGGGGAGGACGACCGTTGAGCACCCACCCCTACATCCCCCTTTACGTCGACGACTACGACGCCGCCACGGCCCACCTGAGTGTGGAGGAGGACGGCGCCTATGGCCGCCTCATGCGCCTCTGCTGGCGCACGCCCGGGTGCTCGCTGCCGAACGATCCGGCCTGGATCGCCCGCAAGATCCGGCTGTCGTCTGAGGACTTCGCGAGGGTCGCCCAGCCGGTCCTCGACGAGTTCTTCAAGCTGTCGCGGGGGCGCCTCGTGCAGAAGCGACTTCGCGAGGAATACGATGACATCTCGCGGAAGAAATCGGCGCGCAAACAAGCCGGGAAAAAGGGCGGCGAGGCCAAGGCGCTGAAAACAAAGGAAAACGATCCTAGCAATGCTAGCGATTTGCCAGCAGACACGCGCGCGTTTCCAAACCCAGAACCAGAACCAGTAAGAGAAGAACCCCCTAAGCCCCCCACGGGGGGCAGCGAAGGGTTGTTCGGTGACGAGCCGGAGCCAGCCAAACGAGCCCGCCGCAAAGCTGCGACACCGATCCCGGCCGACTTCCCCACGGCCTCAGCCATCGTCGATGAGCAGCAGAAAGCCCGACTTGCCGGCGCCAACGTCGATGCCGCCTACCAGGCCGAGCGTTTCCGCAACTGGGCGCTGGGCAAGGACGCCCGCTATGCCGACTGGCCGGCGACGTGGCGCAACTGGATGGCCCGGGCGGTCAACGATGCGCCCAAATCCCTTAGCACTGCGCCGGCCCCCGCCGCCGCTGTCGACCCCCGAACCGTCTGGAAGCGCCGGATCGAGGAGTACCGCAAGAACGCCTACTGGAACCGCCTCGAGTGGGGCCCGGCGCCCGGAAAGCCCGGCTGCACGCTGCCCGCCGAGATCCTGATGGCAAACGGCTACATGCCGGCTCCGGCTGAAGGGAGGGCGGCGTGACCAAGCCCACCCCGCAACAGGTGATTCAGTCCGGCCTGAATCGCACCGCGACCGGCAAGGAACTGGAGGCGGCTCAACTGGTGTTCGAGGCGGAGGTCTACCGGGGCGACCCGGCGCGCCTGGCCCGCGCCACAGAGGCCGCTCACGCCGCGCTGCAGAACCACCTCGATGCCATCGCGTCGAACCTCGCCGTTGCCCGCCGTTCATTGGGGATCTGACCTTGAGCACCGTCACCAAGACCGAAACCCCCGAAGAGACCCGCCGCCGGATCAGCGAGGAGAAGCGCCGGCGCCTGCTGGACGCGAACCGTAGGGCGGCCGCGCTCGACGAGCCGATGCGCGATCCCGAGTACGTCCTGAAGATCGCCAAGGCCGAGACGCGCCTCCATGACGCTCAGGTCGAGCTCGATGATCTGCGGGCCGGCGACCCCAAGAAGAACCGCAAGGCCATCAAGCGGGCGGAGAACAAGCTCCGCGGCCTGGCCGACGATCTGGCCAACATCCAGTCGGTGGAACTCGCCGCCTATGCGCTGATGGGGGAAGCCCGTGAGCCGATCCTGAGGGCCATGCAGCGGGGCGAGACGATCCAGGCCAAGGTGGCCGAGACCGCGGAAATCGCCCGGGACGAGCACGGCGCCCGGATCATCAATCGCGGCGGCCCGGAGCGCGGTCTGCCGGCGCTGGTCTACAGCCGGGGGCTACGCGCCAGGAACCTCACCGGCCTCGAGCATGCCCTCTGGTCCGGCTACCTGGGCGACGGCCCTGACGCCGAGCGCCGCGCTGCCACTGGCCGGCACTACGGCGAGTGCTTCGAGATCGTCATGGGAATGACCTCCAGCCGCGGGGAGGGGGGCGGCGGATTCGGGCCGAAGGGGCCCCAGCCCCGTATCATCGAAGCCGGCCAGGACTACGCCGACTTCTGCAAGGGCCTCTCCGAGCGCCAGAAAGCCGCCCTCGACCACGTATGCGGAAAGAGCATGCGGGTCAGCCAGGCAGCGGCCGCGATGCGCTCTGACGCCCGGACGGTTAGACGCCTGCTGGTGTCAGGGCTGGATGATGCTGGGCGGTCGCTTGTGGCGGAGCGCGCGAGGCGGGCCGAGAGATTGGACGTTGCGGCCTAGTGCACGATGGTTGTGGTGCCGTCCAAGCTGACTACCGATCTGGCCAACGAAGGCCGAGGTCAGGCGGTTGAACGCCAGAGCTGTAGAGGACCGCCCATCCGTGATCGTGGATCCCTTCGGCTTCAACCCAAGTTCCAGGGAGCGCATGAGCGTGTTCCCCGGCCTCTGGCGACAGCAAAAGGATCGTGCGCTCAAAGTTCTCGTCGCGCGTGAAGAGCGCGAGGTTTGGGGAGACCTTTCCCTCAAGCCGCGCACGGGCAAGCGAGATTGAAAACAGCGCCTCCTGTAGCGGGTGGACATCTGAGGCGAAGGGGACTGTGCATTGCATCCAGGTCATGCCGGAAGATCAGCACCAACGGCGGAGCTTGGCAATCACTCCATCGGCGGCAGCCCATATGCCAAGGCCGCGCACGCCAGCTGAATGTACCGCGGAACCCGCGTCCGCCGCTCTAACCGTCCATAGGTATCGATCGACACGCCCAGGCGCTCAGCAGCGTCGCGGACCTTGAGCCGCATACGCAACCGCCATGCCCTGAGAGCCGAACCAGTCATGGTGTGAGAGTACGTTATTTTGCGGTCAAAAGACGGGAAAACACCGCATATTGCGGTTTTCGCGAAAAACTGGCTCACAATCGAGTTGCGAGCCGACCAATTTTCGCAATCCTAAAGCGCAGATTGATTTGGTGCGCCTGAGGGGCGGCCAGAGCATCCGACCACCCCAAGCTTGCGGGTCCACCCGCCACTCAGATCGGCCTCGCCGATCTCTCCGGACTTGCCCGGAGAGCCCTATGAGCAGGGGCTCATCATGAAGCTCAGTCGCTACTTCTTCGTCAGCCTCTTCACCATCGTGGCCAGTGCGGTCTCGTTCGTCTTCAACGCCGCGGCGGCTGTCATCAGCCGAGCGATGGAGATCGCGTTCCCGACTCCGGAGGCCGAGGTTCGGCGCCAACTCGATGTCCACGACGTCGAGCGCGTGACCTACAGCGATGGCAAGGCTAGGCGGGCCTCGTTCGTCGCCCGCTTGATCGCCCGCACGACCGACCACACCCAAGCCGGTGCTGTCGGGCTGTGTCCGGCGGCCTGACCAGGATCGAAGAGCACCCATCACGCCCCGGGCTTCGGCTCGGGGCGTTCCGTTTCCAGCCGCACCCCACCAGGGCGCCTTGACCGGCCGCGGCGACCAATCGCGCCCAGAGCAGACCATCACCCGCAGAAAGGCAGTCTCCGCCCCCGTCATAGGGAGGGCTCGGCTAGCCCTCACCCTGAGGCCTGGCTCTGAGGCGCGAGACCGAACCCACTCTCGTCCCGTGACTAGGGAGGGACGAGCGGCAAGCGGACGTGGCGCACCGTGCAGTCGATATTGAAGCTCGCCACGGCGTCGCGGCGGGGAATGGGCGCGTCCCGCCCGCCGCTCGCCGGCCCCGAACATCTGAGGAACCTATGAGCGAGACGACCGCGCCAGCGGGTAAGCGCCGGCCCAAGGACGACGACCTCGAACAGGTCCTCTACTCGATCGCATCCGGCGCATCGCTTAAGGCGACCTGTGAAGAGATGGGGCTCGATACCCCGTCGACGCACCGCTGGCTCGAAACCGACGACGATCGCCGCCAAAGCTACGCGCGTGCGCGCGAGATGCGTGCCGAGGTGTTCCAGGAGCAGGCCCTTGAGGTCGGCCTGGCCGCGGCGACCGGCGGTGAGATCCAAGTGGGCAGCGAGAAGCGCAAGGTGGATGCGAGCGGCGCGCGTGTGCTGCTGGACGCCATCAAGTGGGCTGCTGCCCGTATGGCGCCGAAAACGGCGCCCGTGACCCGCCTGGACGTGACCAGCAGGGCGCGTCAGATGACCGACGAAGAGATCGCCGCCGAGCTCGCGATGTACGAAGCCCGGGGCCAAGACCAAGACGACGCCTAAGCCGTGACTGCGCTGTTCCGGATCAAGAACGGGACGGCGCTCACCCGGCCTGAGGCTGAGGCCTACCTCGACCTTCTCCGAGAACAGCACCGGCGCCGGGAAGCCCGACGAGTTGAGACCGAGCGCGAGGCGATCCTAGCCAAGTGCGAGACCCTCCACGGGTTCATCGAAGAGTTCTGGTACATCCTGGAGCCGGCGCGGAAGTTCGCCAGCGGGTGGGCCATCCGAGCCATGTGCGACCACCTGGAGGCGGTCACCTACGGCTGGATACTGCGGCTGCTGATCACCGTCCCGCCTGGGATGATGAAGTCGCTCCTGCTGGTGTTCTGGTCGGCCTGGGAGTGGGGGCCGAAGGGCATGCCCCACATCCAGAACCTGGCCACGTCCTTCAGCCAGCCGAACGTGCTGCGGGACAACGCCAAGCTCCGCCGGCTGATCGAGAGCGAGAAGTTTCAGGCGCTTTGGGGCGAGAAGACCCAGCTGCGCCACGACCAGAACGCCAAGGGGAAGTTCGAGAACGTCTCGAACGGCTTCAGTGAGGCCAGGCCCTTTAGCGCCATGACAGGGGGCCGCGGCGACCGCGTGAAGGTCGACGACCCTCACAGCGTGGATAGCGCGGAATCGGACGCCGAGCGCGAGAGCGCGGTGACCACCTTCCGCGAGGGCATCACCGACCGCCTGAACGACGTGCAGACGTCGGCCATCGTCATCATCATGCAGCGCCTTCACTCGAAGGACGTCGCGGGTACGGTCCTCGACCTCGATCTTGGCTTCGTTCACCTGAACCTGCCGATGGAGTTCGAACCCGACCGGCGCTGTACCACGGTGCTCCGGCCGGCCAACGACGGCAATCCGGCCATCATCTTCACCGACCCTCGGACCGAAGACGGTGAACTGCTCTTCCCCGAGCGCTTCCCGGCCGCCGAGATCGCCAAGCTCAAGAAGGCCAAAGGCGCTTACGCCTGGGCCGGCCAGTACCAGCAGCGCCCGGCGCCGCGCGAGGGCGGCATCTTCCAACGGGATTGGTTCAAGCCAATCTCGGCGATGCCGGCCGGACGGAAGCGGCACGTACGGGCCTGGGACATTGGCGCAACCGAGGGCGGGGGCGACCCCAGCGCTGGCGTCCGCTGCACCAGCATCGGGACCGGCGACGACGCGATCTACGTCTTCACCGACTCCCGCACGGGCCAGTGGAGCCCGGGCAAGTTCGAGGCGGAGATGAAGCTCACCGCCGCCCAGGACACCCAGGAGGTCACGATCCGGCTTCCACAGGACCCGGGCGCGGCCGGCAAGGGCTATGTACTCACCCTGGTCAACAAGCTGCATGGCTATGCCGTGAAGCACGAGCGGCCGACCGGCTCCAAGGTCACCCGGGCAACGGCGCTGGCGACCCAGGCCGAGGCCGGCAACGTCTACATCCTGACCACGGGCGACCCAGTGCGCGACGCCTGGATCGAGGGCTTTCTCGATGAGGTCGAAGTGTTCCCCGCCGGCGCCCATGACGACCAGGTCGACGCCGCGGCCGACGCCTTCAACGAACTCGCTCTAGCGGTGGACGACAGCTTGAACCTGAACAACCTGTGAGGCGCAGATGGGCGTAGTGACATTCGTCCGTGACGGCCTCGCGAGCCTGGTCTCGGGTCTCGGGACTGAGCGGGACAAGGCGGCCACCACCTACTACGCCGAGCCCACCATCTCCGAAAAGCAGTTGGTCAACGCCTACCGTGGCTCCTGGATGGCGCGGAAGATCGTCGACATCCCGGCACTGGACAGCTGCCGCGCATGGCGCGCCTGGCAGGCGAAAGGCCCGCAGATCGAAGCCATCGAGGCCGAAGAGAAGCGCCTCAACGTCAAGGGCAAGGTGCTCGACGCCCGCCGCAAGGCACGCCTGTTCGGCGGCGCCGCCGTCTACATGGACTTCGGTGATGATGCGTCGAAGCCCCTCGATATCGAGAAGGTCAAGAAGGGCGGCATTCGCTTCCTGACCGTGCTCACCCGCCGCCAGCTGGTGGCTGGTGACATCGACACCGACCCGCTCTCGGAGTTCTACAACCGGCCGAAGGAATACAGCCTTGCCTCGGGATCGACCGGACAGGTGCGGATCCACCCCAGCAGGCTGACGATCTTCTACGGCGCCGAGCTGCCCGACCGCGATTACGCCACCGGCTCGGTTTTCGCCTGGGCGGACAGCGTCCTAGTCCCGGTCATGGACGCCGTGAAGCAGGCCGAGTCCGCCGCGGCGAACATCGCCAGCCTGATCTTCGAGGCCAACGTCGACGTCATCGCCATGAACGGGCTGATGGAGAAGGTCGGCAATCCTGCAGAAGAGGAGAAGATCCTCCGCCGCTACGGCCTGGCCGCCCAGGCCAAGGGCGTCAACAAGATGCTGCTGATCGACGGCAACGAGAAGTACGAGCGCAAGACCGTCTCCTTCGCGACCTTGCCGGACCTGTTGGATCGCTACGGCCAGAACGCCGCGGGCGCCGCTGACATTCCGATGACGCGCTTCATGAGCCAGGCGCCGGCCGGCATGAATGCGACGGGGGAGTCCGATCTCCGCAACTACTACGACCGCATCTCGGCAGGGCAGCAGCTTGAGATGGAGCCGGCGATGTCCGGTCTCGACGAGTGTCTGATCCGCTCGGCCACGGGCGCCCGAGACCCGGCGATCCACTACGACTGGAATCCGCTTTGGCAGCTCGGCGAAAAGGAAAAGGCCGACATCTTCAAGACCAAGGCCGACGCCGCCCGCACGATCGCGGGCAAGGGCGGCATGGAGCCGGCGCTGATGCCGATCGAGGCGCTGTCCGACGCCCTGGTCAACGAACTGGTCGAGGACGGCGCGCTGGCTGGCCTGGAGGCTGCCGTCGAGGAGTACGGCAGGCTCTCGGAGCAGGAAGAGGATGAGGCCGATCTGGTGGCCGCCACAGGTGGCGCCGGTGAGGTGGAAAAGGTGCAGGCGAACGACGCCGCGCCGCGCACCCTCTACGTCAGCCGCAAGCTGGTGAACGCCGACGAGTTCATCGCCTGGGCCAAGAGCCAGGGTTTCGCCACCACGACTCCCGCCGACGAACTGCATGTCACGGTCACCTACAGCCGAACGCCCGTCGACTGGATGAAGATGGGCGAGAACTGGTCGAGCGATCAGAACGGCAACCTGACGATCGAGCCGGGCGGTGCGCGTCTGGTCGAACCGCTGGGAGACAAGGGCGCGGTCGTCCTGCTGTTCACGTCATCCGCACTTTCGTGGCGCAACCATTCGATGCGTGAGGCGGGGGCCTCCTGGGACTACCCGGAGTACCAGCCTCACGTCACCATCACCTACGCCGGGTCCGACGTGGACCTGACCAAGGTGGAACCGTATCGCGGCCGGCTCGTGTTTGGGCCGGAAGTCTTTGCTGAGATTGACGAGGATTGGGCCTCGAGGATCACCGAAGACGGAGGTGGGCGAGCTGCCGTCCGCCCTTTTGACGCTCGCAGGCGCAAGCACGGCGGGCACCTGGGGCCTCGAAAGGGCTTCGACCCGAACCAACCTCGCGGAGGAAATGGTCGGTGGATACCGACCGGCCGCCGGATCGAAAACGCGTTGGGGAAGGCCGGCTCGAATGACATCGAGCACGTGATGCTGGGGGCCGTGCGCCGTCCGGCTGCCGCTTCGGCGGTGTTGGGCGTCGACGTCCGGGGCTACAAGCACGCCGCCAGCAATCAGGCGATGCGCCATGCGCTCAAGCAGCACGGCGATGCCAAGGCCGAAACTGCGCGGGGTCAGAAGGGGCTCACCGAAGACGATTTCGGCAGGCTGCCGCAAATTGTCCGGTCAGGCGCCTATCACCCGGCTGAACAGCGCAAATTTGGACCGCGACGGGTGGAGATCCACGCGACCGTTGGCCCAGACAAGTACGTCTACGTCGCCGAAGCCCGGCCGAAGCAACGCCGGCTCGACATGGTGACTATGTGGAAGCGATGATGGGAAGGGCGCCGCCCTGCTCTGATGCCCTGCCGAAGCAGTCCCCGAGCTAACGTCCGAAACAACGGGCGGCTGTCGAAAACATAAGCCCGAAGGCGCTCAAATGCAATTCACCGACGCAGTCGCGGTCGCGGGAACGCGGCGGCGCGATGACGGCTACCTGGTCGCGGACGCACGGATCGCCCGCACTGGTGTTCAAACCTACCTGGGGCGCGAAGTCGGCAAGCCCGATCGTGCTTTGGTTCGGGTCTATCGGCCCGGGTCGGAGGTCTTCTCCGCGGATACGCTGGCGAGCGCTGCGCATCGCCCGGTGACCAACGACCACCCGGCCGAAATGGTCACATCGGCTAACTGGAAGCAGCACGCCGTCGGGCAGACCAGCGATGAAGTGGCCGGCGAGGGCATCTTCATCCGCGTCCCGCTCATGGTCAGCGACGAGGCGGCGATCAAGGACATCGAGGCAGGCAAGCGCGAGCTGTCGGCCGGCTACACATGCGATCTGGACTTCACCGCGGGGACGACCCCGAGCGGCGAGGCCTACGACGCCGTCCAGAAGAACATCCGCCTCAACCACGTCGCGATCGTCGCGCGGGGCCGGGCGGGTCACGAGGTCCGCATCGGCGACGGTGCGGCGCATTGGGGCGCCAGCCCCGTCCCCACAGCAGACAGGAAGGACCCGGACATGCCGGACACTCTGCGCAACGTGGTGGTCGACGGCCTTTCTGTCTCCACGACGGATCAGGGCGCCGCCGCCATCGAGAAACTGACCAAGGACCGTGACGAGGCCCGCCGGGCCAAGTCCGACGCCGACACCGCCCATAACGCGGCCCTCGCGTCCAAGGATGAGGAGATCGGCAAGCTGAAGGCCGACCTCAAGACCGCCCAGGACGCCGCCAACATCGACGTTTCCAAGCTGGTCGCTGACCGTGTGGCGCTCGAAGGCCAGGTGAAAGCCATCGACAGCGCCATCGACCCCAAGGGCAAGACCGACGCCGATCTGCGCAAAGCCGCCGTCGCCTCCAAGCTCGGCGACGAGATGGTGGCCGACGCCTCTGAGGCCGAAGTCATCGGCATGTTCAAGGCCCTCTCGAAGGACACCAAGAACGACAGCGTCCGCGACGCCCTGCGTAGCCAGGACCACGCCAACGTTAACGATGCCTGGGGCGACGGCGTCTTCGCCGCTGCCGGCGTCTCGAAGAAGGGGGCCTAAGCGATGGCTCAGCTCAACGAAACCCGCGGGACCGCCAACTTCCTGGTTTCCGAGGCGAACGGCATGTACCGCAGCCGCGACGTCGGCACCGTCGTGGGCGGTTCGGCTCCTGGCCTGCTGCCGGGCACCATCCTCGGCAAGCTCGACTCCGGCGGCAACTACGTCCGCTACGACCCGTCGCTGTCGACCGGCGCCGAGGACGTCTCGGGCATCCTGTTCGAAGTCGCCGTCGGCACGGTCAAGAAGACCATCGTCGTCCGCGACTGCGAGGTGAACGGCGCGCACCTGATCTACAGCGCCGGCGCCAATGACGCCGCCAAAGCCACCGCCAATGCCGCCCTCAAGGCGCTTGGCATCATCGTTCGATAAGGAGGGCTGACCCATGGCTTCCATGGACATCTTCAACTCGTCGGCCTTCTCGATGACGTCCCTGACGGGCGCGGTCGATAAGGTCGGCTACAAGCCCCAGCTGCTGGGCTCGCTGGGCATCTTCGAGCCCATGCCCGTCCGCACCCGCACGGTGTTCGTCGACCGTCGGGAAAACAAGCTGGTCCTGATCCCGTCCAGCCCGGTCGGCGCTCCGCCGAAGGAGTTGGTGGTGGACCCGCGCAACGCGGTGCCGCTCAAGACCACGCGCCTGGCGGAAGGCTTCACCATGTACGCCGAGGAGATTCAGGGCATTCGCGCCTTTGGCTCCGAAAGCGAGTTCGCCCAAGTCCAGGCCGAGTACCTGCGACGCATGGCGAAGGTCCGCGACGATATGGACCTGACCCACGAGTACCATCGCCTTGGCGCCCTGCAGGGCCTCCTGCTCGACGCCGACGGCTCCACGGTGCTGTACAACTACTTCACCGAGTTCGGCGTCACCGAGCCCTCGGCGATCGACTTCGACCTCGACAATGCCAGCCCCGCCAAGGGCGCCCTGCGCAAGAAGTGCGCCGAGGTGATCCGCGGTATGCAGCGTTCGGCCGGCGGGGCGTTCACGCCCGGTACGACCATCCACGCGCTGGCCGGCGACGCCTTCTACGACGACCTGATCAGCCACGCGGAGGTCGAGAAGACCTACCTCAACTGGCAGGCCGCCGCGGACCTGCGCACCGACCGTTCGTTCGAGGCTTTCACCTTCGGCGGGATCACCTGGCACAACTATCGGGGCACCGACGACAACTCGACCGTCGCCATCCCGACCGACCAGGCCAAGTTCTTCCCGGTCGGCGCCCGCGATGTGTTCAAGAAGGCCATGGCTCCGGCGGAGTTCGGCCCCTACGTGAACACGCTGGGCCAGGACACCTACGCGATGAACATCGTGGACCGTGACCGCCAAGCCTGGACCCGCGGCGAGCTCTACAGCTACCCGCTGTACTTCTGCCAGCGTCCGGACGTGCTCCGCAAAGCCACGAGGACCTGATCATGACGACCTACAGCGTCAAGAACGAAGGCCACCTCGATAAGGCGTTCCGCGCTCCCGACGGCTTCAAGGTCGTCGTGGCCGGCGTCTCGGAAGAGGTCACCACGACCGAGCCCCTGACCGACGAGCAAATCGCCGCTCTCGCCCAGGACGGCGTGAAGGTGACTGAGAAGAAGGCCGCCAAGGGCGAGCCGACCGCCGACGACAAGAAGGCCTAGGCAGGGAAGGGGGCGCGGCGTCGGTTGCGCCCCCACTCCGCAGGAGCATGAATTTGACCATCAACTCTGCAACCGACTTCGGCATCCTCGGGGTCGGGGTCGATCTCGTGCCGATCGTGCCGGATGACGACAACGATCTCCCGACCACAGCGCGAGCGATCCGCTGCCGGCCGGACGGGGTGAGCGGCGCTCTGAAGTTCATCAGCCATCTCGGCCACGAGCGGACGACCCATATCGAGGCCGGCGAAGTGCTCTACGTCGCCGCCGTCCGCGTGCTCGAGACCGGGACCGCTGCGGAAGGCCTCGAGGCGATCCTCTGATGGCCGGCTACGGGACGGACGACGGCTTCAACACCTGGATGGCCGCCAACGGCTACGTGCTGCCCGTGGGCGCACCTACGGTGGCGATCCTGCGCCAACGGGGAAGCGCCTACATCGACGGAACGTACGGGCCGCGTTTTTCGGGGGCTCCGGTTGATCCGCTGACCCAGGAACGGGCCTGGCCGCGCACCGGCGCGACGCTCGCTCGCTATGGCACGCCGATCCCGGACAACCTCATCCCCACGGCTGTCGTCGAGGCCAGCTACTTCGCCAGCCTTCAGGAAGCCAACGCGCCAGGCAGCCTGAACCCGGCAGCCACGGGCGCCGGCCAGGTGAAGCGCGAGAAGGTCGACGTCATCGAAGTCGAGTATTTCGGGGGCTCGGGCGACGCGCTGGCCGACGCCACGACCACCATCGCCGCGGTTGAGGGTCTGCTGGCCCCGTTCTTCGCGACCCCTTCGCCCGCGATCTTCGCGGTTTGACCACCTGCCTCATCCTCGGTGGCGCGGATAGCGTCTGGTCCGACACTGAAGCCGCACTGAACCTCGGCGAGTTCGACGGGGTCGTCGGCGCCAACCTGATCGGGATCTACTGGCCGGGCAGCTTCGATGCGTTCGTCTCGCTGCACCCGGACAAGTTCAAGGTCTGGGCCGAGCGTCGGCGCCGGCGCGGACTTCCCGCCCACAAGGCGCTGATCGGCAACACCGACACCGATCCGCGGTTTCCGGGCCAGGAAGGGCCGGGATCGTCTGGCCTCTTCGCCCTGAAGGTCGCGCTGGTCGACATGGGTTTCGACCGGGCTGTCCTCTGCGGCGTCCCGCTAACCTCGTCGCCCCACTTCAACGACACGGCCAACTGGCGCCACGCCACCTACTATCACGCGGCTTTCCACTCGATCCTGCCGCAGATCGCAGACCGTGCGCGGTCCATGAGCGGGCTCACCCGGGACATCCTGGGAGCGCCTACGCCTGAATGGATCAGCGGACAGGAGGATTAGATGGAAGTCGTTTACGCCCGCGAGAGGCACCCGCTGGCCGCCGGCCGCAAGTTCCAGAACGCTCGCCTGTTCACCGGTCCGCTGGCCGGCGCGAGCAAGGTGTTCCTGACCGAAGACTTCCCGGCGATCTCGGCCGTGTACAAGGCCGTGGGCGTCGAGGTGGTCGAGGCCAACCCGGAGAAGCCGGACGTCTACGTGCCGCCCGTGGAGGCCCCTCTGTCGGCCGACGAGCGCGCCAAGGTCTACATTCCCGAGGACTGGCGCGATCTGCCCTGGTCGCGGCCGCTCGACGCCGGCCTGACCCTGCGCGGCCTGGCAGCGATCTTCTCGGACGAGCCGGTCATCAACAAGGCCCAGGCCATCGCTGCTATCGAGGCTGAGTTGGAGCGCCGCGGCTAATGGGCGAAGCGATCATGTACGCCAAGGTCGACGGACCGCCGGACGATTGGGCGTCGCTCCAGATTGTCGATCTCGACAGCGGCGAAGAGGTCCATAGGGTGCTGGAGGTGAATGCTGGTGAAGGCTGGCTTGTCCGCGCCTGCCGCGACGAAGCGGGCATGATCTACACCAATCCCGAAAAGCCCGATGAGATCGCCACAGAGCGGATCACGGGTCGCTTTGAGATCCGACGCTCGCAATGACCGCCTTCGACTACGCCAAGACCGCTCAGACCGCGCTGCGGCTGATCGAGCGGCTCGGGCAGACGGGCGCCGTGCGTGTGAAGGGCTCGACCGGGCCCGCGCACAATCCGACGCCGACGCCGCCGACCGACCACCCGGCGAAGTTCGTCGTCACCAATTTCGAGGCCGCGGACATCGACGGAACGCGCGTGCTCGCTACCGACAAGAAGGCGCTCGTGGCTGCAGCCGGACTGGCCGTCGAGCCCACCCCGGCGCACCTCCTCTTGGAGGAAGGTGGCAAGACCTTTACTATCGTGGCCGTGGAAACGCTGAAGCCAGCGACGACGCCGGTCGTCTACACCTGCCAGGTGCGCCGTTGAGCGCGCACAAGGAGGCCTCGCAGCTTGCCATGGCGTCCATGATGGACGTGATCTCCCGTGGCCAAGCGATCCAGGCCGCGGTGATCCGCAAGGCGCCCGCCACCGAGATCGACGGGATGCGGTCTGAAGCCCATGCCGTGCTCGACGCCTACCTCGACCACATGACGGCCGCCGCGGTCCATGTTCGGCAGATCGTCGAACCCTAACCACCCATGGCCCGCCGCCCGACGCAACAACAGCTCTTCGCCGAGCTGGAGCAACGCTATGGGACAGAGATCGCCACGGCGTTTCTGGTTGCGATCGACGACTTGCGGACCAATGCCGACCTACAACGGGTCGTCGCGGCCATCCAGGCCGGGAACATCGAGGCTGCAATCGAGGCGCTGAACCTCGACGCCGCGGCCTTCGACCGGCTGCTCGACAGCTTCCAGGCGGCCTATGTGGCTGCGGGCGAGGCGGCCGTGACGACCATGCCGACGATCCGCGATGTCGCCGGCGCCCGGGTGATCATCCGGTTCGGCTCGCGTAACCCTCGGGCTGAAGGCTGGCTCCGTCAGGAGTCCTTGACCCTGGTGACCCGTATCCTTCAGGAGCAGCGCGTCGCCGCCCGCCAGGCACTCGTCGCCGGGATGGAGAAGGGCACGGCGCCGCGCTCGATCGGCCTCGACATCGTTGGCCGGATCGACAAGTCCACCGGGAAGCGGGCAGGGGGCGTGCTGGGGCTGTCTGGTCCGCAAGAGGAGTACGTCCGCACCGCGCGGGCGGAACTGGCCTCCAGCGACCCCGCTGAGCTCGGCCACTACCTGACCCGGGCGCGACGCGATAAGCGCTTCGACCGGTCCGTCACGAAGGCTATTCGCGAGGGCGCGACGGTGCCGGCTGAGATCCAGCGCAAAGCCGCTCTGGCCTACAGCAACCGACTACTGGATCTCCGCGGCCAGATCATCGGGCGCAAGGAGGCGATGACCGCGCTTCAGGCTGGCAAGCACGAGGCCTACCTGCAGGCGGTCGACAGTGGTTCGGTCGCCGAGAGCGCAGTCCGGCGCACCTGGCGTTCGGCGGGCGATCTTCGTGTCCGCCACACCCACATGGGCCTGAACGGCGACACGGTCGGTCTGCGCCAGCCGTTCGTCAGCCCTAGCGGCGCGCGCCTGATGTACCCGGGCGACCCTACTGCGCCGGCCTCCGAGACCATCGGCTGCCGGTGCGACGTCTCCTATCGCATCGACTTCCTGTCGAACCTGGAGTGACCGCGTGGCCTCAGGTTTCGCCGCCAGTGTGAGCGGCTGGGCCGCCGCCACCAAGGACCGGATCAGAGCGGTGCGCAATGAGAGCGCCCAGCGGGTCGTGGAGATCATGCAGACCCCGGTTGGCGCCGGAGGCAACATGCCGGTGCGAGACGGCTTCCTGCGGGCTTCCCTGGTCGCCACGACGGGCCCGGCGCCAACGCCGAGCTTGCCGAAGCCGGAGGAGGGGCGGCCCTACACCTACGACGCCGGAGACGTGGCCCTGGTCATCGCCTCGGCGGGCATGAGCGACGCGATAATCTTCGCCTACACAGCCAACTACGCCCGGCCGCAGAACTACGGGAGCCGCGGCCGGCCTGGCCGTCTGTTCGTCGACCTCGCCGCCCAGCAGTGGAACCGCGTCGTCGGAGAAGTCGTCCAGGAAGTGAACTCGAGGGCCCGATGAACGACAAGCCCGCGCAGATCGCCAAGGCCCTGCTGGACCACGTCGCGACGCTGGAAGTCGGCGATCCGCCGCTCCCGATCGCGATGCCCGAGCACGCTGACGGCTTCGACCCTCCGGCTGACGGCAAGTACCTCGAGGTCCGCTACTTCCCCAACGTCGCGGCCTGGGAAGGGTTGGCGACAGGTGTGCTCGACCAGGGCCTCCTGCAGATCACCGTTGTCTGGCCCAAGAACGAGGGCGTGATCGCCCCCAACCAGATCGCCGGCCAGATCATGGCCCACATGCCCAAGAACCGCGTGCTCTTCGAGGGTGCGACCAAGGTCAAGATCAACCGCGAGCCCCGAGCGGCCGCGCCGATCTCTGACGACGCCGAGGTCCGCATCCCTGTCATCTTCGCCTGGGTCGCCTAAGGCCCAGGTCCAGCCCTGATGCCGAGTTGGGCGCCGGCTTTTTTCTGACAACCGAAAGGAGCCATCCCCATGGCTGATATCGCCTCTACCACGGGCGTGAAGATCTACCTTGGCCCCGTCAACTCGGCGGCCAATGACGAGACCGCCTACAGCGCACTGACCTATACCGAGATCCAGCCCGTCGAGAGCATCGGCGAGTTCGGCGACAGCGCCGCCATGGTCAACTTCACCGCCCTGAGCGACGGCCGCGTCCGCAAGCTGAAGGGCGTGAACGACGCCGGTGATCTGTCGGTCGTGGTGGGCGACAGCCCGCGCGACCCGGGTCAGCTGGCCGCCAACGCCGCGGCCAAGACCGCGTTCTCCTACGCCCTGAAGATCGTTCTCGCCGACGCCCCGGACACGAATGACACCGACAGCACCTTCTTCATGCGGGTCAAGGTGATGAGCTCGCGTCTTAACGTCGGCGCGGCCAACGCCGTGGTCACCCGCACCTACCAGCTGGCGATCGACAGCGAGATCATCGAAGTCCCGAGCGAAGCGGTCTCCTAAGAGCCGCGCCGGCCAGAACAACCACCCCAAAAACTCCACGCCCAGGTCGCGCCTGGGTGCTTTTTCAGAAAGCAGAACCATGAACCTCTCGCAGGCCCTCGACACCACGACCGTCGCCAACGCCGGCGCCGTGATGGAAGTGCGCGACGCCAACGGCGCTCCGCTGATCCAGGAAGATGGACGGCCGGTCACGATCACCTTGCTCGGCAAGGACAGTGACGTCTTCGTGAAGCACGAGGCCGCGGCGACTAACCGCCGGCTTGCTCAGGGCACCCGCGTGAAGCTGACCGCCGAGGCGCTCAAGGCCGACACGATCGGCGGCCTGGCCAAGTGCACCGTCGCCTGGGACGGAATCGGCATCGACGAAGACGCCACCGAGTGCACCTACGAGAACGCCCTGCGCCTCTACAACACCTTCCCCGACATCCGCGACCAGGTCAGCGCCTTCGTTGACGACCGCGCCAATTTCTCGAAGGCCTCGCTGAAGCGCTGATCGCCTTCGTCGAGGCCGCAACCCGGAAGGGGGCGAAGCCAGAGACCCTTCCGGACCTCCCTGTCGAGGTCGCACACCTCTGGAACATCTACCGCCGCCTCAATGCCCGTCGGCAATCAGGCATGGCGGCAAATCCGTTGAGTTTCACAGACATCGGGTGGTTCGTTCACCTAACCGGCCGGCCGCTTTCTCCTTGGGAAGTGGAGATGATCGAGCGAATGGACGATGCGGCGTTGGGGGCCACCAGTCAGAGCACACCGCCGGCTTCGCGTGGCGCGTCCGAGCCGATCCCTGCATCCAATGTCGTCGGCATCCGGGCGCTTCTGCGCAGCAAGGCGGCCGAGCGCAGCGCAGGTGCCTAGCACTCGTCCACGTAGAGCGGCTATCGTGCCTGCTCGCTTGGGAGGGCGAGAGTATGAGGTTGCTACTGATCACCGGGCTCTGTGTGGCCCTTGCTGGCTGCGCCACTGCGGCGGCGCCCGGCGCGTCCGCCGTAAAAGTCACATCGTCCCAGTCGGCGGCCCAAGGCTGTAAAGCTCTTGGGCAGGCCAGCGTGACGGCTCACTCGATGCCGGTGAACATCACCCGCGAAAACGCCATCACTCAGATGCGCAACAAGGTCGTCGAGATGGGCGGCAACCTAGTTGTGTCGTCCGGTCCGCAGGTCGCAATGCCTGGGCCTGTCGCGACGATGAATGGCGACGTCTACGCCTGCTGATCGGACCTACCGCGGCATCACCTTCGACCTTGCGTGGGAGCAGTGCCCGGCTTGACGCGATGGGCTGGCGAGGCGCGATTCTGATCTCGTCGAGGAAGTGTTCGTCGATGGTAGCGCGGCGCGCTAGGTCGGTTTTACGAGTCCGTCAAGAAGGTTCTTCACCTTTCGTTCCGGAATCACTATCTATTCCGGACCCGAAAGGAGGCGCCAATGCACGATAGCCGTATTATCGCTAACCGCTTCCTCGAGCTCGCGGAGAGGAACGGCGACACTCTGACGCCGATGCAGGTCCTTAAGCTCGTCTACATCGCACACGGTTGGATGCTGGGATTGCACGGCCGCGCTCTGATCAGAGACAGGGTTGAGGCTTGGCAATATGGACCCGTGATTCCGGTGCTCTACAACGCCATGCGCCGCTTTGGCGGATCGGCGGTGGCAGGTCGACTCGCCGCTTCGCCGGAAACGCTAACGGCGGAAGAGGAAGATATTGTTGAGCAAGTCTATGCCGAGTATGGCCGCTTCACCGGACCGCAGCTCTCTCGACTGACGCACGCCATAGATACGCCGTGGGATTTGACCTACCGGCCAGGCGAGTTCGGGGTGCAAATCTCGGATGACCTGGTGGAGGATCATTATAGGCAGCTAGCGCAGGCCTAGATGACTTCCGGGGGGGAACAACAAAGTCAGGCGCCGAAACGTAGAGTTCGAGCGTCGACCAAAGAGCGGAAAATCCTTGAGGGCGGCAACGGCAAGGGAGATGATCCCGCGGCAGCCGAGGCAGTCCAGCTCGGCAGCAAAAAGACTCGCGAAGACCTGAAACGCGAAGCGGAAGAGGCTGATCACAAGCGCAATCAGGCGTTCCGGAATCACTTCGAGGTGGTCGCGGTTGTAACTCTGTGGATTTTGTTCGCTGGTCTAGTGCTCCTAGCCGTGACCTGGCTTATCCACGTGCTGGCTCCGACAGGGACTAAGCTCGACGTTGGATGCTTCTCGTTGGGCGGCTGGCTCAAGCCGAGCGATTTCGAGCGGGTGCAGGGCATCCTAACCGGTGGCGTTATCGCTGGCCTCGTCGCAGATCACTTCAAGCGTCGGATAGGCTGAAAGAGAACGAGTCCGTCCGTCGCAAAAGATAACCATCTCAGCAAGGCTCGCTTCGGCGGGCCTTTTTCTTTGGAGGCCGCGATGGATCTCACGCCGCTCGGCCTCCGCGTGGAGAGCCAGGAGGTCGATACCGCTGAGAAGCGGCTCGATGGCCTGGCCGAGTCCGCCAAAGGCGCAGAACGTGCGGCAGATGGCCTTGCCGGCGGCTCCAAGCGCGCGGGCGGCGCCATCGCCTCGATGCTGGCGAACATCGAGAAGGCCGTCCGTGAGCAGAACCTGCTGCTTAAGGCGCAGAACGACGCGGCGTTTGCGATGTCTCGACAAGCCGCAGAAGCCGAGAAGGCGGCTGCGAAGCTGGCGAAGGTCGGCGCTCAGGCGAAGGTGACGGCTACCCACTTCGACACACTCTATGACGCCGCCAGCCGGGACTTTGCGCAGCAGTACACGGCCGGCATGTCGAAGATCGTCGATACTCAAGGGAAGGCCGCGGGATCGTCCAAGGCCCTCACTCAGGCGACCCTGAACCTCTCGCGCCAGTTCGCCGACATCGGCGTGACGGCGGCGATGGGCATGAACCCCATAATGATCCTGATCCAACAGGGGCCGCAGATCGCCGACGCCCTTGCGATGGCCAAAACGCAGGGGGTTGGGTTGACGGACGTGCTGAAAGGCATGACGGCCGCCGCCGCGCCCTTCCTTGCGGTGATTGTGCCCATCGGCATCGCGGTCGGCGCCGCCTTTGGCGGTGCGGCGCTTGCTGCGCGCGCCCTTAACCAGGACAACGCCGATCTCGTCGATAGCCTCGGCCTGACCGAGAAGCAGTTGAAGCGGCTGAAGGACCAAGGCGTCGACACCGGCGTGACCATGGGCGACGTCTTCAAGGGGACGTTCAACTACATCCGGGAGGCGGTCGGACCCGCGCTGGCGCCGATCGGCAAGTGGTTCTCGGATCTGTTCGACGAGATCACCGCTAAGGCGATCTGGGCGGTGAAGACGATTGGCGGGGCCTTCGTCGGCGCCTATGCCGCCATCAAAGCCACATGGAGCGGCCTGCCGGCAGCGCTGGGCGACATCGCGGTGCAGGCTGGCAATGCCGTGGTTCGTGCGATCGAATCCGCCATCAACAAAGCGCTCACCGCCTACAACAAGGCGCTGCCGCTCATCCGTGCGCTCATGACCGCAACGGGCAACGGCGCCGGCGCTATGGGTCTGCGCGATGCGGGCCCTGTCTCCCTCGGCCAAATGGAAAACCCGTGGAGCGGTGCCGCGGCCAAAACGATGGAAGACGGCGCGGTCGCCTTCAAGAAGGCGAACGAAGGTTGGGCGGACACGGTCGACAGCGTCGGGCAGGGACTGCGCAAGTCCATTCTCGACGCAGCCCGCGACCGGATCAAAGGCGCTGCGGGAGATGCCGAGAAGGCCAAGAAGGACCAGGCTGCAGCCCAGCCGGCGCGCGATACGACCGATGAGCGCGCCGCACAGCTGGCCCAGCTGTTGGCCCAGGCCCAGGCGGATGAACTGCGCGCCCAGCTGGACCTGACCGAGGATGTTCGCGCCCGCGCCGACATTGAGAAGGCGATGGTCGATGCGCAGCTCGCAGCGCAACGCGCCCAACTGGACCGCCAGGCCGCCGCGATCGCCGACGACAAGGGCTTGAGCGAGGCCAACAAGGCGCTGCTGCTGATGCAGCTGGAGGCGGTGAAGGTCGCGCAGGATCGCGCTGCCGGCCTGAAGCAAGAGAAGATCGAGCGCGACGCCACACGGAAGATCACGCAGGACTCGAACGCTGTCCGCACCGCTGGCATTCAGAACGAGATCGACATCCTGGTCAGCCAGCGCGAAGTCGCTCAGTTCGGATTCGAGCGTCGGGAGATTGACCGCGAGATCCTTGCCGCTCAGCAGCAGATCGAGCGTCTGAAGCTGGAAGAGATCGTCGCGACGACCGCGTCGACGTCTGCCGAGCACCAGATCGCCAAGGCGCGCTTGAAGGTTCTCGACATCATCCACGCCAATCAGCGCAAGAGCGCGATGGGCACGGCCGAGGACGCCTTCAACGACGTCGCTCGCGCCCTGGAGGATGTCGTCCGTGCTTTCGAGGAGCAGGACTGGCAGAAGCTCGTCAAGTCGCTCGTCGAGGCGTTTGGCACCCTCGTCAGCATCTTCAAAAAGTCCGGCGCATCGCTGGATAGCAAGATCGGAGCGCTGGCCGGCGTCGGCTCCGTGATCGGGCAGGCCGTTGGCGGGAAAGGTGGCTCTGCAATCAGCGGAGCAGCATCCGGCGCTATGGCGGGGATGACGATCGGTTCGATGATCCCTGGCATCGGTACAGCGATTGGCGCAGCCGTGGGGGCCGTTGTCGGTGGCGTCGGGGGCTGGCTCTCGGGCGGCAAGGAAGAGAAGCGCGCAAAACAAGAGCGCGAGGCCGCTGACATCGCGAACGCCCGTGCCATCGCTCAACACCGTGCGAACCAACAGGCCGAACTCGAACTCCGCATCCTGGAGCTGTCCGGCGATGAGGTCGGGGCCTTGGCGAAGCGCCGGGAGGCCGAACTAGCGGCCCTCGACGGCGCCAATCGAGCTCTCGCAGAGCACGTCCACGCACTGGAGGATTGGGCGACCGCTGTCGGCAAGGCCAAGGACGCGGTGGCCAAGGCCGAGGACGACCTGCGCGAGGCCTACGAGGCCGAGAAGAAGCGCCTGGAGGGCGTCATCGGCAGCGTGCAGGGCGCGCGCGAACGTCTGAGCCAGGCCTATCAGCGCGAGCGCGGCGAGATCGAGAACACGATCTCCAGCCTGACCTCCGCCGTGAAGAGCTTCGCCGACTTCCGGAACGAGATCGACATGCTGTCGGCGGCGAACGACCCCTCTGCCGGGTACGCCTTTGCCAGAAGCCGTTTCGACACCGCGACGAACGACAACCTGATCGAGCGGGGCCGCGCGTTTGCTGATGCGTCCATGTCGTCGAGCGCGACCGAGCTCGACTATCAGCGCGATCTGGCCGCTGTCCGCCGCCGGACCGACGAGGCCGCCAAGACGGCGCAGAACCAGCTGACCACGGCCGAGCGTCAACTCGCGGCCCTGGACGCCCTGGTCGAGCCGCTGATCGGCGCCAACGACAACCTGATGAGCGTAGACGAGGCGATCCGCGCGCTCTCCACCGCCGAGCAGGACGCCGCGGTGGCGACCGCCGAACTCGCACGCCTGGATGCTCAGGTTGGCGCGCTGATCAACATCAACACGTCAGTGCTCACCGTCGCCCAGGCGATCACGAACCTGCAGACGGCGATTGCCGCGCTGGCCGCGGCCGAGGCGGCCAAGCCCGTTCAGAACGGGCCGGCCGCAGGCTATGAAGCCGTCGGGTACGCGGGATACGTCGACAAGAACCCTGACCTCGCGGCGCTCTACACCTCCGGCAGCGGCATGGCGAAGGGCCGCTCCAAGGAGGAGTTCGGCGCCTACCACTGGGAGCGCTACGGCCAGGCCGAGAGCCGCGCCTATCGCCCGTTCGCCCGCGGCGGCGTCTTCACCAACGGCATCGTCAGCGAGCCCACGACCTTCGACATGGGTCTGATGGGGGAGGCGGGGTCCGAGGCGATCATGCCGCTGACCATGGGCCCGAACGGACTCGGCGTTCGCGCCAGCGGCGGAGACACCTCGCGTCTTGAGGCGCTGGTCTCGGAGCTGAAGGCCGAAGTCGCTGCGCTGCGGGTCACCGCCGGCCGGACCGCGGCCAGCACGAAGAACATGGACGAGCGGGGCAAGCGCCAAGAGTTCAATGGCGTCTACGTCCGCGGGCAGTCTCCCGAAGAGCCGATCGAGATCACCGGAACAGTCGAGGTGGCGGCGTAATGTACGTGATCCAGCCCCTCGGCCAGAGCCGCACGACGGTGTCGGCGGCGATGCTGACCGCCAGCAGTGTCCCGGAGGTTGCGCCGGCCGCCTACAATGCCGGCACGACCTATGCGCTCGACGCCGACGTTAGCATCTCCGGGGCTCACAACAGCTTTGAGGTCTACCGGTCGCTCGCGCCGGGAAACACGGGCCACACGCCAAGTTCCTCGCCGACCTGGTGGCGTCATCTCGGCACGACCTACGGATCGTTCGCCGCCGGTAGCTATGGGCTGGGTGATCACGTGATCGACCCGGTTGCGCACCTCGAGTACGAAAGCCTAGTGGCCGCGAACACGGCTCCGCTCACCGACGCCACGAAGTGGCTCTCGCTCGGGCCGACGAACCGCTGGCGGGCGCTGGACCTGAACAGCAGCACGGGCACGACCGCCCCGTCGCCGCTCTCCTACACGATCACGCCGGGCCGCCGCGTCGATGCTGTGGGGTTGGCTGCCGTGATGGCGGACAGCTTCACGATCTCGGTCAAGCAGGACGGCGAAGAGGTGTGGAGCTACTCGGAGAGCATGAGCACGCGGGTTGTCCGCTCCTGGCGCGATTGGCTGACGAAGGGCTTCACTTTCCGGGACACCTCCATGGTGCTCGAAATGCCCCTGGTGAGCAGCGCCGAGGTGACGATCACCTTCTATCGAGCCGGCGGGGACGTGACGGTCGGTGCGCTGTTCATCAATCGCTCTGTGTTCCTGGGCGATGTGGAGACCGAGCCGACAGACGGCGCGGACAACTACTCCAGGTTCGCTCGGAACATCGAAGGCTCCGCGACCTCGTTCATCCCCGGTCGGGTCATCCCGATCCTGAGCGCGACTTGCTCAGCTCCGGCCGAGCGGACGCCAGAGATCCGCGCGCTCCGGGAGGCGACCAAGGCGACGCCCGCCTTCTGGGCCGGACTGAGTGACGCCAGGAACCCCTATTTCGGCAGCGTTCAACGGGTCGGGGTCTGGCGCCGATTCGACATCACGCCGGCCAATCCGAACGTGCTCACCAATCTAGACGTTGAGGAGGCCTGACCGTGCCCACGGCGCCGTTGCCCATCCCGAACATCACGACGCCGGTCCCGCTCTCGACCGACCCGGACAACTTCGACGCTCGGGCCGACCTTGCTTGGCAGGAGCTTCCTGAGGCCATCGACGCCCAGAACGTCGAGAACGCCAAGTCCTACGCGAACGCCCTGGAGGTCTTCGAGAAAGCCGCCGAGATCAGCGCCGCCGCCGCGGTCGCCATCGACGGGGCGGGCGCCGTCGGTCGGAGCAACTCATCGCTGGTGGTCGGGGCTGGGACAAAGCCCGTCACCCTCCAGTCGGCCAAGCCCAACCTCGTCGTGCTGAACAAGCGCGTCGTGCTGGTTCAGATCTCCGACCCGTCGATCCGGATGTTTGGCACCATCAGCGCCGTGACCAGCACGACCGTCTTCGCGGTGACTGTGGTGTCGAGCGGGGCCTATGGCTCTGGAACCTATTCGGCGTGGATGGTCATCGACGCGGCGTTCTATGCTGCGGCTGCTACGCCGGCTGACATTCTGGCCGCGACATCTGACTCGGTCTCCGTTTCTCCGAAGGGCCTGAAGGGGGCGCTTGCTCCCTTCGCGCTGACCGACGGCGCGACCGTCACGCCGGACGGCCTGAACGGCCTCGACTTCACCTGGACGATCGGTGGAAACCGGCTGCTGGGCGCTATCGTCAACACCTATCCGGGTGCGCGCGGCCGCATCACCATTACGCAGGACGGGACCGGAAGCCGCGTCCTCGCCGTGGCGTCGGCCTACAAGCGCGAGGGCGGCCTGGCCGTGCTCACCACGGCGGCGGGTGCGAAGGACTACCTGCTCTATGACGTCGTGAGCGTCGACGGCGGCGGGACGGCGACCGAGATCATCTACGACCTGATCCGGTCGCCGACGACCTGATGCTTCGTCCTTCTCTTCTGATCCATCCGCGTCTGCAGATCGACTACCTCCTCGTTGGGGGCGGGGGAGGTGGCGGTCGCGAGTTCAACGGCGGCGGCGGGGGCGGGGGCGGCGGCGGTGTGCTGCAGGGCAGCTACAGCCTCCCCCCGAAGTCCTATGCCATCACCGTGGGTGCGGGTGGAGCGACCGGCGTCATCGGTGGCGACACATCGATCGCAGCCCTCATCATCGCCAAGGGCGGCGGTCGGGGCGGCAACCCAACCAGTGGCGGCCCGGGCGGCGCGGGTGGCTCAGGAGGGGGCGCAGGCGGCTCTGGCGGCGCGGGTGGCGCAGGAACCGCGGGGCAGGGGAACGCCGGGGGCAGTTCGCCGGGCGCAGGCGGCGGCGCTGGCGGTGGCGGCGCATCAGCCGTTGGCGGAAACGCGACAAGTTCCACAGCGGGCGCTGGGGGCGCCGGCGTGTCGTCATCCATTGCTGGAACGTCGGTCATCTATGGGTCCGGCGGCGGCGGTGGCGGCCGTTCGGGCTTCTCGGGCGCCAACTCGGGAGGTAGCGGAGCGGGCAACGGCTCGACCAGCACCGGTGGAAACGGGACGGCCAATCGCGGCGGCGGCGGCGGCGGCGGCGGGTTTGACGGCACGAACACTTACGACGGCGGCGTCGGCGGCAGCGGCCTTGTGGTCATTCGATACCTCGGCCCGCAGCGCGCGACCGGAGGAACGGTCAGCTCAGCCACGATCGGCGGCCGCGC
This sequence comes from Phenylobacterium sp. 58.2.17, assembly GCF_026411515.1. Lineage (NCBI taxonomy): Bacteria > Pseudomonadati > Pseudomonadota > Alphaproteobacteria > Caulobacterales > Caulobacteraceae > Phenylobacterium > Phenylobacterium sp. 58.2.17. The sequence goes on along the minus strand of NZ_JAPMTQ010000001.1, from coordinate 248,603 downwards.
CTACACGCTCCATACCTTCACCAGCAGCGGCACCTTCGCCTTTAACTAGAGGAGGCCCTATGGCCGACGCCATCAGATCGACCGCTGGACCTGGCGGAGCGTGGATCGAAGTCACCCCGTTCGGAGACCTGACCGTCTCGGGCATGAGCCTGAACGCCAGTTGGCTTGCGGGTCTCTCGGATGAGCAACTCGCGCCGTTCGGCCTGGAACGTGCTGAGATCGCTGAGACTGAGATGCCTACGTCCTGGGCCGTCCAGGTGACGGGCTCAGCCGTCAACGACAACGCGGGCGTGCCGACCCGTGTTTGGCTGACCGAGGCCCTGGACATCGAGACTGTCCGCAATCGCCTGCTGGCCGCTGCTGCGATCGAATACGCCGCGCATCGGCAACGCCCCGTGGCCTGGGACTTCGGCGCGGTTGAAGCGTTGGACGACAATGACGTCTCCATCGGCGAGGCTGGCCAGCAGACGCTCCAGATGCGCGACGACGCCGTTCAAAACGACCTGCAGAACTGGCTTGCGGCCAACGCCGCCGCCATGGCCGCAGTCGCCGCCGGCATGCCCGATCTGATCCAGCCCCTGAAGACCACGGCGAATGTTTGGGTTCAGACCACAGCAGCCCAGGTCGTCCAGGTCCTGGTGACCGGAGACGGCGTCCAGGTGTCGGCCTTCCAGATGGGGGCGGCCCATCTGAAAGCGTTCGGCGCGCTGAAGAAGGCCATCAACACCGCGGTCGATATCGAAACTCTCGTGAGCATCGATCCGACTGCCGGCTGGCCGGCCTAAACACCTCATCTCTGGAGACCATGCGATGAAGAACACGCTTCTGCGTGCGGGGGCGCACGCCTGATGTCTGGGCTATCTCTCGGCATGGGTCTTGGGATGATCCCGACAGCCGCCCGTCCTGGCGCGACCACGGCCCCAGTGAACCAGGTCAAGCCGTCCTTCGACGGCGTCCTGACCCAAGGCCAGGCGGCTGAGCCGAACCCCGGCGCATGGACTGGACTACCGAGCCCGAACTTCACCTACGCAATCAAGCGCGGGGCCACGACCGTATCTACCAATCCGGCCTACGTCTGGACCTCAGCCGACGTCGCGGCCGGCGCCGACGCCATGACGGTCGAGGTGACGGCAACAAACGACGCAGGTCTGACCACGGCGATCAGTGATCCGGTGACGATCGCCGCGCCGCTGGCGATCTCGGGTTCCCCGCCGGCCGGTCTCGTCGGCACCCCCTACACTTTCACGCCGAACCGCACCGGCGGGCATGCGCCCTATGCTTTTGCGCTCACCGGCACGCTGCCGGGCGGCCTGTCATTCAGCACCTCCACCGGCGCGATCACTGGGACACCGACTTCGTCGGGCACCGCCTCGCTGAGCATCAAGGTCACTGACGGCGATGGCTTGGAGGCGCCCCTCGGTCCGTTCGACCTCGTGGTCTCGGTCGAAGACCCAGGCGGTCCCGTATCGCCGATCCGCTACAACTTCTCGTTCCGCCAGACGGCGGCGGGGAGCAACACCTGGGACGGCGGCGGTATCAATCTAGGGACCGACGTCGATCCGAACGACGCCGAGACCGTCACGACGGTCCTTGTCGTCGGCAACGACGCCTATCCGCAAGATACCGCGGATTTCGAACTGGTGTGCGGTCGCGTCAGTGGAGCCGGCCCCACCGGGTCGAACGCCTCGAAGACCCAGGCAAGCGGCGAGGTGCTGCTGGCCGGCAACTTCAACCTGACATCCAAGCAGGGGTACACCTTCGAAACCCCAGGGCCGGGCGACTACGACGTTTGGTTCGCCTCTGGGTCCATCACTTCGGCGACCTCCGAGGAAGTCACACTGTTTGGTGGGCTTTATTCGTCGCTTACGAGCGTCCTGACAGCCGTTCCGAAGGTGTGGAAGGCCGCTACCGCCTACTCCACGAACAACATCGTGGTGTCGCTGACCGACCTGTCGGTGTGGAAGGCTGCGTGGGCCGGTACGTCGGGGGCGACGGCTCCCTCGGGGGCTGGTCCGACCTTCAGCGACAACGGCATCACCTGGAATCGCCTCGCTATCGACGCGCTGGAAGTCTTCCACGGGACCAATTCCGCCGCCGGGTGGGTGCTCGATCAGAATAACACCTCGGTTGCGCCGGGCTCCTGGGCGTCCAGCGCGCCGCGCTCGTTCAACGTCTCGGGCGACTACGGCGCGGGTTTCACCTTCTACGCCGACGTGACATCTCGCCCGAGGCAGTTCGGCTTCCGCAAGCAGGCCGGCGCGCTGCAGGATATGACGCTGCGGGACATTTGGCTGGACGACCCGGGCCCGAGCCCTGAGATCTACGCCAACCAGCCGGATGGCGCGCTGGCGCTGCGGCTCACCCCGCTCTCGGGCGGGAACGCGCTGTCGAACTATAGCCTCACCGGGTCGTTGGCCGGCTACCTCAAGCTTGAGGTCTTCGACGGCTTCGTGTGGCTGGTGCACAACGGCAACCGCCTACCGGACAGCCTAGCCGGCCCGCAAACCCTGGGCGTAGTGCAGACGGACCCGGCCAGTAGCCCGGACCCGCACACGACCTGGTTCACGCCCACAGTGATCAGCTCGGCGGCGCGGCCGACCAGCGCCGACTACCTGGGCCGGATCAGGACGGAAACCTACCTCAAGCGGAAGGTCGTCACTGACCCGCTCGCGGGCATCTGGAAGGGCTACGTCAGCGGCAGTTTCACGACCGACGTCTCGGTGAGCAGCGCATCCGCGCTGGATGCGGCGCTGGACGCCCTTACGCCGACCGGCAGTTCGTGGCATCGCATCCGGCTGGCCAACGGCACCTATGAGGGCCAACGCGCTAGCGCGTTCGTCAAGGACTTCGGCACGGGCGGCCTGCTGATCGAGCCCGACAGCGGGGCATCGCCGATCATCAATCGGTCGTTCGCCAGCCTGATGGTGCACGGCATCCACTTCCGGGGGGTGAACTTCGGCACGGACAAGTCGAAGAACGGCGGCAATTTTTACGTGTTGAGGTTTAACGACCCCGGATCGAGCGGTATCGGCGGCGGCGGCAAGTTCAACCGGGTGGCCATCACGGGCTGCAAGGTCGGCATTGACCTGAACGGCGGCAACACCGCCACCGATCTCGCGAACCACATGAGCTTCGTCTACATGCTGCATGGCGAGAGCATCTATGCGGCCGACAACGAGTTCGACGGGCTGAGCGTCCCGTTCTCGGTGAACGGCTGCTACCTGCAGGACTATCCCGGCAACAGCTTCTCGCAATGCTCTGGCGACTGGTTCGGCCTGGGCAATGCGGAGGATTGGACCAGCACCATCGGCGTGTTCCCGACCGATGATCTGTTTGTTCGCCTCTACCAAGGCATCAGCCCGAAAGAAGTGGACTTCTCCGGATATTCGAGCGGTTCCCACCTGGACGCCGTCCAGATCCGCACCTTCGCTCGAAACCTGACGAATTGGTGGCCCAACGCTAAGCCGAACAACCAGTCCACCACGGACGATGCCTATCCGTATTGGGTGGTCGGCGACAAATGCTACTGCTACGAGACCGCCAAAATCTATGAGGTGACTGCGGTCTCGAAACCAGAGGCGCTGACCGGCAGCACCCCGCCGTCGGGCACCGGCACGGGGATTGTTGACGGCGATGTCACCTGGGCCTGGGTGGCGAACTACGTCCACACCGGGGCCATCCATCTGCTGGTCGAGGACTGCACGTTCAATTCGGCCTCGCCGGTGGCGGGGATCGCGGCCCGGCAGTTCTTCATCAACTCCAACGGCCGGCACAACGCGCCGACGAACATCACCGTCATCAACACCGTCGCCGCCAGCGGCAGCAGCTACGGCATCGGGCAGGTTGACGGCGATGTCTATGTCGAGGCCTCAACGTTCGTCGGCCCGTCGGATTACAAGATCGGCTCGCCCATCTATGCGAGCTACACGCGCATAGTCGAACGCGGCTGGCTGCTGGCGGCGAACAACGTCAACCAGCTCGCGACCACCAGCAGCGGCGATGGGATCAAGCGGTTCGTCCAGAACGAGGTCATGGTGAACTTCGCCGGCACGTCGGCGCCTCCCTCGCGCCCCGAGGACCGCCTGGCCGGCACGTTCTCGCGCAAGGACGGAACCGGGCGCTGGACCTTCCCGTCGGTGCCCCTGGATGGGTCGCTCAGCCGCGAGGCGTTTATCGAAGCTGTCCGCGATCAGGTCCGGGCGAAAGCTGGCGTCACGGCCGGGATCGACTAGCACACCTCGGGCCCCGCGGAGCCCGAGGTGGCGGGGCCGGGACGCCGCTAGGCGTGGGCGATCCGCCGCCGCCGCAGGCTGGCGCCGGCCATGCCGAAGCCGGTGATCATCATCGCCCAGGTCGCCGGTTCCGGCACGGCAGCGAAGTCGCTGACGCGGATTGAGACCTGAAGCGGATCACTAGCGCCATTGGTGTCAAACGCGCCCGAAAATGTGGCGGTAGCGTTGGGGCGGTAGGTGAGGCTGCAGTAGGTGCCCGAGTGTTCGTTGCACGTCCTCGCGACGATGTTGCGGGGCGATTTCAGCGTTGCGACGGCATAGCCCGGGCGTTTGATGTCAAGACAGCCGTTGGCGACAGAGCAGAACACTTCGAAGAAGTAGTCATTGCCGTTGATGAAGCCTCCGCTGGAGGTGTCCCAATAGGTGTAGTCGACGAAGCGATAGAAAGAGAACTGCGTGTCGGGGCGCATTTCGCCGCCGGAATAGAAGATCTCCACGGACGATCGCATGCCGGCATCAGGGACGTAGAACCAGCCATAGGCTGATGCCTGGCCGTTCGCTCCCGGATGCATGTCCGTGACATTTATGACCTGCGCGGCCGACGCGCTTGATGCGGCAAACAGCGACAGCACGCCGGCAGCGGCGGCCAAGAACTTCCTGATCATCTCACTCTCCCCAGAGTTGGTTAACCAAGACTCCGGGTTGAGGGAGAGTCAATCGGTGCTCGCCCGGCAGGCGAGTGCGCACACCCCCGACAATCAGACCTGAACCCTCGGACGGAGACACGCCCGAATGACGACCCGCCTTGCGCCGCGGAGCGATGCCGCATGATTGAAATCGCGGGATTGCTCGCCAGCGTCATCATCCCAGCGATCGGCGGGATTGTGTGGCTTGTCCGCCTCGAAGGCCGCATCAACAGCAACAAGCAGACGATCGCCGAGGTCCAGAAGGACCAGGAGGATCTTCGCGCGCAGGTGCGCCTGGATCTCGCGGCGATCACGGCCCGCGCCGACGCGGAGGCCGCTGCGCACAATCAGACGACCATCGCGCTCGTCCGGGTTCAGGAACAGCTCAAGTACCTGACCGACATGATCGAGCGCCTGGTGGGTAGCCCGCGCGCTCGTGGGCGCCAGGCGGTGGACCAATGAGCGCGCTGCGCACCACAGCGATCGGCGCCAGCGGTGCGGCCGGCCTGGCCGCGGTGATCGCCCTGGCCGGCCCGATGGTGAGCAAGTGGGAGGGCCGGCGGCTCGACCCCTATCCCGACATCGGCGGAGTGATCACGGTTTGTGACGGCGAGACGGCGGTTCGGATGCGCCGCTACACCCCGTCCGAGTGCGACGCGATGCTGGCCGCGAGCCTGCGCAAGCACGCCGGGCCGATCCTGGAATGCCTACCGCCCACCGCGCCCGTTGAGATCAAGGCGGCCTTCACGAGCTTCGCCTACAACGTAGGCCCTGTCGCCGCCTGCAACTCCACGGCCGCCCGCAAGGCCCGCGCCTACGATTTCCGGGGCGCCTGCAATGGTCTGCTGGCCTGGAACAAGGCGCGCGTGAACGGCGAGCTTCGCTTCGTCCAGGGCCTCGCCAACCGACGCGCCGACGAGCGCGCCCTTTGCCTGAAAGGTCTGGCCTGATGTTCGACGCCCTGACGTACCGCCTCGCCGCCGTTGTCGGAACGGTCGTGGTCCTGGCGATGATCGCGATGACGGTGTTCGCCGCGCTCGGCGAGAAGGCCGCCAAGGCTCAGAACAAGGAACTGCGGGCCGATCTCGTCACCACGAACCAAGCGTGGGGCGAGTGCAAGGCGACGCTGGCCCAGGCCAACGGCGAGATCGAGCAGCAGACCGCTCAGGTGCAGGCGTGGAAGGCCAAGGCCGATGCCGTGCAGCGCGAGGCGGACGCCGCGGTCGCCAAGGCCCGCCAGGAGGCCGCGCAGTACCGCAAGCGCGCCGACCGGCTGGCGCGGATCCCGACGCCGACCGCCGGCCAGTGCGAGGCCGCCGCGGCGCTCTACGTGCAAGTCATCTCGGAGGACGTGAAATGACCGCGGGCTACTGCAAAGCCTGCGCGACGATGCGGGCCGTCGCCCCATGCCACAAGTGCGGCGGCGGCTTGATTGAGCCGCACCCCGACTGGGACGAGCCGCCCATACCCGATGTCGAACCGATCCGCCGCCTCGCCCGCGAAGTCGGGTACGCGATCGGCGTCCACGGAACCCTCGAGCGCGATCTCGACCTGATCGCCGCGCCTTGGCGCGATGGCGCAGTCTCGGCTGAGGAACTGGCCGACCACATTGCGCGTGGGATCAACGGTCGCGTCCTCTCGTCCGGCCCCAAGCCCCTGGGTCGATGGGCCTGCAATATCGCGATCAACGGCTGGTTCAAGCTTATCGACCTGTCGGTGTGCCCGATGGTCAATCTCGCCACGGAGGACGTGAAATGAAGGCTCTCGCCATCGCTGCCGCCCTGCTGCTCACCGCCTGCGCGACCCCGAAAGAGCGCGTCGTCTACCAGCGGGTAGAGGTGCCGATCTTCCAGGCATGCGCGCCGAAGCTGGGCGAGAAGCCGGTCTATCCGACGCTCCTGGCTCCGGTCGCTACGGACGTGTTCGAACAGATGCGCACGCTCCTGGTCGAACGCGACATGCGGCAGGCGAGGGAGCGTGAGCTAGAGGCCGCCGTCTCTGGCTGCGCCGCCCATCCGCCGGACAGCTAGCGGTGTTCCTCGACTACATGCTGGCCATCTTTACCGTCGCCGTTCTCGGCCTGCTGGTGGGGCTGGTCTACATCACCCGGCGCTAGACGCCCTGACTGGCCCGCTTCCGATCTGGGGGCGGGTCTTTTGCGTTCAGGAGTGCTCTTGGAGGTAGGCGACGCCTTTGCGGGTTGGGGCGAAGCGAGCGCCGCCTGGGGTCACCTTCAATATCTCCATCAGCCCCATATCACATAGGTAGGTGATCGAGAGGCCGCGGCCGGCGGCTGCGTTCGCGTACATCGGCATGAAGTGCTCGCCGTCTCTCAGGGCGTCGAGCATGTCTTCCTGTTGCCACTCGCGCTTGAGGCGCCAGTAATCCTCGTCGGAGATCGGTTGGCGTAGCTCCGCAAGCGGATCGGTGGGCGGGCGGGGCGTGCGGCGAAGCAGGCGGTCGAGAAGCTTTCGCATTGGGAAACTCTACCACAAGAACGCCGTTTTCAACACCCTAGCGCACCCGCCGCCTTGACCTGATCACCGGCTTCCAGTCGGCGTCAGGGTGCTTGCCGAACACCTCCCGCATGGTCTCCGAGGTCATCGGCCTGGCGGTTCCGAGCGGGGTCTGATCCCACACGCCGTCCGCCGACTTGTCGCGCCGCTTGGGCGGGTCTTCCGGGGTGTCGGTCATTTCGTCCTCGGCTTGTGAAACGTCACCCGGCCGCCTTCACCGACGACGCCGATCAGCGGCACGACACGAGCCGGCTTAGGCCGCGGGGGCAGGGGGATGACGTTCGAGACCTTCATGGGGTGAACGTGAACAGAAGTGGAACATCGGAGTCAATCAGGCGCGCGAAATTGGCCCGAAAAGTTTTACACTCGCTACGCGCCATAAGGGTTTGCGAGCGCAGAAAACGGGCGCGTTGTGGAGCTAAGCGGCTGATTTTATTGGATTGGCGGGTGATTAAGAGTCAGCTGCTCTACCAACTGAGCTATACACCCATAACCGTTACGCCATAAGGCTTTGCGGTTGTTTCCCTGGCCGGCCCGGAGAGCGTTTCGCTCGCGGCCCCGCTGGGGAGGCGTCCTGTTAGCGAGTCTCGAACTGCGTTGCAAGCGTCTTTGTCATCCGGCCGGCATCGGACGGAAGGTATAGGGCCCGGTGTGGCCGATATAGTGGTCGAACAGGGTCCAGATCTTCCCGCCCAGCGCCCGCCAGCGATGGCAGAACGAAACGTCCTCGCTCATCGCCACGCCGTGCTCGTCGGCCAGCGGCTCGAAGCACTGCAGGACGTTCTTCAGGTTCTGGTAGCCGTAATAGCTGCCCTCGGCGCTGCGGTAGAGCGACGGGTCGGCGGCGCGCATTTGTTCGAACACCTCGCGCTTGATCAGCATCAGCCCGGTCGGCGCGGTCTTGGCCTCGTAGAACTCGCCCTTGGTCGCGTGCGGCTCGACCAGGTCGACCGGATAGCTGAGCGCGGCGGCGAAGGCGGTGTTCGGGTCGTCGTGCTTGCGCGCGGCGGCATGGAAGGCGGCGACGTTGAGCGTGCGTTGCGGATAAATCCCGGCGACCACCGGCTCGTCCAGGGCGATCATCTTCTGCACCACGCCGGCCGGAAAGCTGACGTCGGCATCGACGAACAGCAGGTGCGTGTGGTCGGTCTCCAGCACCCGGCTGGCCAGCAGGTTGCGCGCCGTTGCGATGATCACCGCCTTGGTCGATTCCCAGCCCATGGCCGGACCCAGCATGCCCTGCAGCTCCAGCATGCTGCGGGTGTACTGACCGGTGACCTGGCCGTTGTATGTGGGCGTGCCGACTAGAATCTTCATGCGGCGAGGTCCTTGTTAGGCCGGCGGCAACCTGGGCAAATGCAGGTCAAGTCGAGGCGGCGTTCAGAGCGGGAAGATAACATGGCGAGGCGCGACCTCACCGGCGCGGTGGACTTTCAGTACCTCGAATCCTTCACGGCCGGCGACGGCGACGTGATCGACGAGGTGCTCAGCCTGTTCCGCGAACAGGCGGCGATCTGGGCCACGCTGCTGGATCCGGCCTCGGAAGGCTGGCGTGATGCGGTCCACACCATCAAGGGCGCGGCCCGCGGCGTCGGGGCGTTCCAGCTCGGCGACGCCTGCGCGCACGCCGAGGCCGCCGGCCCCGGCGCGCTGGAGGGGGTCAAGGATGCGCTGGGTGCGGCGCTGGCCGACGTCGCGGCCTACGCCCACGAGCGGGCGCTTCAGTCGTTGCGCACGCCGCGCAGCTGATCCCAGACGCCGAACTCGTAGGCGATGCAGCGGTCGATCAGCAGCCGCCACACCGGTTCGGCGATATCCTCGGACAGGCCGGCCTCGCGGGCCGCGGCCTTGACCTTGGTCACCACGTCCTCGATCCGCGCCCTGTCCAGCACCGTGTGGCGCTCGGATTTGATGCGGGCGGCGGCGTCCATGTAGCGCTGGCGCTCGGCCAGCATCAGAACAAGCGCGCGGTCCAGAGCATCGACGCCCTTGCGGACGTCGAGCATGGTCTCGCAGTCGGCCGGCAGGGGCCGCTCATCAACAACGATTTTCATGGCCGCTTAGGACTAAATCCCGGCCCCGTTGTCCAGGCTTCTTAGCGCAGCTTCGTGGGCTTCGGCCTCGGCCGCGATCCAGTTGATGAACGCCTTGACCTGCGGCAGCCGCCCCTTCGCCTTCGGATGCACGACATAATAGGCGAAATCGACCGCCGTCGCGATCTGCAGCGGGGCGATCAGCCGCCCGGCGTCCAGGTCGGCCTGGGCCAGGGTGCGCTTGGCCAGCGCTACGCCGCGGCCGTTGACCGCCGCCTCGATCACCAGGCTCGACTGGTTGAACCGCGGGCCACGGGCGCCGTCGATGCCGCGCAGACCGCGCGCCGCCAGCCACATGGTCCAGTCGGGGCACGAATCATCCGGCTCGGGCGAGCCGTCGTGCAGCAGGATATGGTTGGCCAGGTCGGCTGGTTCATTGAGCGGGATGTTCGCCGCAAGCTCCGGAGAAAGCACGGGAATCACCGTTTCGCCGATCAGCCGGCGGACCTCCAGGCCGGGGTAGCGGCCGGCCCCGTAGCGGATCGCCACGTCCACCTCGCCGGCGGTTAGATCGACCAGCTCCAGCCCCGCCGACAGCCATACGTCGACCTGCGGATGCAGCTCTTCGAATCGTCCCAGCCGCGGCACCAGCCACTTGGCTGCGAACGACGGCGCGGCGGTCAGCGTCAGCCGCCGGCCGTCGACCGCTGCGGTCAGCATCGAGGCCGCCTCGGCCAGCCGGTCGAACGCCTCGCGCAGGGCGGGCAGGGCGGTTTGCGCCGCGTCGGTCAGCAGCAGCCCCTTGGGCGTGCGCTTGAACAGGGCCGCGCCGACATAGTCCTCCAGGTTCTGGATCTGCTGGCTGACCGCTCCGGGCGTCACGGACAGTTCGTCCGCCGCCCGAGAAAAATTCAGGTGCCGCGCAGCCGCCTCGAACGCCCGCAGGGCGTTGAGTGGCGGCAATCGGCGGCGTTCCGCATTACGCTCCATCGAGTTTTCCTGACACCCCCGGCAGAAGTCCTTGGGTTGCGAATTGGCGCTTTCACGACCAGTTTGCAACCGTTCGCCGAGGTATTGGCCCTTTTCGTCGGCGGATATTGCGGCGGGGCGGGTGTGAGCCCGTCCCGCTCTCACATTCAAGCTCTGGCGTTTAGAGAACCTAAAAACAATGCCTCACCGCAAGCCCAAAAACGAGAGCGGCCAGCGCCTCGTCGTCCTGGGCGGGGCGCGCCGTCGCGCGACCGGGGCGGTCTGGCTGGTGGGCGCGGGGCCCGGCGACCCCGAGCTGCTGACCCTCAAGGCGCTCAAGGCGTTGCAGTCCGCCGAGGTTGTCGTCCACGACGGCCTGGTCACGGGCGAGATCCTGGACCTGGCGCCGGCCTCGGCCCGCCGCATCAGCGTCGCCAAGCGCAAGTCGCGCCATTCCTACGCCCAGGACGAGATCAACCGGATGCTGGTCGCATTCGCCCAGGAAGGACTGAACGTAGTCCGCCTGAAGGGCGGCGATCCGTTCATCTTCGGCCGTGGCGGCGAGGAGCTGGAGGCCTGCCGCGAGGCCGGCGTCGAATGCCACGTGGTCCCCGGCGTCACCGCCGCCCTGGCCGCGAGCGCCAACGCCGGCGCGCCGCTGACCCATCGGGGCAGCGCCCAGGCGGTCACCTTCGTCACCGGGCACGCCGCCGCGGGCGCCGAGCCCGACCTTGACTGGGAAAGCCTGGCCAAGGCCAACCAGACGGTCGTGATCTACATGGGTGTCTCCACCGCCGCCGGCATCGCCGCCCGGCTGATCGGCGCCGGCCGCGCCGGCTCGACCCCGGCGCTGGTGATCGAGAACGCCAGCCGCGCCGACGAGCGCCGCATCGTCACCACCCTGGCCGAGTTGCCGGCCGCCGCCGAGCAGGTGGCGGGTCCGGCTCTGCTGATCGTCGGCGAGGCCATGGCCCTGGCCCAAGCTTCCGGCGATACCGCCGTCTTCGAACCGAAACTTGAGTTGCGCGTGAAATGAAAGCCCTGACCGGAAATCGCCTGACCGACGGCGAAGTCGTCTTCTGGAAGGCCGGCGCCTGGGTCGAGCGCTTCGCCGACGCCGAGCTGTTCGAGTCCGCCGAGGCCGGCGAGGCCGCCGAAGCCCACGCCAAGTCCCAGCAGACCGTGATCGTCGATCCCTATCTGATCGACCTGATCGAGAGCGAAGGCCTGTGGGCGCCGGTCAGCTACCGCGAGCGCCTGCGCGCGCTCGGCCCGACCAACCACCTGCACCACGGCAAGCAGGCCGAGGGCGGGGCCGCCATCGAGGCCCTGCAGCACGCGTCCGGCGCGGCCCGCTCGAAGGGCCGCGTGAACCTGATCAAGCGTTAGAGAGGGGAGGGCCATGTACCAGTACGACACCCTCGATAAGGAATTCCTGGCCGACCGCGCCGCGGAGTTCCGTGAACAGGTCGCCCGCCGCCTGGCCGGCGAGATCACCGAGGACCAGTTCAAGCCGATCCGGCTGATGAACGGCCTGTATCTGCAGCTGCACGCCTACATGCTGCGCGTCGCGATCCCCTACGGCTCGCTGAACCCGACCCAGCTGCGCGTGCTGGCCGACATCGGCCGCACCTACGACAAGGGCTACGGCCACTTCACCACCCGTCAGAACCTGCAGTTCCACTGGATCAAGCTGGCCGACACGCCGGACATCCTGGATCGGCTGGCGGCGGTGGACATGCACGCCATCCAGACCAGCGGCAACTGCATCCGCAACACCACCGCCGACCCCTATTCGGGCGCCACCGCCGAAGAGGTCGACGATCCCCGCGTCTGGTCCGAGGCCATCCGCCAATGGTCCAGCCTGCACCCGGAATTCTCGTTCCTGCCGCGCAAGTTCAAGATCGCCATCACCGGCGCCGCCAAGGACCGCACCGCCGCCAAGGTGCATGACATCGGGCTGATGATGCGCCGCAGCCGCGACGGCGCGCTGGGCTTCGAGGTGATCGTCGGCGGCGGCCTGGGGCGCACGCCCTTCGTCGGCCCGACGATCCGCGAGTTCCTGCCGGCCAACCGCCTGGTCTCGTACCTTGAGGCGATCCTGCGCGTGTTCAACCGTCACGGGCGCCGGGACAACAAGTACAAGGCCCGCATCAAGATCCTGGTCGCCGCCCTCGGCGCCGAAGAGTTCGCCCGTCAGGTCGAGGAAGAGTGGCTGAAGATCGGACCGGAAAGCGACCTTCCGGACACCGAGATCGCCCGCATCCGCGGCGCTTTCGCCCCGACCGCCTTCGACACCCTGGTGAACCGCTCCGAAGCGTTCGAAGCCGCCAAGGCCGCCGATCCGGGCCTGGCCCGCTTCGCGCGCAACAACCTGCGTGAGCACAAGCGCGCCGGCTACACCATCGTCGAGATTTCGCTGAAGGCGATCGGCGAGACCCCCGGCGACGCCACCTCCGACCAGATGGACGTCGTCGCTGACCTGGCCGAGCGCTACGGCCAAAGCGACATCCGGGTCACCCACGAGCAGAACCTGGTGCTGCCGCACGTGAAGCTCGACGATCTGCCGGCGGTCTATGCGGCGCTGAAGGCCGCCGGTCTGGCGACGCCGAACGTCAACTTGATCACCGACATGATCGCCTGCCCGGGGCTCGACTACTGCGCCCTGGCCAACGCCCGGGCGATCCCGATCGCCCAGGACATCGCCCGCACCTTCGCCGACCAGGACCGCGCCGAGCAGATCGGCGAGCTGAAGATCAAGATCAGCGGCTGCATCAACGCCTGCGGCCACCACCATGTCGGCCACATCGGCATCCTCGGCGTCGATAAGAAGGGAGAGGAATTCTACCAGCTCACCCTTGGCGGCTCGGGAGCGGAAGACGCCTCCGTCGGCTCGATGCTGGGCCCGGCCCTGCCGGCCGACCGCGTCGCGCCCGCCATCGACACCCTGGTCGAGGTCTATCTGCGCGAGCGCCAGGGTCAGGAACGCTTCCTCGACACCTTCCGCCGCACCGGCGTCGTTCCCTTCAAGGAGGCCGTCTATGCCGACGCGAATTAAGCTGACGGACGGCCAGTTCTCGCTGGTCGAGGATCCCTACACCCACGTCGGCGACGACGAGGACCTGGTCCGCGGCGACCTGATCATCTCGCTGACCCGCTTCCAGAGCGAGGGCGAGCGGCTGCTGGCCGAGGGCCGCTCCGTCGGCGTGCGGCTGGAGCCGGCAGAGGAGGTCGAGGTCCTGGCCTACGACCTGCCGCGCATCGCCCTGGTGGCGGTGGCCTTCCCGAAGTTCAACGACGGCCGCGCCTACACCGCCGCGCGCCTGCTGCGCGAGCGCTACGGGTTCAAGGGCGAGATCCGCGCCGTCGGCGACGTGCTGCGCGAGCAGGCCGGCTTCATGGTTCGGGTCGGCTTCGACGCCTTCGAGCCGGCCGACGGCTCGACCCCCGAACAGTGGGCCCACACCGCCCACCGCCAACGTCACGTCTACCAGCGCGCGGCCGACCGCCGGGCGCCGGCCTTCGCCGAAAGGGAGTGAGCTGACCATGGCCTTCGATCAGTTGGAGCGTCCGTCCCTCGCAGCCCGGCTCGACGCCGAACTGCGCCACGCCCATCCGGCCACCGTGCTGGAATCGGCGGTCGAGGCGTTCGGCGACAAGCTGGCTCTGGTCTCGTCCTTCGGGGCGGAGTCCGCGGTGCTGCTGCACATGGTTTCGAAGATCAAGCCGGACACCCCCGTGCTGTTCCTCGACACCGGCATGCTGTTCGGCCAGACGCTCGACTATCGAAAGAACCTGGCGGCCAGGCTCGGCCTGACCGACGTGCGCGACCTGCGCCCGGCCTTCAACGATCTGGCGGTGGCCGATCCGGACGCCAAGCTCTGGCAGACCGACACCGACGCCTGCTGTGAAGTGCGCAAGGTCGTGCCGCTGGACCGGGCCCTGGCCGAGTTCGATGGCTGGATCACCGGCCGCAAGCGCTTCCACGGCGGCGACCGCCTGTCGCTGCCGGTGGTCGAGCAGGCCGACGGCCAGGTGAAGTTCAATCCGCTGGCCAACTGGGGCAAGGCCGAGCTGGACGCCTATATGAGTGAGCATGACCTGCCCGCCCATCCGCTCGTCGCCCAGGGTTTCCCCTCGATCGGCTGCTGGCCCTGCACCAAGCCGGTGGAAGAGGGCCAGGACGTCCGTGCCGGCCGCTGGGCTGGTCAGGACAAGACCGAATGCGGCATCCACGTCGCGCGCGCCCCGGGCGCCGTCGCCAATGTCGGCGGCGACATCTGACGGCGGCGTTGCTACATACGCTCCAACCTCGTCGGCGGCTCGCGCCGACCCTACGGCAGCCAAAGACTCGTCATGACTGATGTAATCGCTCCGGCCCCGGCCGCTTCGAAGGCGCGCGGCGCCTTCATGGTCGAGACCGTGACCTGGGTTCAGCACTGGACCGACGAACTGTTCTCGTTCCGCACCACCCGCGACCCGGGCCTGCGCTTCTCGTCCGGCCAATTCGTGATGGTCGGCCTCGAAGTCGACGGCAAGCCGCTGGTCCGCGCCTATTCGATCGCCAGCCCGTCCTGGCACGACGAACTCGAGTTCTACTCGATCAAGGTCGCCGACGGCCCGCTGACCTCGCGCCTGCAGAAGATCAAGGTCGGCGACGAAGTGCTGATCGGCAAGAAGCCGACCGGGACCCTGGTGCTCGACGGGCTCAAGCCCGGCAAGCGGCTCTACATGGTCGGCACCGGCACCGGCCTGGCCCCCTGGCTGTCGCTAGCCCGCGACCCGGAAGTCTACGACCGCTTCGACGAGGTGATCGTCACCCACACCGTGCGCAACGTCGCGGACCTGAACTACGCCGAGCTGTTCGAGAAGGAGCTGCGTGAGGACGAGATCCTCAGCGAGGTCATCGGCGACAAGCTCCGCTACTACCCGACCGTCACCCGCGAGCCGTTCCGCACCCAGGGGCGGATCACCGACCTGATCACCTCGGGCAAGATCTTCGAGGACCTCGGCGTGCCGCCGCTGGACCCGGCTGTCGACCGCCTGATGCTGTGCGGCGGCCCCTCGGTGCTGGCTGATCTTAAGGCCCTGCTGGTCGAGCGCGGCTACGAGGAGGGCTCGCTCGCCGCCCCCGGCGACTTCGTGCTGGAAAAGGCCTTCGTCGAGACCTGAGGCCTCAGACGCCCTCGAACAGGCTCAGCTGGTCGCTACGTTGGGCCAGCTGCGCCTGCATGGTGCAGACGAGGCCGCTGCGCGCGTAGTCCATGGTCACTGCGCCCCGCAGCTCGCCGCGCAGGCCGCGTTCGATCAGCCGCGTGCCGAACCCCTTGCGACGCGGCGGTTCGACTCGCGGCCCGCCGCGCTCGGTCCAGACCACCTGCAGATGCTGGCCCTCCAGCGTCCAGGTCATGTCGACCTTGCCCTCGACGACCGACAGCGCGCCGTACTTGACCGCATTGGTCGCCAGCTCGTGCAGGACCAGCGCCATCGACAGCGCCGCGCCCGGCTGCAGCCAGGCCGCCGGCCCCCGCAAGGTGATCTGGTCGGCGGCGGCGTCCAGGAACGGCCCCAGGGCGCGCTCGGCCAGGTCGCGCAGGTCCGCCCCATGCCAGCTCTCGCGGGTCAGCACGTCATGGGCCTGCGACAGGCCCAGCAGCCGCGCCTCCAGCTTTTCGTAGACGATCTCGGGATCGCTTTCGCCGCGCAGGGTCTGCGAGGCCATCGACTGCACCGTGGCCAGGGTGTTCTTCACCCGGTGGTTCAGCTCGTTGATCATCAACCGCAGCTGGCCCTGGTATCGCTTCTGCTCGGCCTCGGCCTGCTTGCGCGCGCCGATGTCGTCGATGATCGAGACGAAGTAGTCGGGCTCGCCGGCGCTGTTTCGCACCAGCGCCACGGTCAGGTTGTTCCAAGTCACCTGGCCGCCCTTGGCGATGTAGCGCTTCTCCATCGAGTAGGTCTCGATCGAGCCGGCCAGCAGAGCCTCGGTGAGCGTGATGTTGGAGTCCACGTCCTCGGGATGGGTGATCTGCTGGAAGGTCATGCCCGTCATTTCGTCACGGCCATAGCCCAGCATCGCGCAGAACCGGTCGTTCACCTCCAGCAGGCGCCCGTCGGGGGCCACACGCGCCACGCCCATCGCCGCCTGGTCGAACACCGCGCGATAGCGCGCCTCGGCCGCCTCCAGCCGCGCGCGGGCCTCGACATTGGGCGTTACGAACTCGGTGTAGAGCACCAGCCCGCCTATCTCGCCGGCCTCGTCGCGCCAGGGCTTCAGCGACCAGCGGATCCAGTCCACCCGCCCGTTGGAGCGCTCGAAGGGGTCGGCCTCGTGGCTGAGCTCCAACCCCTCGGCCAGCGCGCGCCGGTGGATCTCGCGCCACCGCTCGGGGATGTCCGGAAAGACCTCGTAGTGGTGTCTGCCGACTAGGGGCAGATCGCCGGGCAGGCCCTGTTCGGACAGGAACCGGCTCGAGGCCGCCAGATAGCGCATCTCGCGGTCGAAAATGGCGATGCCCAAAGGCGCCTGGCTCAGCGCCGTCAGCACGCCGGAATGCGCGGACACCTGCAACGCCGTTCTCGCCTCGCCGACCACGCCTGGTGTCTGCCGTCCCACAGTCGCCAGCGACGATGGTCGCTGAATACAACCCAAAGGATACAGCCAATCCCAATGGGTCAAGGGCCGTTCGGTTCCCCACCGACCGCCGATACAGAACGCTGCGGGGTTGTGGTGTTTGTGCCGGTCTACGCCCCGAAGCCCAGGCTGGCCGTGACCTCCAGCACGAACGCCGCGCGGGCCTCCACCGAAGCCGGCGGAACCGTGACCGGCGTGTAGCCCAGATCCAGCAACTGCCGCCTCATCGTCTCGTGCGTCGCCAGGCAATCCTCGAAGGTCTGCCTGCGCTCCTCGTCCTGCGTGTAGATCTCTGGCCAGGGTGGAGGCGTGAAGACCAGGTCGTTGTAGCGCAGGCGTTTGGCGGCCGCCCACATCCAGCGCGGCGCCTGGGGCGTCAGGCTATCGACGACCCCGCGATCGAAGAAGACCCGCTCCTGCACCTCGCCCATCGCCTCGAACCTGGCGATGTCCTCCCGCGCGGCCAGCGTTCCCAGCCGCAGGCTGCCGCTCTCTGCGCGTCCTTCGCGGATGATCCTGCGATGGGTCTCCTCGACAACCCGCTCGCCGCGGCGGCGCAATTCCTCCAGCAGGGTGGTCTTGCCGACCCCGGGCCCGCCGGAGATCAAGAAGAAGTTGGGTTTGTTCATGGGGTCTCTCGGGATGTGGGGGGCTATGGCGAAGGCATTGCGGGGAACACCTGATGGCGGGCGGGCGACGCGCAGGGGCAGGGTGCCTTCAACCCCTAGGGAGGAACCCAGATGCCGCTTACCGAGTATGAACCAGGCCAGGCCTTTCCCGGCGTGATCGGCCGGACCTTCGACGTCTCCAAGCCGGCCTGGCCGGCGACGCCGCAGGCCAAACCCGGCGCGCCGAACGTCCTCTTCATCGTGCTCGATGACACCGGATTCGGGCATCTCGGGTGCTTCGGGAGCCCAATCAAGACACCCAACTTGGACGCGCTGGCCGCCGATGGATTGCGCTTCAACAACATGCACACGACCGCGCTCTGCTCGCCGTCGCGCTCGTGCATGATCACCGGCCGCAACCACCACTCCAACGCCATGGCCTGCATCACTGAAGGGTCGGAGGGTTATCCCGGGGCCAATGGCCAGATCCCGATGGAAAACGGCTTCCTGTCCGAGATCCTGCTCCAGAACGGGTACAACACCTACGCCCTGGGCAAATGGCACCTGACGCCGGCGGAGACGGCCTCTGCGGCCGGGCCCTATGATCGTTGGCCGCTCGGCCGCGGGTTCGAGCGCTACTATGGCTTCCTGGGCGGCGACACCCACCAGTACTACCCCGAACTCGTCCGCGACAACTCGCAGACCGAACCCGAAACCACGCCGGAGCAGGGCTATCACCTGACCCCGGACCTCGTCGCCAAGGCCAAGGCGATGATCGCCGACGCCAAGCAGGTCGCCCCGGACAAACCGTTCTTCATGTACTTCTGCACCGGCGCCATGCACGCGCCGCATCACGTCCCCAAGGAATGGGCCGACAAGTACAAGGGCAAGTTCGACGACGGCTGGGACGCCTATCGCGAAAAGACCTTCGCCCAGCAAAAGAAACTCGGGATCATCCCCAAGGACACCGTGCTGTCGCGTCACGATCCCGACGTGCAGGACTGGAGCAAGCTGCCCGCTGACGAGCGCCGGCTCTATGCGCGGATGATGGAGGTGTTCGCCGGCTATCTGGAACACACCGACCATCACATCGGCGAGTTGATCGCCTTCCTGAAGGAGATGGGCGAGTACGAGAACACCCTGATCATGGTGATCTCCGACAACGGCGCCAGCGCTGAGGGCGGACCGACCGGATCGGTCAACGAAGGCAAGTTCTTCAACAACGTCCCGGAGAACCTGGAGCAGAATCTGGCCGCCATCGACGACCTCGGCGGGCCGAAGTACTTCAACCACTACGCCTGGGGCTGGACCCACGCGGGCAATACCCCCTTCCGGCGGTGGAAGCGCGAAACCTACCGTGGCGGCACGGCCGATCCGTTCATCGTGGCCTGGCCCAAGGGTATCAAGGCCAAGGGTGAAATCCGCAGCCAGTACGCCCACGCGATCGACATGGTGCCGACGGTTCTGGACTGCCTCGGGATCACGCCACCGGCGTCTATCAAGGGCGTCACCCAGTCGCCGATCCAGGGGTTCAGCCTGAAGTCGTCGTTCGACGACGCCAAGGCGCCGGCCATGCACATCACCCAGTACTTCGAGATGTTCGGGCACCGCTCGCTCTATCACGACGGCTGGCGAGCCGTGTGCCCGTGGCCAGGCCAATCGTTCGTGGAATCGGGCCTCGGGTTCGGCGCTCCGATCACCTACGACAAGCTGACCGAACTCGATGCGAAGGGCTGGGAAATCTATGATCTCACATCCGACTTCGCCGAGACCAACGACCTCGCGGCTAAGGAGCGCGACCGCCTGATCGCCATGATCGGCATGTGGTATGTCGAAGCGGGCAAGTACAATGTCCTGCCGATCGACAGTCGCGGCACCCTGCGCTTCGCCGACGAGCGGCCGCAGGTCGCTCCTCGGCGCAAAAAGTACCGCTACTATCCGGGCACCCAGACGGTGCCCCTGATGGCCGCGCCCACCCTGGTCAATGTCACGCATTCGATCTCGGTTCACGCTTCGGTGCCCAAAGGGGGGGCGGAAGGCGCGCTGTTCTCGATGGGCGGCTGCGACGGCGGGTTCGTGTTCTACGTCAAGGACGGCAAGCTGACCTATGGCTACAACTACTGCGCCGACGCCCGTTACAAGGTGATCGCCGACAGCGCCGTCCCCGAGGGCGACCACGTTTTCAGCTTCGAGTTCAAGCCGACCGGCAAGCCGGACCTGGCCAAGGGCAAGGGCGTTCCAGCGACGATCACGCTTTATGTCGACGGCAAGAGCGTCGGCAAGGGCGACCTGCCGGTCACCATCCCGATGTCGCTGGGCCTGGCGGCAGGGGTGTGCATCGGCGCCGATGCCGGCTCCCCGATCATGGACGACGAGTATCCCTCGCCGTTCCGCTTCACCGGCGTTGTGAAGAAAGCGCTGATCGACGTCTCAGGCGACGAGATGAGCGACGCCGACAAGAAGGTCACGGCGGAGGCCTACCTCAAGGCCGCCATGGCCCGGCAATAGCAGGGCAGGGCCCAGGCTGGCCGACCTCTAGACCCTGTCCCGGTCGGCTTGAATCAAGCCGGTCGGGATGAACAGGGTCGATTCTTTGAGTTAGAGCCCTTCTTACCCACTCACGATGATCATCGTGAGTGGGAAGGGCTCTAGTCGACCAGCTCGGGCGCCTCGACCGCGTCGGGCACGTCGCAGAACAGCGAGGCGATGAACTCGCCGTTCGGGCGATAGACCTTGCGGAAGCGGCCGGCGTCCCAGCCGCAGTCGCCGCAGGCGCAGACGCCGCCGAGATGGCAGCTGGGCGTCAGCTCCTTGAGCCGGACGCTGGCGCCGTCGCCGACGGCGCGGATGCGAGTGACGGTGTAGAGCGCCCCGAGGTCAGGCATGATCTGGCTCTCGGGACGGCTGGGCGTGTCGTCGATGCACTCGACGAGATCGCCCGCGCGGATATCGGACAAGTTACACGGGCCTTTGGCAGCCGCCGTGCACGCCGAGGCGCGCCCGGCGGTAGGGACGCTGAAATGCTCGAGGCGCTGGGAAGTTCCAGCACCCTCGAAGCATCATTCAACAGCGTGAGAGGTCGGGCCATGCGGCCTGTCGCCGCCCTGGCGGCGGGCCCGTCAGGCGGGCGGGCAGCCCTTGAATTCGCCGGCCTTGGCGACGGTCAGCTTGGCCAGGTTCAGCGCCATCAGCGGGCGCATCGACGACGAGCCATGGCCGGTGAACAGGTCGATCTTTTCGCCCTTGATCGCGCCGCCGGTGTCGGAGGCGTACCAGAAGCCGTCGTGCTTGGAGCCGTCGGGCATCGGCAGGCCGACGGTTTCCTTGATGAACAGGCGGGTGCGGCGCGGAATCAGCTTGGTGTCGACGGCCACGGTGCGCATCGCGACCACCTTGCAGCCGAGCGAGTCCAGGCTGCCCACGCCCTTGGCGCCGGCGTGATAGAGGGTGGCCTTCATCCGGAAGTCCGGGGTGCCCGGCAGAGCGCCGGTCAGGGCCGAAACGATCAGGTCCCCGAGCGGGTCCGATTGAGGCGCAGCTTGTGCGCTTTGCGTCAGCCCAAAGAAGAAGGGGAGGGCGGCAAGGGCGGCGAGGCGACGTCGCATGACGGCGGCTCCTTCGTCGTTGATCTTGGCAGCGGCGGCCTTCGTACCCGGACTCCGAGCGAGAGATCAACCCCACGTGAACGACGCCGCCTCGCGACATATCGCCACGAGCGCTTTGACCGTAGCCCGCGGGAGGCTATCAACCCCTTGGGAAGCAAGGGGTTGAGGCATGCGCATCTATGGCGATTCCATCTCGGGCAACTGCCTGAAGGTGAAGTGGGTGGCCGACTATCTTGGCCGCAAATACGAGTGGATCGAGACCGACATCCTGCGCGGCGAGTCGCGCACGGCTCAGTTTCTGGCGCTCAATCCGGCCGGCCAGGTGCCGCTGGTGGTGCTGGGCGACGGGCGTCCGCTGGCCCAGTCCAACGCGATCATCGTCCACCTGGCTGAAGGCTCGGATCTGATCCCCGCCGACGCCTACGACCGCGCGCGGATGCTCGAATGGATGTTCTGGGAGCAATACAGCCACGAGCCCTACGTCGCCGTGGCCCGCTTCCAGGTCCGCTATGCCGGCAAGCCGGTCTCCGAGCTCGAAGCCCGGCTGGTGGAACGCGGCAACGGCGCACTGCAGCGGCTGGAAGACGGCCTG
Organism: Phenylobacterium sp. 58.2.17; assembly: GCF_026411515.1. Lineage (NCBI taxonomy): Bacteria > Pseudomonadati > Pseudomonadota > Alphaproteobacteria > Caulobacterales > Caulobacteraceae > Phenylobacterium > Phenylobacterium sp. 58.2.17. The sequence continues at coordinate 226,728 of NZ_JAPMTQ010000001.1, read as the reverse complement.
GCGGCCTCGTCGTTCCTGGTCGGCGAAGTTCCCAGTCTCGCGGACGTCGCACTCGTCGCCTACACCCGCGTCGCCCACGAGGGCGGCTTTGATCTCGCTCGCTACCCGCGCGTCCAGGCCTGGGTGAAGCGGGTGGAGGCCGCGCTCAAGATCGCCTAAACGGAATCGCATGAAAGCTCAGCTGCTCGCCGCCGTCGCCGCGCTCTGTATCCTGCCCGCCCAGGCCCACGCCTGGGGCGCGATGGGGCATCGGATGGTCGGCGAGGCGGCGGCCCGCGCGCTGCCCGCCGAGGTTCCGGCCTTCCTGCGCACGCCGGCGGCGGTGCGCGACATCGGCGAGCTCTCGCGTGAGCAGGACCGCTCCAAGGGGGCGGGCCGCATCCACGACCACAACCGCGACGCCGGCCACTTCCTCGACCTCGACGAGGAGGGCAAGCTGCTCGGCGGTCCGTCGTTCAAGCCGCTGCCCGCCAACCGCGCCGACTACGAAAAGGGCCTGCAGGCCGCCGGCCTCGACAGCTGGAAGGCGGGCTATCTCCCGTATTCGATCGTCGACCGCCACCAGCAGCTGACCAAGGACTTCGGCTATTGGCGGGTGCTGACCCACATGGCCGCGCGCGAGAAGAACCCGGTGCGCAAGGCCTGGTACAAGCGCGACCTGATGCGCCGCGAGGCCCAGATCCTCCAGACCATCGGCGACCTCTCGCACTTCGTCGGCGACGGCGCCCAGCCGCTGCACGTCACCGTGCACTACAACGGCTGGGGCGAGTACCCGAACCCCAAGGGCTACACGAGCGCCCGCATCCACGGCCCGTTCGAGAGCGAGTTCGTCTTCGCGAACGTTAAACCTGCCGATGTGGCGATACGCATGCAGCCGCTGAAAGCGTGCGACTGCTCGATCGAGGCGCGGACCGTGGATTATCTCACCGATACAAGCGCCTACGTGATCCCGCTCTATGAGCTGGAGAAGGCCGGCGGGCTGGCGGCCGGCGACCGCAGGGGCGTGGAGTTCGCCGCCGGCCGCCTGGCGGTCGGGGCTTCGGAGCTGCGCGACATGATCGTTTCGGCCTGGCGCGGCAGCGAAAAGGCGACCGTCGGTTGGCCGGTGCTGCGCGTCGACGACGTGCTGGCGGGTAAGGCCGATCCGTTCGATTCCCTGTACGGCAAGGACTGAGCCGGTGCGGGTCGCGCCTCAGTTCGGCGATCGGAGGGCTGGACGGACGTATGCCGACCGCCCGGCGGCGTTCGGGATCCTCGAACGCGACGGGCAGGTTGCTGTGGTGCGGATCGTAAAACCTGACGGTGCGGCCTGGATCGACCTGCCCGGCGGCGGGGTCGATCCAGGCGAGAGTCCCGAGCAGGGCGTGGTGCGCGAGTTCGGCGAGGAGGCCGGCCTGAAGGTCGCCGTCCGCGAGCCCTACGCCATGGCAGACCAGTTCTTCGTCAACACCGAGGGGGAGGCCTGGAACAACCGCAGCGCCTTCTTCGTCCTCGATCTCGTCGCCGAGGATGCGGCGTTGAAAATCGAAGAAGATCATATGCTTGTGTGGCTGTCCCCGCTGGAGGCGATCGCCGCCTTGCGCCACGATTCACACGCCTGGGCGGTGGCCGCCTGGATGCGCCGCTAGGTGCGCTTGCGGGCGGGGCGGCGAGGCGCCGCCTTGGTCTTGTGCTGGCGTCGGTGGCTCGGGGCGCCGGCTTCCTGCCGCACTCGGGTCGAGGCTTCGTCGAGTTCGCTGAGGATCTTCTCGAGGTCCTTGTCAGGCAAATTCTCTATGCCGATGAAAGAGTTATGCGCCTTCGACACGCGGATCAGCTCGTCAAGCTTGGCGTGCAGGGCGCTATTGTCCCGGTTCTGGGTGTTCTGGATCAGGAACACCATGAGGAAGGTCACGATGGTCGTGGCGGTGTTGATCACCAGCTGCCAGGTGTCCGAAAAACCAAACAGCGGCCCGCTGATCGCCCATAGGGCAACAAGGGCGCAACAGACGACGAACGCCAGCGGGCGCCCGGTCAATCGCGAGACGTCGGTGGCGAACTGGGTGAAGACGTGGGTGACTTTGCCGCTCATGTCTGGAGGTCCCGCCGCATTGCGCGGCGCAGGCTGAACGGGTACTGGCTGCGCCAGTTCCGACCCCCAGGAGAGCGCATGTCCCAGGCCCAGATCATCGACGGCAAGATCACGGCCGAGCGCCTGCGCGCCGAGGTGGCGCAGGAGGTGGCTGCGCTCAAGGCTCAGCACGGCCTGCAGCCGGGTCTGGCGGTGGTGCTGGTTGGCGAGGATCCCGCCAGCCAGGTCTATGTCCGCTCCAAGGGCGAGCACTCCAAGGCCGCCGGCATGCACTCGGTCACCCATCGCCTGCCGGCCGACGTCAGCCAGGACGATCTGCTGGCCCTGGTGCGCCAGCTCAACGGCGATCCGGCGATCCACGGCATCCTGGTGCAGCTGCCGCTGCCCAAGGGCCTGGACGAAAAGGCGGTCATCGAGACCATCGACCCGGCCAAGGACGTCGACGGCCTGCACGTCGTCAACGCCGGCCGGCTGGCCCAAGGGTTGCCCTCGCTGGTGCCCTGCACGCCGCTCGGCTGCATGATTTTGCTCCGCGAGACGCTGGGCGACCTGACCGGCAAGCGCGCCGTCGTGATCGGCCGCTCGGTGCTGGTCGGCAAGCCGGTGGCGCAGCTGCTGCTGGCCGCCGACTGCACGGTGACCATCGCCCATTCGCGCACCCAAGACCTGGCCGCTGTCTGCCGTGAAGCCGACATCCTGGTGGCCGCCGTAGGCCGCCCGCAGATGGTCAAGGCCGACTGGATCAAGCCGGGCGCCACGGTGATCGATGTCGGCATCAACCGCGTGCCGTTCCGCGATCCGGTCAAGGCCGCCGAGGGCAAGACCAAGCTGGTCGGCGACGTGGCCTACAAGGAAGCCCTCGCGGTGGCCGGCCACATCACTCCGGTGCCCGGCGGCGTCGGCCTGATGACGGTGGCGTGCCTGCTGCAGAACACCGTGACCGCCGCCAAGCGCATCGCCGGGCTCGAGGCCTAAACCCCTCGGTTGTTGGTCCAGGCGACCAATTCGCCCAGCGCCTGGCCAACCGCCTGGTCATAGGCTGCGACGATCGCCGAAACGCGGTTGTCGGTGGCCCGCACGCGGACCTCGAAGGTCTTCGAGCCGGCCAACTGGCGGTCAGCGCCGCTCAGGGTCGCGCGCAACGACACCGAAACCTCGGGCGCGGCCCGGGCCCCCTGATCATAGACCGCTTCGAACTCGGTCACGTCCACGCGCAGCACGTAGTCGGCCTTGCTGAAATCGCCGCGGGTCAGCAGCCGCGCCGGACCGGCGTCGGCGTTGAAGGCCCGCGACAGCGCCTCGTTGAACAGCACCGAGGCCGGCGATACCCATCGCGAGTCGGCGATATAGGCCGCCCGGCTCCCGGTGATGGTCAGCATGCGGTCGTTGGCGGCCGCCTGCACGAAGGAGCCGCCCAGCCGCGCCACGGCGAACGGCGCGCCCTGGCTTGCCGCGGCCGGCTGAACGCCGCCGTCGAAGCGGTAGAGCTGGGCCGGCTTTTCGTCGGGCAGCAGGGTGATGCAGCCGGCGAGGGCGATCGCCATGGCCGTGAGGCCTAGGACGGAGAGGGTGCGCTTCAGGGCGTTCATGGCTTGACCTTGACCTCCTGGGCCGGGGACTTGCCGACCAGGCCGCGGGGGTTGGCTTCGACGTCGCGGATCAGCCGATCCAGGGAATCGGCGGTCTGTTGCAGGGACTGGATGGCCGAGGTGAGTTGCGGCAATCCGTTGGTGGCGAAGTCGTTGGTCGGGCCGTCCAGACGCCCGACCATGGTGCGGATGTCCTTGGCCGCCACCTGCGCCTCGCCGGCGGCGTCGGCCAGGTTGGCCAGGGTCCGCTTACCTTCGCCGTCGACCAGCGCCTGGCTCGACTTGCTGAGCTCGGCGATCTGGACGGCGGCGGCGTCGATGTTCTGCAGCGCCTTCTGGGCGTCGGCGATCAGCGCCTTGCGTTCGCGCAGTTCGGCGGTGACGGCCTGAGCGTCCTCGACCGCGTCGCCGAACTTCTTGATGTTCTGGTCGGACAGCACGCGGTTGACGCGGTCCAGCGCCTCGACCGTGCGGGTCAGCACCGTGCCGCCGCCTTCCAGCAGGTCAGACAGCGCGCTGCGCTGGGTCCGCAGCTTGGGCACCTTGCCGGGATCGACGGTGTCTTTCAGCAGCCGCTTGGCCGGGGTCCCTGCGGTGATCTGCACGTAGTTGATGCCGGTGATGCCCTGCGGCTCCAGCGTGGCGTAGGAGTCGACGCGGATCGGCACGTCGGAGGTGACGCGCGCCCGGGCGATGACCCGGTTCGGATCGGCCGGGTCGAGCTGGATCTTCGTCACCTCGCCGACCTTGATGCCGTTGAAATGCACCTCGCCGCCCTGGCTCAGGCCGCGGACCGGTCCTTGGAAGATGATGTCATAGACATCGTAGTCCTGGGCGAAGCTCAGCCGCGCCAGCCAGACCACGAAGATCAGCAGGCCGGTCACCAGCAGCAGGGTCGAAAAGCCCACCAGGGCGTAGTTGGCGTCTTTTTCCATCAGGCTGGTTTCCCGGCTCTATGGGCCGCAACGGCCGCCGCGCGGCCGCGCGGTCCAAGGAAGTACTCTTGGATCCACGGATGCTGTGAACGCTCAAGCTCGGCGACGGGCGCCACCTCGACCACGTGCTTGTCGGCCAGGACGGCCACACGGTCGGTTATCGAGTAGAGCGTATCGAGGTCGTGCGTGATCATGAACACCGTCAGGTCGAGGCTGTCGGACAGGTCGCGGATCAGCTCGTCGAAGGCGCCGGCGCCGATCGGGTCCAGGCCCGCGGTCGGTTCGTCGAGGAACAGCAGCTGCGGGTCCAGGGCCAGCGCTCGGGCCAGGCCCGCGCGCTTGCGCATGCCGCCGGACAACTCGGCCGGCTTCAGGTCGCCGGCGCCGGGGCGCAGGCCGACCAGCGCGATCTTCAGATCGGCCAACTCGTGCACCACGCGGCGGGGCAGCTTGGTGTGCTCGTACATCGGTGCGGCGACGTTCTCGCGCACGGTCAGGTTCGAGAACAGCGCCCCCTGCTGGAACAGCACGCCCCAGCAGCTCTCGATCTCCGACCAGCGGCGGCGGCTGGTGCGCTGGATGTCCTGGCCCAGCACCTTGACCGTGCCGGCGTCTGGCTGCCGCAGGCCGATGATCGAGTTGAGCAGCACCGACTTGCCGGTGCCCGACCCGCCGACCACGCCCAGCACCTCGCCGCGCTCGACGGTCAGGTCGAGGTTGTCGTGCACCACGTGGTCGCCGAATTGCGAGCGCAGGCCGCGCACCTCGATGGCCGGGGCGTCGTCGTCGAGCAGGGATTGATCGGCTAAATCCGCCACTTAGACATCCAACTGCATGTAGATCAGCGCAAAGACGGCATCGATCAGAATGATGGCGAAAATCGCGTGCACGACTGCGGCGGTGACGCGGCGGCCCAGCGACTCCACGTCGCCGCCGACCTCCATGCCCTGGCGGCAGCCGATGCCCGCGATCACTGCGGCCATGATCGGCGCCTTCGACAGGCCGATCCAGAAATGCGTCGGCCCGACATTGTCCAGGATCCGCTGCAGGAAGAACGAGGGGCCGAGGTCGAGCACCGTCCAGGTCACCAACAGGCCGCCGACCAGCCCCGATATCGTCGCCACGAACGTCAGCAGCGGAATGATCGTCAGCAGGGCGGCGAAGCGCGGAAAGACCAGCGCCTCGAACGGATCGACGCCCATCACCTTCATGGCGTCGACCTCCTGGTTCATCTTCATCGATCCGATCTCGGCGGCGAAGGCCGAGGCCGAGCGACCCGCCAGCAGGATGGCGGTGATCAGGATGTTGAACTCGCGGAACACGGCGATGCCGATCAGCTCGACGGCGAACACCTCGGCCCCGAACTGGCGCAGCATGTTGGCGCCCAGCAGCCCGACGACGGCGCCGATGAAGAACGAGGTCAGGGTGACGATCGGGATCGCGTCCAGCCCCGCCCGCTCGGCCAGCGACACGCAGGCGGCCCAGCGAATGCGCCCCGGATTGGCGATCGTGCGGCCGACGACCACCAGCAGGTGGCCGACGAACGCCATGGTCTCGAAGATTTCGGCGCCGAGGTTGAACACCCCGCGCCCGGTGCGGATCGCCAGCTCGTAGAAGCCGCGCGGCTCCTGGCGCTTGGCCGGCTTGTTGCGGGCCGCAGCGGCGACCAGTTCCAGCAGCCGATGGGTCTCGGGGCGGGCGTCGATGTGGTCGGCGGCGGGGTGGTCGGCGACGGCGCGCAGGATGCCGTAGGCCCCCGCGGTGTCGAGCCGGCGGACGCTGGTCAGGTCGATCCCGGAGAGCGCCTCGCCGCGCACGGCGGCCACCAGACGGCTCACCGCGTCGCCGGCCGCCGTCGCCGTCCAGTCGCCCGACAGCACCGCCCGGCGGCCGCCATCGGTCTCCATCACGCTGAAATCGGCGGGTCGTTCCATCGGCTCGCGTCGGGCCTCGTCAGCTAGCGTCCGCTTGAGTCGAAACGCCTCAAGCTTGAACCTAGCAGAGCCGCCTCAACACGCCGAACGCCTTATGGCGAAGGTTGTTCCGTGGCGCCAGCCTATCGAACGCGTCTCGCGACAAGGTGATCCTAGGTCGCAGGCGGCGGCCAAGATTTCGCCCAAGTCGCAGGCCCTAAGGGGGCCGGGGCGGCTCGGTCCGTCCCCTGATTAAGCGCCTATAGGTCGGGAGCGTGGGTTGACCCGTCGTCACGTCGAAATCGCCGGTAAGTCCGGCGCCCTTTACCGGTATTCGGCCCTGGAGGAGGATCGCGTTCTGCCGCCGGCCGGCGCGAACTACGTCATCTGCAAGCCGGCCGATCGCGGGATCGACATCCTGTTCGTCGGCGAGACCGATAGTCTGGCGCGGATCGCCTGGCGCGAGCAGTTGGCCTATGCGCGCGACACCTATGGCGACGATGCCGACGTGCTGACCCGTCTCAACGTGCGCAGCGCCGTGCGCCTGGCCGAGCAGGAAGATCTTCTTGAGGAATACCGCCCGCCGATGAACGCGGGGGCCTAGCGTCGGGGCGCGGCCGTCGCCATTCTCCGGCCCGTGTCCGATCCTCTCATCGTCATCCTCGGCGCCGCCGTCCGCCCGGACGGTCAGGCCAGCCCCGCCTTGATCCGCCGCATCAAGGGCGGCTTTCGGTTGGCCGAGGCGCATCCCGCCAGCCTGGTCTTCTGTTCCGGCGGGGTCGGCCGCTACGGGCCGTCCGAGGCCTCGATCATGGCTGAGCGGCTGACCGCCATGGGGCTGGTGGCCGAGCGGCTGGTGCTGGACGAGGACAGCCTCGACACCTTGCAGACCGTCGTCGCCGCCGCGAAGTATGTCCGTGCGCGTGGGGCGCCTGGCGTAATCGTCTGCACCGACAGCTATCACACCCCGCGCACGCGACTGTGCTTCGCCGCGCTCGGCGTCGCCAGCGCCGACGGCTCGGTGCCGGCCGGCCCGCGCCAGATGGGCTGGGGCGCGTGGTGGCGGATGCGGGTGCGCGAGATCCCGGCGATCCCCTATGACGGAGTGCTGGCCCTGACCAAGCGCGGCACGCTTCAGCCGGTCCAGCGATAGCCGACCCCAGGCTCGGTGGTGATCAGGGTCGGGGCGGCCGGGTCAGGCTCGACCTTCTGGCGCAGCTGGGCGACGAACACCCGCAGATACTGGACGTCGGCCTCATGGGCCGGCCCCCAGACGGCGGTCAGCAGCTGGCGGTGGGTGATCACCTTGCCGCCGCCGGAGACCAGCTGCGCGAGCAGGTCGTACTCCTTCGGCGAGAGACGGACGGCGTGGCCTCCACGGGTCACCAGCCGCTTGACCAGGTCGACGGTCAGGTCGCCGGCCGTCACCACCGGCTCGGCCCCGGTCGACTTCAGCCGGTGGCGCAGAGCGACACGAAGCCGCGCCAGCAACTCCCCGACTCCAAAAGGCTTTTCCACATAGTCGTCGGCCCCCATGTCGAGGGTGTCGATCTTCTCGGTCTCCTTGTCGCGGGCCGAGAGCACGATGATCGGACCATCGTAAAAGGCGCGTGCGCGGGTCAGCGCTTCCTTGCCGTCGAAGTCGGGCAGGCCGAGGTCCAGCACCACCGCGTCGGGCGCCTTGCGGGCGATTTCCTTCAGGCCGTCGGCGGCGGTGTCGGCGCGCACGGGCTCATAGCCGGCCGCCTCCAGCGCCGGCTGCAGGAACCGGTGGATCTGCGGCTCGTCGTCGATGACCAGGATACGCGGGCGGCTTGCGCTCACAGCATGTGCCCCGGCATGACGTGCTCCTTGGGCAGGCTGATCAGGATGCGCGTTCCGCGGCCGTCGTGGATCGGGCTGGCGGCGGCGATTCGCCCGCCCATCGCTTCGACGAAGCCCTTCGAGATCGCCAGGCCCAGGCCCGCGCCCTTGCCGCGGTCGGTGGCTTCTTCCATCCGTCGGAACTTCTCGAACACCCGTTCCAGCTCCTCGGTGGGGATGCCGCGCCCCTCGTCCTCGATGGAAACTACAACGTTGCCGCGGTCCTCATAGGCGGCGACCTCGATCGCCGAGCCGTCGGGGCTGTAGGCGATCGCGTTCTCGAGGATGTTCACCAGGGCCTGCTCCAGCAGTGATGCGTCGGCCTTGACCATCGACAGCTGGTCGGGGAAGTCGCGCGCCACGCTGCGCTTGTCCAGCCGCCGCTGCACGCGTTCGACCGCCGCGCGCAGGACGTCGCGGATATCGACCCACTCGCGGCGGGTGACCAGCGCGCCGCCTTCCAGCCGGGTCATGTCCAGCAGGTCGCCGACATAGCGGTTCAGCCGCTCGGCTTCCTCGCGGATTGACTGAAGAAGATCGCGCTGGACATTGGGTTTCAACGACTTTCCGTAATCCAGCAGCGTCGTGACCGAGCCCAGCACCGTCGACAGCGGCGTGCGCAGGTCGTGGCTGACCGAGTTCAGCAGCGCCCCGCGCAGGCGGTCGGTGCGGCGCAGCGCCTCGGCGTCGGCGGCCTGGGCGGCGAACTCGGCGCGCTCCAGGGCGACCGCGCCCTGGTCGAGCAGGGCGGCCACGAAGCGTTCGTTGTCTTCGGCGGCCAGGGCGCGCGGCTCGACCCCGGCGACGCCGGCGCGGGCCTTGACGCCCTGCAGCGGCCGGAAGCTCCAGGCGGAGTTGGGCAAGGTGCCGGTGCCGGCTCCGGCCGGCTCGCCCTTTTCCCAGGCCCAGCGCGCCGCGGCCATATCGCCCGGCGCCAGGGCGTCCAGGCCGGGCGAGGCGGCGGTCAGCGCCAGGTCGTCGCGCTCGGGGGTCAGCACCACCGCCGCGCCGCTGGTGGCGGCGGCCAACTGCTCGGCCAGGGCCTGGGCCGCGGCGTCCTGCTTTGCGGCCGAGGAGAGGCGGCGGCTGGCGGCGAGCAGCGCCGAGATCGCCGAGGCCCGCTGCGCCACCGCCCGGGCCTGATCGCGGATGCGGCCGGTCAGCCAGCCGGTGGTCAGGGCGACCGCGAAGAACACCCCGAAGGTGAGCACGTCGGCGGGATGACCGATCCGCACCGTCAGCCGCGGCTCCAGGAAAAAGAAATTGTAGATGAAGGCGCTCAGCGCCGCAGCGGTCAGCGCCGGCCAGAGCCCGAACGCCAGGCCGCTGACCAGCACGCTCAGCATGAAGATCATCGCCAGGTTGGCGGTCTCGGCGACCTGGAACGTAACGCTGGCCAGCAGTGCGGCGAGGACGACGAGGCCGACGGCCCCGGCGTGCCCGGCCCATGGCCACGCGCGCAGCGGCGTCGAATGGCGCACCGGGGCCGGATCGGGTTCGCCGTGCTCGGTGACCACGTGCAGGGCCGCGCCCTGCGCCTCGTTCAACAAGGCCTGGATCAGCGAACGGCGGAACGGGTTGCGGCGGCGATGGCCGGACTTGCCGACCACGATCTGGGTGACGTTGTTGCGCCGGGCGTAGTCGAGCACGCTGGCCACCAGGTCGTCCCCGGTCAGCACCACCGTGGCCGCGCCGAGCTGTTCGCCCAGCTTCAGCGCTTCGTTCAGCCGCGCCTGGCCGCCGGCGGGGGCGGGCGGGGCGTTCGGCCGCTCGACGTGGGCCACGATCCACGGCGCGTCCATCATCATGTCCGACAGCCGCCGGCCGGTCCGCACCAGCCCTCCGGCCGCCCCGTCCGGGCCGATCAGTACGAGGATCCGCTCGCCGGCGGCCCACGGGCCCTCGACGCCGGCGGCCTTCATCGCCCCGATCAGCTGGTCGTCGACCGTCTGGGCGGCGCGGCGGAGCGCCAGTTCGCGCAGGGCGGTCAGGTTCTCGGGTTTGAAGAACCGCTCGGCGGCCAGCTGCGCGGTGTCGCCGATATAGACCTTGCCCTCGGCCATCCGCTCCCGCAGCTCGGATGGCGTGATATCGATCAGCTCGATCTCGTCGGCGCGCGACAGGGCGCTGTCGGGGACCGTTTCGCGTTGGCGGATGCCGGTGATCTTCCAGACCACCTCGCGCAGGCTCTCCAGGTGCTGGACGTTCAGCGTCGTCCAGACGTCGATCCCCGCGGCCAGCAGCTCCTCGACGTCCTGCCAGCGCTTGGCGTGGCGCGATCCGGGCGCGTTGGAATGGGCGTACTCGTCGACCAGCAACAGCTGCGGACGCCGATCCAAGGCCGCGTCCAGGTCGAACTCGAGCAACGTTCGCTCGCGATACTCGATCGGACGGCGGGCCATTACCTCCAGCCCGCGCAGCAGCGACTGCGTCTCTCTCCGGCCGTGGGTTTCGACCACCCCGACAACGACGTCGCCGCCCTCCGCCTTTCGGCGGCGAGCGGCGCGCAGCATCTCGAAGGTCTTGCCGACCCCGGGGGACATCCCGAGGAACACCTTCAGCCGTCCTCGCCCGGGTCTCTGGGTGGCCGCCAGCAGGGCGTCCGGGTCCGGGCGTCGGGGTTCGTCCATGTTCATCGGGTCGGGGGCGGGAAGCGGGCGTCGAGGGCGAGGTTGGTCATCAGCACATTGACCCTCGGCTGGCCGAGGACGCCGAAGGTGCGCCCTTCCACATGGCTCTGCAACAGCGCGCGCACCAGCCCCGGATCCACCCCCCGGGCCTTGGCGATGCGATCGGCCTGCAGCAGGGCGTATTGCGGCGAGACGTGCGGGTCGAGGCCCGAAGCCGAGGCGGTCACCGCGTCGGCCGGGATCGTCCCGTTGACGCCTTGCGTGCGCAGGGCCGCGGCGCGCTCGGCGACCTGCGTGGCGAGGTCGGGGTTGAGCGGGCCGAGGTTCGAGCCGGACGAGGCGGCGGCGTCGTAGCCGTTCGCCCCGGCGGCCGAGGGGCGCGGGTGCAGGTACCGCGGTTCGGCGAAGTTCTGGCCGACCAGTGCGGACCCGACCACCTTGCCGCCTTCGACGACCAGGCTGCCGTTGGCCTGGTCCGGGAAGGCGGCCTGGCCGACGCCGGTGATCGCCATCGGATAGGCCAGGCCCAGCAGGAGGGTGAAGAAGGCCATCGAGACGATGGCGGGGCGGATAAGGGAAAGCATGGTCACGCCTCCTTAGAAAGCGGCCTTGAGACCGAGGACGACGCGGCTCTCGTAGAGATCGCCGAAGTCGTGCTCGTCGGTGTCGTGATAGCGCAGGTCGACACCGAGGAAGTCGGTGAGAGCATAGCCGACGCCGAGGTTCCAGGTGGTGTAGTCGCCCTCGTAGTCGACGTCCTGATAGCCGACGGCGCCTGAGACGGAGACTTTCTCGGCGACCGGCGTCGAGCCGTTGAGCTCGAAGTAGGTGGCCTTGCCGGTCCCCCCGAAGAAGTCGTCGGAATAATAGACGCCGGCGCCGAGGGTGGCCGGGCCGACGGGGACCGAGCCGGCGACCTTGAACTCGATGAAGTCCTGGTCCGAACCGGTCGGGGCGTTGATGTAGCCGTAGTAGATGACGCCGAGGTCGAGGCTGACCGGCCCGAGCTGCGGCCGAACGCCGGCATAGAGGTCGAGCTCGAAGTCGGTGTCGTTGCCGAAATCGACGTTGGACAGCCAGCCGCCGGCATAGATCAGGCCGCCGACCGTCGCGTCGACGCCGCCCGAGATCTGCGGGCTTTCGTCGGTCTGGCTGACACCGCGCCACACGTAGTCGGTCGCGGCGCCGACGTTGAACGACAGGTCGATCGGGCTGGTGTCTTCGGCGAAGGCGGGAACGGCGAAGAGCGAGATCGCGGCGAAGCCGGCGCCGGCGAGGCTGTGACGGCGGAGGCGGAAGAGAGACATAGGGGAGGTCCTGGTAAGAGTGTTCTTGGAGGTGTTGATCATCGGGAGCCTCAGACGATCCCGCCGAGGAAGGCGCAGGCGAACAGCAGGGCGATCAGCCCCAGCGAGACGAGGGTTTCGCGTATCAGCATCACGCGAGGCCGAGGCTGGAGATGGCCAGGTCGATCAGCTTGATGCCGACGAACGGCGCGACCAGGCCGCCCAGGCCGTAGAGCAGCAGGTTGCGCGACAGCAGCTTGGCCGCTCCGATCGCCTGGTAGCGCACGCCGCGCAGCGCCAGCGGGATCAGCGCCACGATGATCAGGGCGTTGAAGATCACGGCTGACAGGATGGCGCTCTGCGGGCTCGACAGTCCCATGACGTTCAGGGCGCCGAGCGCGGGCAGGGCGGTCACGAACATCGCCGGGATGATCGCGAAGTACTTGGCCACGTCGTTGGCGATCGAGAAGGTCGTCAAGGCGCCGCGGGTGATCAGCATCTGCTTGCCCACCTCGACGATCTCGATGACCTTGGTCGGGTCGCTGTCCAGGTCGACCATGTTGCCGGCCTCGCGCGCGGCCTGGGCGCCGGTCTGCATGGCCACGCCGACGTCAGACTGGGCCAGGGCCGGGGCGTCGTTGGCGCCGTCGCCGCACATGGCCACCAGCCGTCCTTTGGCCTGTTCCTCACGGATCAGCCGCAGCTTGTCCTCCGGGGTGGCCTCGGCCAGGAAGTCGTCGACCCCGGCTTCGGAGGCGATCGCCGCGGCGGTGACCGGATTGTCGCCGGTGATCATCACCGTGCGCAGGCCCATGCGGCGCAGGTCGGCGAACCGCTCCTTCACATTGGGCTTCACGACGTCCTTCAGGTGGATGACGCCGACCAGGGCGCCGTCCTCGCTGACCGCGAGCGGCGTGCCGCCCGAGCGGGCGATGCGGTCGACCGCCGCCGTCAGCTCGGCCGGAACCTGATGCGGGGCCAGGTCCAGGCTGCGGATCATCGCGTCGACCGCGCCCTTGCGCCAGGAGCGGCCGCCGACATCCAGGCCTGACTGGCGGGTCACGGCGCTGAACGGGATGATGGTCGCACCGTCCGGGGCCTCGACGTCGATCCCCTGGGCGCGGATCAGATCGACGATGGAGCGGCCCTCGGGCGTCTCGTCGCCCAGCGAAGCCATCAGGGTGGCGCGCAGGGCCGCATCCTCGCGCACGCCGGGGGCGGCGACGACCTCGGTGGCCATGCGGTTGCCGAAGGTGATGGTCCCGGTCTTGTCGAGCAGCAGGGTGTCGACATCGCCGGCCGCCTCCACCGCGCGGCCGGAGGTCGCCAGCACGTTGACCTTCAGCAGGCGGTCCATGCCTGCGATGCCCACGGCCGACAACAGCCCCCCGATGGTGGTCGGGATCAGGGTGATGAACAACGCGCCCAGCACCATTGGCGAGAGCTGCACGCCCGAGAACTTGCCCAGGCCCAGCAGGGTCACGACCGCGATCAGGAACACCAGGGTCAGGCCGGCCAGCAGCACGGCCAGCGCGATCTCGTTGGGCGTCTTGCGGCGGTCGGCGCCCTCGACCATGGCGATCATGCGGTCGAGGAAGGTCTGGCCGGCCTCGGAGGTGATCCGCACCTTGATCCAGTCGGAAACCACGGTGGTGCCGCCGGTGACGGCCGAGCGGTCGCCGCCGCTCTCGCGGATCACTGGGGCGGATTCGCCGGTGATGGCCGCCTCATTGACCGAGGCGACCCCCTCGATGATCTCGCCGTCGGCCGGGATCACGTCGCCGGCCTCGACCAGCACCACCTCGCCGACGCCCAGCTTGTGGGCGGGAGTGGGGACGATGGTGCCGGTCGAAGGATCGACGACCAGCTTGGCCTTGGTGGTGACGCGGGCGGCGCGCAGCGAGTCTGCGGCCGCCTTGCCGCGCCCTTCGGCGACGCTCTCGGCCAGGTTGGCGAAGAGCACCGTGGCCCAGAGCCAGAGGGAGATCTGGATTTCGAAGCCGAAGTCGCGGCCCATCGCGATCTCATTGATCGTCGAGGCCGTGGCCAGGAGCGCGACGATCCAGGTGGCGAAGATCACCGGATTGCCGGTCAGTTTGCGGGGGTCGAGCTTGACCACCGCGTCGCGCGCGGCGCGCACGATCATCGGGCCGGACAGGCTGGTGGCGAGGGTCGAGGCCTTGCGACGGCCCTCTCCCTGCGGTGCATAGGACGCAGTCATGTTCAGACGCCTTGCGAAGTTCAGCGGCCGGCCACGGCGCCAAGCACTTGGAAGTGCTCGACGATCGGGCCGAGGGCGAGGGCAGGGAAGAACTGCAGGCCGCCGAGGATGAGGATGATCCCGATCAGCAGACCAACGAATTGGGCGCTGTCGGTGGGCAGGGTCCCGGTCGACGGGGCAAGCTTGGGCTTGGCGACCAGGGAGCCGGCGATGGCCAGGACTGCGACGATCGGCACGAAGCGGCCCATCAGCATGGCCAGGCCAAGCGTGGTGTTCCACCAGGGCGCGTTGGCGGTCAGGCCCGCGAAGGCCGAGCCGTTGTTGGCGGTGGCCGAGACGTAGGCGTAGAGGATCTCCGACAGACCGTGCGGGCCCTGGTTCAGCAGGCCCTTCAGCGCCTCCGGCAGCACGGCGGCGATCGCCGAGAAGCCGAGCATCGAGAAGGGAACGATCAGCACGGCCAGCATGGCGAGCTTGATCTCCTTGGCCTCGACCTTCTTGCCCAGGTACTCGGGCGTGCGGCCGACCATCAGCCCGGCGATGAACACCGACAGCAGGGCCATCACCACCATGATGGCGATGCCCGAGCCGATGCCGCCGGGCAGGATCTCGCCCAGCATCATCAGGAACATCGCGATCCCGCCGCCCAGCGGCATGTAGCTGCCGTGCATGGCGTTGACCGAGCCGTTCGAGGCGCCGGTGGTCTGCGCGGTCCAAGCGGCCGAGGCGGCCGGGCCGAAGCGGAGCTCCTTACCTTCCATGTTGGCGCTGGCGTCGACATGCGCGGCGACCAGGGCCGGCGGGCTTTGGGTCTCGGCCAGGTAGACGCCGGCCGCGCCGAGCGAGAGCAGCACCGCTGCGGCCGCGACCAGCGCCCGCAGGTCCTTGAACGCCTTGGCCGAGCGGCCGAAGGCGAAGAACGCGGCCCAGCCCAGCACGTTGATCGACACCGCCGTCAGGAAGTTGGTCAGCGGGGTCGGGTTCTCGAACGGGTGGGAGGAATTGACGTTGAAGACGCCGCCGCCGTTGATGCCCAGCTGCTTGATGGCCAGCTGACTGGCGACCGCGAACAGCGACAACTTCTGCTCGCCGCCCTCCAGCGTCGCGGCCTGCGCCGAGGCGGCCAGGGTCTGGGGCACGCCCAGGGCGACCAGGGTCGTCGCCAGGATGATCGAGGCCGGCAGCAGCACGTAGAGCGTGGTGCGCGTCAGGTCGGCCCAGAAGTTGCCGACGCCTTCGCCGCGATGGCCGGCGAAGCCGCGCGCCAGAGCCGCGGCGATCGTCGCCCCGGTGGCCGCCGAGACGAAGTTCTGCACGGTCAGCGCAGCCATCTGGCTGAACTGCGACATGGTCGTTTCGCCGCCATAGGACTGCCAGTTGGTGTTGGTCACGAAGCTCGCGGCGGTGTTGAACGCCAGGTGCTCCGAGAGGGCGCCGAAACCCTGCGGGTTCAGCGGCAGGCCGCCCTGCAGCCGCAGGATCGCATAGACCAGAAAGAAGCCGACCGCGTTGAAGGCCAGCAGAGCGGCGGCGTATCCGAACCAGGTCTGGCTCCGCTTGGAGTCCACGCCGCAGCCGGCGTAGACCAGCCGCTCGACGGGGCGCAGCACGGGATCGAGCCAGGTGCGCTCGCCGTTCCAGACCCGGGACATATAGACGCCGATAGGCCAGCCGAGGCCAATGGCCACGGCCAGCGTCAGGGCGATCTCCGCCCATCCTTGCCAAGTCATGTCAGCTATCCGTCAGAAGCGCTCGGGGCGCAGCAGCGCGACGAGCATGTAGGCGGCCACGGCGATCGCGCCGCCCGCCCAAAGGAAATCGACCAGCATCTTCAGATGCGCCTCAGGCCGACGGCCAGCAGCGCGAACAGGGCGAACGCCCCCGCGCCGATGCCGATAAAGATGAGATCCGCCAAGGCAGCGCCTCCATAGCCAGTTTCAGGCCAGGAGGATGCGCCCCTCAAGCGTCAGGGTTCGAGACGGGAGCCGTCCGCGGGGCATAAGGGAAACGTAAAGATCAGCCGGCGCGCGCGAAGGTGAAGCGGCGGTGGCCGATCCAGCTGGTCGCCACCGGCACGGCGATGGCCAGGGCGTGGCCGACGGTTTCGGCATGCCAGGTGAAGCCGATCATCGGGAACACGCCGCGCACCAGCAAGGTGGCGGTCAGGAAGGTCAGGGTCGCGCCGATCGCGTTGACGATCAGGAAGTTGCGCGCCTGCACGCCGATCGGCAGCGGCGAGCCGGGGAACACCAGCAGCCGGAACAGCACGAAGGCGAGCGCCATGCCCGTGGCGTAGGCGCAGATCACGGCCGCCTCGAACGGCAGCACCAGGCTCCAGGCGAAGCGCGAGGCGAAGTTCGTGCCGGCGGCCAGCCCGCCCACGCCCAGGAACCGCGCAAAGCGCAGCAGATCGAAGCCCAGCGGCTTCCAGCTGGCGGGCGCGGTCAGGACGTGTTGATGAGCATTCACGTGCGTCATGACGCGATCCTGGCGTGTCGTGGTTGAGAAATCGCTCACGTCCGCCAGTTTTTTGCTCAGCGCATTATTAAGCTTGATGCGCCAGCTTGCTCGCCTTCCAAGGGAGGTGGCGTTGAGGCTGCAGGATCTGGACCGGCTGGTGAGCGCCGAGCGCGTGCGCAACTACAGCCTGTTGCTGGTGGTCGGCTTTGTCGTCGCCGTCGTGGCGTGGCTTGTCTACATGGCGGGCAACGATTGGCTCGACCCGTTCGGCATGCCGCTCGGCTATGACTTCATCACCTTCTATGCGGCTTCGGACCTGGCGCGGATGGGCGATCCGGCCGGGGCGTTCGACTACTACAAGATCTATGCGCGCGAGGTGGCGGCGGTTCCGGCCAACACCAGCATCTTCCTCTGGCACTATCCGCCGCCGTTCAATCTCGTCATCGCGCCGCTGGCATTCGTCCCTTATCCGGTGGCTCTGACGGGGTGGCTTGCGATCACCCTCGGGCTCTACCTGCTGCTGGTGCGGAAGATTTCCGACCATCGCCATGCGCTGCTGATCGCGCTCGCCTTTCCTGCAACCTTCGTCAACCTGATGCACGGGCAGAACGGTTTCCTGAACGCCGCGCTGCTCGGCGGCGGACTGCTGTTGCTGGACAAGCGTCCGTGGCTGGCCGGCGTCCTGATCGGCCTGATGGTCTACAAGCCGCATTTCGGCGTCCTGCTGCCGTTGCTTCTCGCGGTGCAGGGGCGCTGGAAGACCTTCGCCTCGGCGTCGGTCACCGCCGTCGCCGTCTGCGCGATCGCCTATGTCGCCTATGGCCTGGAGCCGTGGCTGGCGTTCTTCGCCAACTTCGACCGCGTGTCGCTGATCCTGGAGCGGGGCTTCCTGCCGTGGAGCAAGATTCCCAGCGTCTTCGTGATGCTCGCCAGCCTCGGGATTCCGATGAAGGCCGCCTATGCGGCTCATGCCGCGGTCGCCGCGGGCCTCGCCCTGGCGACGCTCATCGCCTGGCGCGGGCCGGGGCCCCAGTCGCTGAAAGTCGCTTTGGCGATTCCGGCGATCCTGGCGGTCAGCCCCTATTGCTTCGACTACGACCTCGTCCTTCTGGCGCTGCCGATCGGGCTGCTGGCCGACTATGGCCGGACCTCGCCCTTGGCCCCCGGCGCGCGTATCGCGATGGCGGCCGCCTTCCTCGGACCGCTGATTTTTCCGACGCTGGCCTACCAGACCCACGTCCAGCTGATGCCGGTCAGTAACCTGCTGCTCTACGCCGTAATCTGGCGGACGCTCGCGCTGGCGCGTCGCGCGGACGTGGCCGTCGCGCCGGCGCCCGGTGTCGCGAGTCCTAGCCTGGCCGGTTAGATCGGATCGACGCGGAAGTAGCGTTCGGCCTGCTCGCTCCAGCCGTAGGCCGTCTCGTTCATCTGCTCGCGGTCGTAGGCGGGGCTGTTCTTCAGCAGGTCCTTGGTCAGGTCGGTGAGATAGCTGTCCGACGACTCGTCGTAGCGCAGGGCCCGCCAGGGGATCGGGTGGAACTTGCCGCTGGTCCCGAACAGTCCGCCGAATTCCAGCGCCACGAACCGCGCCTGGCCGGTGTCGCGCTCGAAATAGACCTCGCGGATCGTGCCGAGCTTTTTGCCGGCGGCGTCCTTCAAGGGCGCGCCCAGCAGGTTGGCGCTGCGGATCATCAGGCTGTCCAGGCTCATCGCGTCCCTCCGTTTCGCGTGAGGAACGCCTAGCTGAGCTGTTCGATCCCGATGGGGGTCGTGCGCCGCGTTCCTGCGCAGGTCGGCGGCCCTCGGCAGCCAGGGGCAAGCTGCGCCATAATTCCACCCTCAGCCACAGCGAGCGTCGAGTTTAAAATTCGCGAGGAGGTGGCGGTGCGGCGCGCGCAGGTGATCGTGCTGGTCATGTCGCTCGGCGCGCATGTCGTCGTCCTGGGCGCGTTCATGGTCCAGCGTCACGCGCTCTCGCCGGCACCTGAGACCCCGGTCATGGAGGTGCTGCTTGCGCCGTCGCTCCATCGCCGCCCGGTGGCGGAGCCCCCGCAACGCCGCGAGCCGCCGCCGCGCCCGCACGCCGCCAGAGCGCCGCAACGTGCGCCGATCCAACGAAGCGACCCCGATCTCGCCGCACCCGCCGCCGTCCCAGCCCCGCCACGGCCGCCCGCGCCGCTGGCCCTGCGGCGGGCGCTCCGCGGCTTGGTCGGCTGCGGGATGGCTGATCAGACCGAGGACGAGCGCGAGCGGTGCGAGGCGCGCCTCGCCGCCCGCGACGGCCGTGGGGCGCCCAAGCTCAACCTCGACGTCCACGGCGACTTCGACCGTGATCCTGATCCCTATCTGGCCCTTCGTCCGAAGAACGGCTGCAAGGCGAGGGCGGGCGGCGACGCCGATCCCGCCGGCAAGCAGGGCGCGGCGATCGGCCTTGGCTGCGCCTGGGCGTTCTAGCGCGGGGCGGGCGGTCGCTGATGGACTTCATGGTCCCGGCCATGCCGAAACCGGGCGCATATGGATCCCCGGCACGCATGTGCGGTCGAGGATGAAGAGCCGGAGAGGCGGTGGACGCGTCGATGCGGGCAGGGCCTAATCGGCCGATGCGGCTGTTCCATTTCAGCGAGGATCCGGCGATCAGCCGGTTCGAACCGAGACCGGTGCGGACGCCGTCGCGCCGTGCGCCGGGGCGAGAATGGCTGAACGGGCCGCTGGTCTGGGCGATCGATGAGGCGCATCAGCCCATGTACCTGTTTCCGCGCGATTGCCCGCGCGTCCTGCTCTGGCCGTTGGCGACGACGCGCGCGGAGGATCGCGCCGCCTGGTGGGGCCAAAGCCAGGCGCGGATGCTGGCCTATGTGGAGCATGGCTGGATCGCGGCCCTGAGCAGCGCACGGCTTTACCGCTACGAGCTGCCGGCTGAGCCGTTCGAAGGCCTCGACGACGCCGGCATGTGGGTGTCGCGCCAGGCCGTGACGCCCAGCGCGGTGGTCGAGGTCGCCGATCTGCCGGCGGCCCTGGCCGACCGCGATGTCGAACTGCGGGCCGTCGATAGCCTGGTCCCATTGCGCGGGGTCTGGGATACCAGCCTGCACGCCAGCGGCATACGCCTGCGCAACGCAGTCGGGTGGGACGCCTAAGGCGCGGTCGCCTCGTCCTGCAGCAGCGGCGAGGCGCCCATCAGCGCGCCGACGACGCGACGCTGCTCCATCGGCACGGCCTTGGTCCCGAACACGTCGGACAGCCACAGGCCGTCCGCCACGAGCCGCTGCAGCAGGGCGTCGTCGGCCCCGACCGCGTCGTTCGGCTCGTCGCGGGTAATCTGGTCGGTCCACCAGCGCCAGCGGTCGGCGAGCTCCGGCTCCAGCAGGCAGGCGACGAGCACGACCTTGCTGGTGCGCACTTCGTCTTCGCTCATGGTCAGCTGCACGGTGGCGGCCAGGTAGGCGCGAGAGAAGCGGCCGACCGGATGCGGGTCCTTGGCGGCCAGCGCTTCAACGGCGCCGGCGAACCGCTGGCCGGCCTCATCGACCAGCGCCCGCAGCAGCTCGGCCTTGCTCGGGAAGTGGTGCAGCAGCGCGCCCTTGCTGAGCGGCAGCCGGGCGACCACGGCGTCGAGGGTGAATCCGGCCGCGCCGCCTTCCTGCAGGGTGCGCATCGCCGCGCCGATAATCTGGGCGCGGGTGGCTTCGGGCTGGCGTCGGCGCGGTGGGATCATACTTTTACATACCAACTGGACGGTAATTTGCAACGAGCGTCGCCGGCCGTGACAGCTCGCGATGTGCGGGTGAGCGCCTGTCGCCGGCCGCGTGCGACAGTCACTTAGATTCCCGAGGCGGGCGCGCCGGCACGGCTCGACGGCTGCCGCGCGGCGCGGCTAGTTTCGCCGCGACCGGCGGCGGCGTGCGCCGCGGGCGAAGGGGACAGCGATGGCGCGGCAGGCGGAGCGACGGGCGGCGACCAGCGGGGCGATCCTCTCAGCGGCGCGCGACCTCTTCCGGGCGGAGGGCTACGATGCGGTCAGCGTTGACGACATCGCCGCAGCCGCCGGCGTCACCAAGGGCGCCTTCTATCACCACTTCGCCACCAAGCAGGTGATCTTCGATCAACTGGTCGATCTCGTTCAGGCTGAGATCGCCGCCCAGGTCGCCGCCCGCCCGCCTGTCGCGGGCGAGGTCGAAGACCCGATGGCCGCCGCCATCGGCGCCTACCTCGCCGCGGCCAACCAGCCGGGCGTGCGGCGGATCCTGCTGATCGACGGCCCGGTAGTGCTGGGCTGGCGCCGCTGGAGGGAGATCGACGACGCCCACTTCGCCGCCATGGTGCGGGCCGGCGCGGCCCGGCTGATGGGGACGCAGGCGTCGGCGGCGCAGGTGGATGCAGCGAGCCGGCTGATCCTTGGCGCGGTCATGGAGGCGGCCCTGGCGCTCGGCGGTGCGGACGGCGAAGGGCTCACGGCCGCCGACTACGGCGCGGCGCTGTCGCGCCTGCTGCGGGGGCTGCGGCCGGCTTGAGCGGAGCGTCCTTGACTTGCGTACTGCCGGTCCGCAAAAACAGACTCGAAGTATGCAAATAACGGAGGACACGTCATGGCTATCGACACCCAGGCCCTGTTCGCGCGCTACCACGCCGCGTGGGAGGCCAAGGATGCGGCCCGCATCGCCGCGCTGCATTCCGAGGATTCCAGCTTCATCCTGCATGACGGATCGGCCCGCGTGCACGGCCGCGCGGCGCTCGAGGCGGACTTCGCCGAGCTCTTCCGCAAGTTGCCGGGCTTCGGCTTCGAGATGCGGCGGACGATCTTCGGCGAGCGTCACTGGGTGTTCGAATGGGCGCTGGTCATGCCGCTGCCGGGTGGCGGAACCGCCAGCGTCGACATGCTGGACGTAGTCGACGTCAACGATGCGGGCGAGGTGCTTCGCAAGGACGTCTACATCAACGGCGCCCAGCAGGCGGACTTCTACGCCCGTATGCAGGCGGCTTAGCCTCGGCGTTGATGCGCCGAGGATTCTCCCGGGCCTCAGGTCCGGGGGACGACCTCGCTGGATCTTCCGTCTACCAGGTCTTCAGCGGCTTTACGGCCATCGGAGCCTTGTAGATGTACACCTGCGGCTTGGCGGCGTTGGCCGCGACGGGCTTGGCCGTAAACCTGACGGTGTTGTCGTTGGCGGTGCGGGTAGGCGTGGTCTTGTAGGTGGCGGCCATCAGCAAGCCGCTCGACTTGGCGTCGTTACGCACCTGTCCGCTCTGCGCGGACGCCGTTCCGGCGGCGACCAGCAGGCCGACGGCGGCGATCAAGGCGACGAATCTCACGCGCCTTCCTCCCATGTATTGTCTAGTCACGGACCTTCTTGCGGGTCCGTTCAGCAGGCTGCACCGCTTTCGCGGTCGGTGCAAACCCGCATTCTACAAACGTCAGTGATCGGACGCTCGGGCCGCCTCGCCGCGGGGCCTGCCGTATGGGGTCCGGGGAGCCGCGGGGGGGCTGGGTGAACCCGACGGGCGGGTTCCCGCGACTCCCCGCCGCCCCCGGAGGAGACCTCGAAAGGCCTCGCCCCTGGAACCTCGGCGGGTCGCCTGGCGCGTCAGGCGGCCAGGGCCTGCACGCGCCGCGCCCGGCGGTCGTGGCGGAGCAGGGCGCCTGCGCTCACGCAACCCAGGATCATCGCTGTCCAGATGACCCAGACCTCGGCCGCGCGGGCGGTCGCCGCGGGGTCCTGGCCGCCGACCGCCGGGCCGGCGGTGGCCGCCATGGCGGCGGCGAAGGCCAGCGTCGCCGGCAAGTGCTTCCACATCTGCGTCACGTCCTGACAAGCCGCCGGGCAGCGGCCTTTATCGACGCGGGTATGGCGCGCTTTGTGGTCGTATAGCTAACAAGTATTTGAAAAATAACGTAAACGATTGTAACGCCCGCGACCCTGGGGCGGAGCCCAGGCTGCGGGCGCCACCTGTGGGTCAGAGTTCAACGAAGCTCTCGAACCCGCCGAAGATCATCCGCTGTCCGTCGAACGGCATCTTGGCGGGGTCCATTTTGATCCGCGGATCGGCCATGACCTTGGCGTTGATCTCGTCGCGCTGGGCGCGGGACGCATAGACGATCCACGAGAACACCACCACCTCGTCGTCCTTGGCCTGGACCGCCCGCGGGAACGAGGTCACCTCGCCGTAGGGGGTGTCGTCGCCGATGCATTCGACATAGGCCAGCGCCCCGTGGTCCTTCCACACGGCGCCGGCGTTGCGGGCCATGTCTTTATAGGCCTCGAGGTTGGCCTTGGGCACGGCGAGCACGAAACCGTCGACATAGGGCATGGGCTTCCTCCTTTGGGTTGTGCAGACCAAAGGACGTTCGCGCGGCGTCCGATCCGACAGCCGCGCACATATTTTTGACGTTCAGCCGCCGGAAGTCGCCGCCGGGTTGCGCCAGCGCCAGATCAGCAGCACCAGCGCGGTGATGATCAGGATCGCAAAGCCCGACAGCATCCAGCTGTTGATGTACCAGTGTTCGCCCCAGGTGAACTTGCCAGACATGATCTTGGCCCAACCACGGAAATGCTGGGTCGCGCCGACCGAGAGCCCGAAGACCGCGAAGACCGCCGACAGGTACCTGACCAGCCAGTGGCCGGGATTGGGCAGCATGATCAGCAGCCCGAGCAGGCCGATCACCGTGCGCTGACTGCGGCAGAACGGGCAGTGATAGACCAGCCCCGCCCAGTCGACCGCCCAGGTCAGGACGGCGATGGCGATGGCGATCAGCCCGACGATCCGTCGATGCCGCAGCAGAATATCGGGAAGATCGTCGAACATGGGCGCCCCCTCGGCCTGCGGCCACAGATGCGCTGCGACCTGGCCAGACCATAGGCGCCCCGGGGGGCCGGGTCACGCGCCTATCCGCTGTTGCGCAGCCCGGCGGCGACCCCGTTGATGGTCAGGTGGATGCCCTCGCGCACGGCCTCGTCGCTGTCGCCGGCGCGGCGGCGGCGGATCAGCTCGATCTGCAAGTGGTTCAGCGGATCGATATAGGGCAGGCGGGTGCGCAGCGCCTCGGCCAGGTCCGGGTGGCGGTCGAGCAGGGCGGTTTGGCCGCTGATGCTCAGCAGCGCCTCGGCGGTCTTGCTCCACTCGGCCTCGATCCGGCCGAAGATCGTCTGGGCGAGGGCCTTGTCTTCGACCAGGCCGGCGTAGCGCCGGGCGATCAGCATGTCGCTCTTGGCCAGCACCATCTCCATGTTGGCCAGCGTGGTGGCGAAGAACGGCCATGCCTCGTGCAGCTCGTTGAGCTCGGTCAGTGAGACGCCGGACGCCTCGATGGCCGAGCCGAAGCCGTACCAGCCCGGCAGCATGGTGCGCGACTGCGACCACGAGAACACCCATGGGATGGCGCGCAGGCCCTCGATGCTGCGGGTCGGCTGGCGCGAGGCCGGGCGGCTGCCGATGTTCAGGTCGACGATCTCGGTCAGCGGCGTGGCGGCATAGAAGTAGTCCACGAATCCCGGGGTTTCGTAGACTAGGCTGCGATAGGCCTCCATCGAGGCCTGCGACAGCTTGTCCAGCACCGGCGCGTGCTTCTCGCCCAGCCGCTCGGACGAGGCCTTGCGCAGCGAGGCCAGCACGACTCCGGCGGTGATGGTCTCCAGGCTTTGGTCGGCCAGCTGCGGGTCGGCGTACTTGTTGGCGACCACCTCGCCCTGTTCGGTGATGCGGATGCGGCCGCGCACCGTGCCCTCGGGCTGGGCCAGCAGCGCCTCGTAGCTCGACCCGCCGCCGCGGCCCACCGTGCCGCCGCGGCCATGGAACAGCTGCAGCCGCAGGCCCATGGCCTCGGTGGTGGCCAGCAGCGCCCGCGAGGCCTGGTGCAGCTCCCAGGTCGATGTGAGGTAGCTGCCGTCCTTGTTGGAGTCCGAATAGCCGATCATCACTTCCTGCAGCCGGCCCTCGGCCAGCAGCGACTTGATCAGCGGCAGCGACAGGTACTCGCGCATGGTGTCCGGCGCGGCGCGCAGGTCGCCGATGGTCTCGAACAGCGGCTCGGCGAACACCTCGGTGCGCGGGCTCTCGCCCGGGTGGAACAGCCCCACCTCCTTCAGCAGGACATAGACCTCCAGCAGGTCTGAAACTGAGGTGGTGTTGGAGACGATGTAGGCGACGATCGCCTGGCGGCCGTACTGCTGGCGCGAACGCGCCGCCTGGGCCAGCACCGCATACTCGCGGTTCGTCTCTTCGCTGTACTCGGCGAAGGGCGAATAGAGCAGCCGGCCGTGGCCCAGCTCGGACAGCAGCAGCGCCCGGCGAGCGTCTTCGTCCAGCGCTTGGTAGTCGGGGCAGACGCCGGCCACCGCCATCAGCTCGGCGACAGTGCGCGCGTGCACCGCCGAGTTCTGCCGCAGGTCCAGGGTCGCCAGGTGGAAGCCGAAGCAGTCCACGGCCCGGATCAGTTCGGGCAGCGGGCCGATGGCGAAGGTGTCGCCGTGGTTGGCGATCAGGCTGTCGAGAATGGTCTGCAGGTCGGCCTTCAGGGCCTGGGCGTTGGCGTAGGGCTGCGCCGACAGCGGCGACGGGCGGGGCGGCGCCTCGCCGGTCAGGATCGGGTAGGTCGCCGCCAGTCGTGCATAGACGCCGCGCAGCGCCCGTCGATAGGGCTCGTCGCCGCGCTGGGGGGAGGTGTCGCCCGAGGCGTCGGCCAGCGCCTGCAGCGCCGGCGTCACCTGGGCCAGCGTGCTCGACAGCGACAACTCCGCGCCCAGGGCGTGGATGCGTTCCAGGTAGTTCAGCAGCGCAGCCTGCGACTGACGCGCGAACGCCTGCCGCTGGACCGCGTCGGTGACGAACGGATTGCCGTCGCGGTCGCCGCCGACCCATGAGCCGATCCGCAGGAAGCTCGGCAGCTGGGCTTCCAGCTGGCGCGTCCAGCGCCCATAGAGCCGCGGCAATTCGGCCAGGAAGCTGCGCTCGAAATAGGAGACGGCGGTCTCGATCTCGTCGATGACGCCCAGGCGCACGCCGCGCAGCAGCCGGGTGCGCCAGAAGATCGCCACTTCCCGCAAGAGCTCGATCTCGCGCTCGTGGCGCGCGCTTTCGCTGCTGGCCTGCTCCAGCGCGCTCAGCGCCTCGGTGATCGCCCGCGTGCGGTCCAGCACGCTCTTGCGGCGCACCTCGGTCGGGTGGGCGGTGATCACCGGGGCGATGAACGCGGTCTGCAGCATCTTGGCGACCTGCGCGGTGGAGACGCCTTCCTCGGCCAGCGCCGCCAGGCTGCCGGCCAGGGTGTCGACGCGCGGATCGCCGGCCTTACGGCGCTGGACGTAATCCTCGGCGATGTTGGTGATCTGCAGGAAGCACGCGAACGAGTGGGCGAAGCGCACCGTTTCGTGCAGGTCCAGGCTGCGCAGCCGTTCTTCCAGCAGCGCGGCGTTCGCTGCTCCGCCTTCGCGATGGAAGGCGACAGAGGTTTTTCGGATGTCTTCGATGCGGTCGAACAGCGTCTGGCCGTCCTGGGATTTGATCACGTCCCCCAGCACCCGACCCAAAACCCGAACCCTGGCCCTCAGCTCCGAGGGCGGCGACTTGGCAGCTCTATCCGGCACGCTCGCACTTTCAGAATGTCGTTACGTCAGTTCGACGCACGGCGTTCTCTACAGGCGATTTGGCGCGCCGTCGCGGGGGAGTTTGGGCGGTCTCAACCGCGCACGGGGAACCAGATCTCGATCGCCGGCCGACCGGTGTTTCCCGCGTCGTCGCCATAGACCTCGATGAAGTCGGGGGTCAGGCTGTCCCCCGCCGAGCGCAGGCCAAGGTTCGGCAGCCAGCCGTACCAGGCGGTCCAGATGGTGCTGCGCAGGCGGCTCACGGGGCCCAGGTGTGCGAACACTGCATAGCGGCGCGTCGGCACCCGCAGCTGCTCGAACGTCGCCGGACGGCTGGCCGTCTCGTCCGTGGCCACCGCGGCGATCATCTCGAAGCCGTCGCGCTGGGCGAACAGGTCGTAATAGAGGCCATAGCCCGAGCCGTCCTTCCGCCCGCCGACCTTGGCGAAGCGTTCGGACGCCGCGCACCAGTGCTCGTCCAGGGCGCTCCAGACGCCCTCCCTGCGGGCGTGGCGGCGGCGCAGGCCTGCAAAGGTCCAGGGGCGCTCCACGAACCGTGGCGCGTCCATGGCTGCCGGCTGAAGTCTATCCATCGTCCCTCTCGTCGGTCTTGCGCGGCGAGCACCGCGGCTTCGCCGCGTCCCGCGCCAGCATCCAGATCGTGTGAAGGTCGCGCGAAGGAACGCCCAAGCGTGTCAGCTGTCCGCGACCGGGTAGCTGTGAAGCTTAGCTGCGCCATTTCGCCGGCGTCTTTCCGACCGTGACGGTGGCGAAATGCTGATGGCGGAAATGCGGATGACGTCTGATCTTGGCGGAGCAGAGCCAGATCGTGCGGTCGCGCTTGGATAGTCTGAATGGACTAAATGAGTCGGGTTCTGAACAAATTGAATTGAATAAAAACAACTGTCAGGGGAAGTGTTTGAGTCAATTGTAAAATGTTCGGCAATATTGTTGTGCGTGGCGAGATTGTGGCGCAAATCGACTGCCATCTGGAACAACATCAAGGTGGTATTGCGTGAATAAGCTCAAATTTCAGGTCAAGGCGCCGGCCGTGATTTCGGCGCTGGTTCTCGCGGCTGCAATTGCGACGCCGGCCGCCGCCGCGGTGCAGGTCGAATTCAAGAACGTCGCTGGCGCGTGGTTCGACCCGGTCGGCGGCGCGAACGTCAACATCGCCGCCAACGGCGGCGACGGCACGATCCGCTGGGGCCAGTCCACCGGCTACGGCCAGAGCGGCTACAACTTCGTCGGCGCCGATTTCTCGGCCAGCCTCGACCAGGCCATCGATTCCTCGGGCTCGGTGAACATCGGCGAGTTCCAGCACGTGAACTTCCCGATCAGCAGCGGCGGGTCGATCACCGGCGTGGGCCTGCGCTTCACCACCGATGTCTGGGCCGACGGCTCGTTCCTGGGCACGAAGACCTTCGAGTACAACTTCTCGCACAATGAGACGACGAACCAGTCGAACCCCTGCGCCAACGGCCAGGCGAACGGATCGGGGATCAACGTCAATGGCTGCGCCGACCGCGTGACCATGAACTTCAACTCGAATTCCGAGGTCTTCCAGATCGGCGGCAAGCAGTACACGCTCAACCTCGACGGCTTCCTGGTCGACGGTTCGCCCAGCGGCGGGTTCTGGACCAAGGAGAACGCGGTCAACAGCGCCTATATCCGCGGCAAGATCGACCTCTACAGCGTCGCCAGCGGCGTGCCCGAACCGGCCACCTGGGCGATGATGATCATCGGCTTCGGCGGCGTGGGGACCATGGTCCGCTCGGCCCGTCGCCGTCAGATGCTGGCGGCCTGATCCTCAGCCCGAGCACGAGAACAGAAGGCCCGCTCGTCCGAGCGGGCCTTTTTCGTTGGCCTCAGCGGTCGACGTATTCGCGGATCAGCGCGCGCGCCGCGCGCGGCAGCATCCGATCCGGGCCCTCGCCGCCCAGGGTGATGCGGGCCATGTGCGAGCCCTCGAGCAGCAGCAGCAGCCCGTCGCCGAGTTCGTCGTCGGCCGCGCCCGCGGCGCGGGCCAGCTCGATCAGCCGCCGCCGGGTCTCCATCTTGTGGGCCTTGGCGACCAGAAAGGCCGGATGGTCGGGTTCGTGCAGTTCGACCGCGGCGTTGCACAGCGCGCAACCGTGCGCCTCCGAGCTTTCCGAACGCTCGGCGAAGGCGTCGAACAGACCCTCCAGCTTGGCCCGCGGGGTGTCGAAGCGCCCGACGATCTCGTCCCACCAGGCCCAGCCCTCCTTCGACTGTTCGCGCAACACCGCGGCGACCAGCTCGTCCTTGGAGGGGAAGTTGCGATAGAGGCTCATCTTGGTGGCCCCGGCCTCGGCGGCGATGCTCTCGACGCCGACCGCGCGGATGCCCTTGCGATAGAACATGTCGCGGGCGGCCTCGAAGATACGGTCGCGCGCCGAGCGGGGCGCGGCAGCCGTCGTCTTGGATGGTCTCGCCGACATGTTCCGCCTTTCCGTGAGCGACCGGTCTGTAACGAGTTACATCACCGCGCGTCATGCACGGGGTCAAGCGGGCAGGGGACGGAGCTTCACCTTAACTTCCCCGATGCTGCACGATCAGGCGGATGTTGCGCTGGCGGGTCAGCCAGCTCCACGCCCAGTCGAACGCCACGGCGATGCGATTGCGCAGCCCGATCAGGAAATAGACGTGGGCCACGCCCCAGAACACCCAGCCGACGAAGCCAGTCAGCTTGACCTGGCCGATCTGCACCGCCGCCGCGTGCCGCCCGATGGTCGCCAGGTCCCCGGCATGAGCGTAGCGGAACGGCGCCTTGCCCGGCCTCCCGGCCAGCCGTTCGGCGATCTGCCGGGCCGCATGCTTGCCCGCCTGCTTGGCTGCCGGTGCGATGCCGGGCACGGGCTTGCCGTTGCTGGCCATGGCCGCGGCGTCGCCGACGACGAACACTTCGGGATGGCCGGGAACCGACAGGTCCGGGGCGACTTTCACCCGGCCGGCGCGGTCGTGCTCCCCCTCCAGCCCGGCGGCGAGCGGCGAGGCAGCGACCCCGGCCGCCCAGATGATCGTCGCGGCGTCGACCCGCGTGTCGCCCAGATCGACGCCATGCGTGTCCAGGTCGGTGACCATGGCCGAGGTGCGCACCTCGACGCCCAGGCCCTCCAGCGCGTCCTCCGCATAGGCCGACAGGTCGGGCGACAGGGCCGGCAGCACCCGGGGCCCGCCCTCGACCAAAAGCACCCGGGCCTGGCTGGGATCGATCTGCCGGAAGTCGCGGCTCAGGGCGTCGCGGGCCAGCTCGGCGACCGCGCCGGCCATCTCCACCCCCGTCGCGCCGCCGCCGACCACCACGAAGGTCAGCAGCGCCGCGCGCTGCTCCGGCGCGGCGGTCTCGGCCCGCTCGAACGCCGACAGCACCCGGCGGCGCAGTTCGGTGGCGTCTTCTAGGCTCTTGAGGCCCGGCGCCGCGCTCTCCCACTGCGGCTTGCCGAAATAGGAGTGGGTCGCGCCGGTGGCGATGATCAGGTGGTCATAGGCGAACGTCCCGGCCTCGGTGATCACGCTGCGCGCGTCCAGATCGACCCCGGTGGCCCGGGTCATCACCACCCGCACATTGGCCTGCCGGGTCAGCACATGGCGTAGCGGCCAGGCGATCTCCGACGGCGAGAGCGCCGCCGTCGCCACTTGGTAGAGCAGGGGCTGGAAGAGGTGGTAGTTACGCTGATCGATCAGGGTGATCTGGCAGTCCGCCTTGGCCAGGGCTCGGGCCGCCTCCAGTCCGCCGAAGCCGCCGCCCACGATCACGACGCGGGGTTTCTCGGCCTGGGACATGGACATCTCCGGTTGCGGCGCGGGCCCATCTAGAGGCCGCGCGGCCCGATCCCGCAAGCCGTCGGCGCCCGATTTGGCGAACGCCGTCCGAGAGCGCATGATGTCGAACAATTGTTTGAGGAATCCCGGCCGGGGGGCCGGGCGGTGATTTCAAAGGTGACATTGGTGGGCAGCGAACATTTCGACGTCCTGATCGTCGGGGCTGGGCTTTCGGGGATCGGGGCAGGCTATCACCTGCAGGCCAACTGCCCGGGCAAGACCTATGCGATCCTGGAGGGGCGCGAGGCCAGCGGCGGCACCTGGGACCTGTTCCGCTATCCGGGCATCCGCTCCGACAGCGACATGTACACCCTCGGCTACGCCTTCAAGCCGTGGCGGGAGGCCAAGGCCATCGCCGACGGTCCCTCGATCCTGAAGTACGTGCGCGACACCGCCGCCGAGAACGGCATCGACCGCCATATCCGCTATGGCCACCACGTGACCCGGGCCTCCTGGTCCTCGGCCGACGCCCGCTGGAGCGTTGAAGCGCAGGTCGGGCCCAACAAGGAAGTGGTCCGCCTGACCTGCAACTTCCTTTTCATGTGCACCGGCTACTATGACTACGCCGAGGGCTACACCCCGCAGTTCGCCGGGACCGATCAGTTCCAAGGCCAGATCGTCCATCCCCAGAAGTGGCCGGAAGGCCTCGACTATTCGGGCAAGAAGGTCGTGGTGATCGGCAGCGGGGCGACCGCCGTCACCCTGGTCCCGGAAATGGCCAAGACCGCCGCCCATGTGACCATGCTCCAGCGCTCGCCGACCTACGTGGTCTCGCGCCCGGCGGAGGATGCCGCCGCCAACTGGCTGCGCGCCAAACTCCCGGCCAAGCTCGCCTACGCCATCACCCGCTGGCGCAACGTCCTGTTCGGCATGCTGTTCTTCAACTTGGCCCGCAAGAAGCCGGAGAAGACCAAGGCGCAGATCATCGACATGGTCCGCCAGCACCTGGGCCCCGACTACGACGTCGCGACCCACTTCACCCCCAGCTACAACCCATGGGACCAGCGCCTCTGCCTCGTGCCCGACGCCGACCTGTTCGACGCGATCAAGAGCGGCTCGGCCTCGGTGGTCACTGACCACATCGAAACCTTCACGCCGACCGGCATCCGCCTGAAGTCGGGTCAGGAGCTGGACGCCGACGTCGTCGTCACTGCCACAGGCCTGAAGCTGCAACTGCTCAGCGGCCTGGAGGTCACCGTCGACGGCGAGCGCGTCGATATGGCGGGGACCATGAGCTACAAGGGCATGATGTACAGCGGCGTGCCGAACCTGGCCTCGGCCTTCGGCTACACCAACGCCTCCTGGACGCTGAAGTGCGACCTGACCTGCGAGTACGTCTGCCGTCTGCTGAACCACATGGACCGCACCGGCCAGCCGATCTGCACGCCCAAGCCCGACCCGACGGTGGGCGAGGCGCCCTGGCTCGACTTCTCCTCCGGCTACGTCCAGCGCAGCATCGACCAGTTCCCCAAGCAGGGAACCAGGAAGCCCTGGAAGCTGTACCAGAACTACGCTCTGGACCTGGTCAGCCTGCGCTTCGGCTCGGTCGACGACGGGGTCATGCAGTTCTCCCGGCCCCAGGGCGGCGGCCGTCAGGACCTGGCCGCCTGACCGAACGTCGATATGTGGCGGCTTGCCAAGCCGCCGCCCCGCCGTTCTGATAGCCCGGCCGGCCGCTCGACGCCGGTCGGGGCGCAGGGGAGGCGGCCATGGGGGCGTTTGCGGGGCGTGCGTTGCCGGCCTGGTACGACGACGCCAAGTTCGGCGTCTTCATCCACTGGGGCCTGTTCTCGATTCCGGCCTTCGCGCCCAAGGTCGGCAAGATCTCGGACATCTTCCGGACCGACTACCGCCGCGCCGTGGCGCTCTCGCCATACACCGAGTGGTACGAGAACGCGATCAAGTCGCCGGACACGCCCTCGGCGGCGTTCCATCGCGACACCTATGGCGCAGCGCCCTATCGCGACTTCCGCGAGCCCTTCCTCGCTGGCCTGAGACAGTGGGACCCCGACGCCTGGGCCGAAGCGATCGCCGGTTCGGGCGCGCGCTACGTGGTGCTGGTCAGCAAGCACCATGACGGCTTCTGCCTGTGGCCCTCGAAGGTGGCCCATCCGCACGCCCGCGACTGGCGCACCGATCGCGACGTGGTCGGCGAACTGGCCGCCGCCGTGCGCCGCGTCGGTCTGCGCTTCGGCGTCTACTATTCGGGCGGCATCGACTGGAGCTTCAATCCCGAGCCGCTGCGCACCCTGATGGATTTCGTCGGCTCAGTTCCCGGCGGCCGCTATCCGGCCTACGCCACGGCCCAGACCCGCGAGCTGGTCGAGCGTTACGAGCCCAGCGTGCTTTGGAACGACATCTCCTGGCCGACCTCCCAGGGCGAGCTCGACGCCCTGTTCGACGACTACTACGCCGCCGTGCCCGACGGGGTGGTCAACGACCGCTGGAAGACCCCGACCTTCACCGCCCGGCTGCTGCGCCACAAACTGCCGCGCCGGGTGCTCGATCGCATGATCGAGGCCAAGGCCGCCAAACAGGAGGGCGGGGAGGGCGGCGTCGTGCCGCCGCCGGTGCCGCACAGCGACTTCCGCACCCCCGAATATGTCCGCTTCGCCGACATCCAGGACCGCAAGTGGGAGGCGACCCGCGGCATGAGCCATTCGTTCGGCTTCAACCGCAACGACACCGAGGCCGACTACGAAAGCGCCGAGCACCTGCTGCTCGAACTGGTCGACAGCGTCTCGAAGGGCGGCAACCTGCTGCTCAACATCGGCCCCCGCGGGGACGACGCGCAGATCCCCGCGCCTCAGCTCGAGCGGCTCAAGGCGATGGGCGCCTGGCTGGCCGACAACGGCGAGGCGGTCTACGGAACCCGGCCCTGGCGCATTGCGCAGGCCGAGACGGACGGCGGCGCGCCCGTCCGCTTCACCACCCGCGGCGAGCGGCTCTACGTCATCCCCCTGGCCCCGGTCGGCGACGGCGAACTGGTGGTGCGCGGCGTAGGCCTCAGCGGCCTGGGCGTGCGCCTCTCCGATGGCTGCCCGGTCGAACTGCAGGCGCAGGGCGAGGCGACCCGCCTGATCTTCGCCCGGCCCCAGACCGGCGCCTTCGCTCCCGCAGTGGCGATCGACGGCGGGGCCTGCGCGAACCCCATGTTGGGGCGCGCGGCGTCTTGACGGCCAAGCTGCCCGCGGGACCAATGGGTGCATGAAGCCTGCGCGCACCCGGGCCATCTATGCCGGCTCGTTCGACCCGATCACCCTCGGTCACCTGGACATCATCCAGAAGGCGCTGCTCACCTTCGACGTCGTGCACGTGGCGGTGGGGATCAATCCGCTGAAGGCCGGCCTCTTCGACATCGACGAACGGCTGGACCTGATCGCGCAGTCGGTGATGGATCTCGACCTGACCGGGCAGGGGGCGCGGGTGCTGCCGCCGCAGGTCGAGGTCGGCGCCTTCGAGGGCGAGAGCGTCACCAAGTACGCTCACCGGGTTGGGGCCACCCACATCGTCCGCGGCCTGCGTCAGTCATCCGACTTCGACGACGAGTTCCGCTACCACGGCATTCTCGGCCGGTTGGAGCCGAACATGCCGATGATCCACATCATCTGCCGCGAGACCTTTCTGCACGTCAGTTCCAGCACCGCGCGCGAACTGGCCAGCCTCGGCGAAGATGTCTCCTGGCTGGTCACCCCCAGCGTCGAGCGGGCCCTGCGCGCCAAGTTCGTCGTCGGAGCCTGAGGGCGCCACGACATGCCGGCGACCGACCGCAAGTTTTGACCCGATGGCCGCAGGGGCGTGCAAGGTCGCCGAGGGGCGGCTGGAGCGGTCCGTGCCGATCCAGTTCTCATCGGCTAGGGCCTGGACATCGGCATGGACGCCGGCTTCGCCGTCGACTTCAGCTATCAGCCGCCGTCCAAGTTCACCGGCGGTATCGAGCAGGTGGCGGCCGACGAGAAGCTGGCTGCGCAGATAAGCAAGCCGTAGCGGCCGGTTCAGCCCAGTCGCAGCCGCACGGGGTCCAGTTCCGTGCGCGGTGCATAGTGGTCGCCCAGCAGTCGGCTGCCCTCGATCGACAGGCCGACGGGAATGATGATTTCGCCCGACGGCTCGGTGGTCATCGCCGCCAGGTCCAGCCGCGCGACTTCCACGCGATAGTCGCGCTTGGCTGTGTCGGCCACGGTCAGCGCCGCGCCCTTGTCGTCTACCTCGATGGCCGGGTCGGCCAGGAACACCGACAGCATGCCGCCATGGGCCTGGAACTTCACTTCGCCGGTGAACCCGCCGCGGCCCTGCAGTTTGCCCTCTGCGTCCAACGCCAGGTCGCCCTCCGCCGCAGCGAACACGAACGCTCCGTCCTCGGTCTGCTGCGCGCCGGCCCCGACCTCTGTCGTACCGCCGGCCATGCCGACATAGTTCCGGAAGCTCTGCTTCACACCCCACTGCAGCGACGCCGCCGGCTTAATCTGGTCGCTCATCGTCGACTCCCTCCCCATACCGAGCCCGGAAAGTAACATCTCTCGCCAAACCCGCAGCGGTCGCTTGCCGGTGTCGTGACAATTCCTTTGCGGTGCGACAGGTTGCCGGCCGTCGGCCATGGGGCCGGCGCGGGGTGGGTATGGTCGACCTTCTGTCGTCGCGCGCCGAGGTTCGCGACATCTATGACGGGTTCAACGGACGCGTGGCCGACGGCCCGCGCGCGCCGCGCCATGGGCCGGCCTCCGCCCGCCTGCCGGTCGAGCGCGGCGCCGGCCACTGGGACGTGGTGCGGCTCTACGACTACCTGCTCGTCTGTGTCGCCGACAGCAGCTACGACGACCACTACACACTGCCGATCCGCGCGCCGGAGGACCTCGTCTCCTTGCGCTTCGTGCTGGCGGGCGGCATCGGCGTGCACGACGGCGGTCCCAATGCCGTGCGGGTCGAGAAGGGCTACGCCTCGGTGCTGACCCTGCCGGCCGGGCGCGACTACGACCTGCACATCCATGGCCGCGAGCGGCTGGCCTCGCTGACGCTGCACTTCCACGCCGGCAATCTGGCGCGGATCATGGGGCTGGAGCCGGACGAACTGCCCAAGCTGCTGCGCGACCTCGATCGCCCGGGGCAGGGGTTCAACCACCTGGGCATGCGCCTCACCCCGGCCATGCACAGCGCCGTCGGCGACATAGTCGGGGCCTCGTTCAAGGGCAATCTGCGCCAGCGCTATCTCGAGGCCAAGGTCATGGAGATGCTGTGCCTGCTGGTCGACACGGTCGAGAGCAGCGAGCAGGGGCCGCGTGCGGCCTCGCCCGGCCGGCGCAGCGAACGCGACAGCCTCTACCAGGCGCGCGAGATCCTGATGGCCGAGTTCGCCGACCCGCCGACCATCGAGGCTCTGGCCCGCCGCGTCGGTCTCAACCGCACCAAGCTGCAGGGCGGTTTCAAGGAGACCTTCGGCGCGACGGTCTTCGACTTCTGCCAGGGGCGGCGCATGGAGCGGGCCAAGGACCTGCTGCGCGAGGGCGCCATGACCATCGCCGAAATCGCCGAATCGGTGGGCTACGAGCACCCGACCAACTTCACCGCCGCGTTCCGCCGCCGGTTCAACGCCGCGCCCAAGGACTTCCGCCGAAGGTAGCGGCGCGGGGGTGCTGCACCTGAAGTTGCCGAACTCCCGCGACTGATTGCATCGCGCATCAGAATGGCTGCTTGGCGCATCATTCGCAGAAGCGTCACACGCCTATGTTCCGGCCTCGAATTTTGCGCGCGCCGGCTGGAGCAGCGTGCGCGTCTGCCATTCGGGAGGGGATTCCTATGACCATGAGCACCAAGACGCGCCTGCTGGCCGCGTCGGTTCTGATCTCGGCGACGGCGCTGACCGCCGCGCCGTCCTACGCGCAGTCGGCGCGCGACAGCGCGGTCGTCGACGAACTGGTCGTCACCGCCCGCAAGCGCACCGAAAGCGTGCTCGACGTGCCGATGAGCATCAACGTCGTCGGCGAGCAGGCGATGCAGAACATGGGCGCCGAAAGCTACACGGCGCTGCTGGGTTCGGTGCCGAGCCTGACCGCCTATCAGAACGGCCCGGGCCGCACGCGCCTGTCGATCCGCGGCGTCACCAACGGCGGCGGCAACGACAACGACACCCAGAACCAGGAAACCGTTGGCATCTACATCGACGAAATCCCGATCTCGATGGGCGCCTTGAACCCGGAACTGGCGCTGTTCGACCTGGAGCGCGTCGAAGTGCTGCGCGGCCCGCAGGGCACCCTCTACGGCGCCGGCTCGATGACCGGCACCGTGCGGATGATCACCCATCGGCCGCAGTTCAACACCTTCGAAGGCAAGGTCGAGTACGGCGTGTCGAGCGTCAACGAGGGCGGCGACGGCTTCTCGCTCAAGGGCTTGGTCAACGTGCCGCTGATCAACGACCGCCTCGCGATCCGCGCCTCCGGCTACTACACCAAGACCCCGGGCTACATCGACAACATCACCACCGGCGAGAAGGACCTGAACGACGGTCTGGCCCGCGGCGGCCGCGTCGAGGCCCGCCTGCAGGTGACCGAGGACTTCACCGCCGACCTCTCGTACTTCAAGCACCACTACAAGGACGGTGGTCGTCCCGAGGACCTGGAGCGCGTGCCGGGCCTGGGCCGTGACTACACCTCGGCCGACGGCTACGACGACAAGCTCGACATCTACAACCTGACCCTGAACTACGACCTGGGCTTTGCGAACCTGGTCTCGTCGACCTCGTATTTCGACCGCACCACGGTCAACAAGCGTTCGCTGGACGGCCTGCTGGCCGCGTTCCCGGGCGTGAAGCCCAGCCCGCTGGTCGACACCACGGATTCGACCTACTTCGCCCAGGAAATCCGCCTGGCCTCGCAGGGCGACGGTCCGTTCAGCTGGGTCGTCGGCGCCTTCGCCGACAAGAAGGACATCTACTACCTGAACACCGTGCCGGTGCCGGGCTTCGACGCGGCCATGGGCATCAACTCGAACGATTTCGGCGCCCCGACCGACAATCCCTACTGGGGCTACGACGACCTCGAGGTGAAGACCTACGCCCTGTTCGGCGAGCTGACCTACGAGATCGGCAAGTTCAGCGTCACTGGCGGCCTGCGCTACTTCAACTGGGAACAGAAGTACAAGCTCTACGCCTCGGGCTTCTTCAACGGCGCGATCCCCAGCGACCCGCCGCGCCGCACGTCCAAGGAAGACGGCTTCAATCCGAAGTTCAACGTCTCCTATGACCTGAACGACGACTTCATGGTCTATGCCCAGGCCGCTCGCGGCTTCCGCTACGGCGGCATCAACACCCCGGTGCCGCAGGACGTCTGCGCCGCCGAGCTGGCCGACTTCACCCGCACCGGCACCGACCCGAACACCTTCGCGGCCGACAAGGTCTGGAACTACGAAGTCGGCGGCAAGGGCTCGTTCGCCGACGGCCGTGTTCGCGTCAACGGCGCCTATTTCCACCTGGTGTGGGACGACATGCAGACCCAGCGCCGCCTCGACTGCGGCTTCGGGTTCCGCGAGAATGTCGGCGGCGCGACCAGCGACGGCGTCGAACTGGAAGTCACCGCCAACCCGATCCAGGGCCTGACCCTGACCGCCGGCGGCGCCTACATCGACTCCAAGCTCTCGACCGACGTGGCGAACCTGAAGGCCAAGGAAGGCGACAAGGCGCCGTTCGTGCCCGAGTTCACCTTCAGCGGCTCGGCCGAGTACGTGTTCCCGGTCAGTGACGACCTCGACGCCTTCGTCTACGCCGGCTACCAGTACATGGGCGAGCGCTTCACCGAGTTCAGCCCGGAGCTGAGCACCTACCGCAAGATGGACGCCTACAACGTCGTCAACCTGCGCGCGGGCCTCACCCACGAGGGCGTCGAGTTCTCGGTCTATGCGAACAACGCCCTCGACAGCCGCGGCGTGATCCGCGCGCTGCCGGCCAGCCCGTTCGATCCCGAGGCGCGCATCCGCATCGTGCCGCGCACCGTCGGGGCGAACATCCGGGTGGCGTTCTAAGACTATGGGCCGGCGGGGCGACCCGCCGGCCTCGCGACTGACAAAAGGGGAGGGGCCGCCTTGGCCGTGAAACTCGCTCGACGCGCCATGCTGGGCGCGGCTCTCACCCTGGCGATGGCGGGCTGCGCGCTCGCCGCGCCGGCGACGCCGGTGGTGATGACCACCGATCTCGGCGTCGTGGAGTTGGAGCTCTACCCGGACAAGGCTCCGGTCACCGTGGCTAACTTCCTGCGTTACGTCGACGAGGGCCGCTTCGACGGGGCGACCTTCTACCGCGTGGTGCGCGCCGGGACCGACCCGAACCCCAAGGCGCCGATCCAGGTGATCCAGGGCGGCATCGACAGCGACGCCCACCGCGGCCAAATGCTGCCGCCGATCGCCCACGAGACCACCGCCAAGACCGGCCTGTCGCACACCGACGGCGTCATCTCGATGGCCCGCGACGGTCCCGGCAGCGCGACCTCCGAGTTCTTCATCACGGTCGGCGACAACACCAGCCTCGACTTCGGCGGCGCGCGCAATCCCGACGGCCAGGGCTACGCCGCCTTCGGTCGGGTGACGCACGGCATGGACGTCGTCCGCAAGATCCAGGCCCAGCCCTCGGACGCCCCGACGCCGGTAACCTTCGTAAAGGGACAGATTCTGGAACGTCCCGTCGAAATCCTGTCGATACGGCGCAAATAGGAGCCCGAACGTGAACCGCAGCGCACTTTCCGCCATCGCCCTGACGATGGCTCTGATCGCCGGTCCGGCTCTCGCCGATGACCGCGCCGACGTCGCCAAGGTGTTGGCCGACGCCAGCGCCGGCTGGAGCCGCGGCGAGCTGGACACCTTCATGGCCAGCTACGAAAAAGCCCCGCAAATCAACTATGTTAGCGGTGGAAAGGTGATCCAGGGCTATGACGCGATCCGCGCCATGTACGCCCCGCGTTTCGCCGACCCGAAGGCCATGCCGCAGCTCTCGACCGAGGTCGTCGACTTCGATCCGCTGGGCGCCGACTACGCCGCTGTGATCGGCAGGTTCAATCTCGCCATGCCGAATGGCGAGAAGGCCACCGGGCTGTTCAGCCTCGTGTTCCACAAGACCGCAGAGGGCTGGCGGATCGTCTCCGATCACTCCGGCTGAGGCTTAGGCGGCCCGGCCGTTCGAGCTCGGGCCACCGCTTGCTCGAGGCTCGCGTCGTCCAGCCCGCCCTGCAGGAGGTGGGGCCCGACCAGATAGGCTGGCGTGCCCTTCAGGCCGAGGCCGAAGGCCTGGTTGGCGTGCGCCGCCAGCTGGCGGTCTATCTCTTTGTCATACTGAATTAAATCGGCCTCCAAGCGGGCCGGGTCGAGCCCAGCGTCGGCGGCGATCCGGCCGATCTCGGCCGGGGTCAGCGGGGCGTTGTCGGCCATCAGCGCCCGGTGCATGGCGAGGTATTTGCCCTGCCGCTCGGCGGCCAGCGCCGCCCGGGCCGCGAGCGTCGACTGCTCGCCCAGGATCGGCCAATCCTTGTAGTGGACCCGCACCTTGGGGTCGCGCGCGACCAGCCGCTCCAGCGCCGGATCGGTCCGCCGGCAGATCGGACAGCGATAGTCGGTGAACAGCACCACCACCACGTCGGCGTCGGCCGGCCCGACCCGCGGCGTGCCGGCGTCGTCCAGAAGGCCGGCGACCACCGGCGTCCGTTCCAGCGTGAGCGCTGGCGGCGGGCGGTTCTGCAGGACGAAGGTGATCGCCAGGCCGACCACGACGGCGATGGCCAGGACTCGCCTCGGATGTGCGTCGGCCCAGTCGGCGAGGGAATCGAAAAGCCGTTTCATCGGACCGGCCTAGTGGCGTGCTGGGGAGGCGTCCAGGCGCGAGCGGCGCTAGACCGTGCGGTCGAGCACGTGATCGACGTCCGGGGCCTCGATGGCGCGAACGTCCTTGCGCCACAGGCGGGCGCGATAGGCCCGCCCGCTGGCCCGCAGGTCGCCCAGCAAGACGGCTCCGATCTCGCGTGGCGGCGGCCGGATCGGCGGCGAGGGGGGCTGGCGTTGGGGGCTCATGGTTGTTGAACGTCCTCGCAGCCCTTGTGGTTCTTGGGATGGTGAACGTCGGGCGCTAGCCGCCGTCCAACTCCGCCGCCAGCCAGTCCAGAAACACCTGCGCCTGCGGCGACAGCGGTCGGGTCCGGTGCGGAATAGCCGCAAAGCCGTCGGCAAAGGGCGCGAACCCAGCCACTGCGACGAGCCGACCGGCGGCGAGGTCGGCGTTCGCCAGCCGCCGCTCGGCCACCGCAACTCCCATGCCGGCGACCGCAGCCTGCAGGCAGAGGTGCGTGTGCGGAAAGCTGATCTGCGCCGG
Source organism: Phenylobacterium sp. 58.2.17 (assembly GCF_026411515.1). Taxonomy (NCBI): domain Bacteria; kingdom Pseudomonadati; phylum Pseudomonadota; class Alphaproteobacteria; order Caulobacterales; family Caulobacteraceae; genus Phenylobacterium; species Phenylobacterium sp. 58.2.17. The sequence continues at coordinate 185,997 of NZ_JAPMTQ010000001.1, read as the reverse complement.
GGCGTCCAGGGACAGGCCCGAGAGCCGGCTCCACAGCGCCCAGGCCCCGGCGGTGTGGTCGTGTACGATGCGTTGTTCGACGCGCAGGGCGCCATCGCGGCGCTCGAGCGGATAGCCTGGGGCCGCCACCGGTCCGAACTGCGCGTCGGCCAAGCGGATGGCGCGGGCCTGGTCCTCAGGCGGATGGGCGCTGCGGTCCCATAGGATCACCAGGTCGGCGTCGCGGTCCTCGCGCATTTCCCTGGCTGATGTCATCGAGAGCTGCAGCCGTACCTGCGGGTGCAGCTCGGAAAAGCGCGGCAGATGCGGAACCAGCCAGCCCATGGCGAAGCTGGCGCTGCAGGCGATGCGCAGCGCCGGGGCCCGCGCCTCGCGCACGACCTCGGCATAGGCCTGGCCAAGATCGTCGAACGCGCGGCCGACCGCCTGCGCCAGCTGCCGGCCGGCGGCGTTGGGTTGCAGGCCGGTGCCGACCTTGTCGAATAGCGGCGCGCCGGCGTCAACGCGCAGGGCCTGCAACTGCTTGCTCACCGCGCCGTGGGTGCGGCCGAGCTCCTCGGCGGCGCGGCTGACCGAGCCCAATCTGGCGACGGCTTCGAAGGCGCGCAGAGCGGCGAGCGGCGGCAGGCGTGGGCGCATGGCGTGGCGGCCTCAATATTGAATTTTCCTCACATATAGCACGACCCGAACTCGATTTTGTCCAGTCAGAGTGGGGGTTAGATGTTCGGGCATCGAGATCGACGTGAGGATGAGTGACAGATGGCGGTTGGCGGGGATGTCGACTACGAGCGAACCGGGACCGGTTACGGCGCTCAGCGCCGGCCCGATCCGGTGCTGGCGGCGCGTATCCGCCAGGCCCTGGGGCCGGTACGGACCGTGCTCAATGTCGGGGCCGGAACCGGGTCCTATGAGCCGGAGGACTGCCAGGTGCTGGCGATCGAGCCTTCGGCGGTGATGCGGGCCCAGCGGCCGCCCGGCGCCGGCCTGGCCGTCGAGGGGTTCGCCGAGGCGTTGCCGCTCGACGACGCCAGCGTCGACGCGGCGATGGCGGTGGCCACGGTCCATCAGTGGCGCGACCTGGCCAAGGGACTGGCGGAGCTGCGGCGCGTGGCGCGCGGGCCGGTGGTGGTCGCCGCCTTCGACGGATCGGTGCTGTCGCAATGGTGGCTGAACGACTACGCGCCCGAGCTGCTGGCCGCCGAACAGAAACGCTATCCCGACATCGCCGCGATCATGCAGGGCCTGGGCGGCCAGGTGAGCGTCGAGACCGTGCCCATCGCCGCCGATTGCCCGGATGGGATCACCGAGGCCTTTTACGCCCGGCCCGAGCGCCTGCTGGACCCGGCGGTGCGGCGCGCGCAGTCGTCCTGGGGTTTCGTTGCGCCGGAGGTCGAGCCGCGGTTCGTGGCCACCTTGTCGGCGGACCTCGACTCGGGGGCGTGGGACGCCCGACACGGCCATTGGCGCAAGATGGCGACCTATGACGGCTCGCGCCGGCTGATCGTCTCGCGGCCATAGGGAAGGGCCGTCTTGCGCCTGCCGCGAACCGCTATGTAGGCTGCCGCTTCAACGCCGGGAGCCGACGCATGAAGTTCAAGCAGCTCGGCCGGACGGGCCTCTATGTCTCCGAGATCTGCCTGGGAACCATGACCTTCGGCGGCAACGAGGAGGCCGGCATCTGGAAGGCCATCGGTTCGCTGCCGCAGGCCGAGGTCGACGCCATCATGGGCAAGGCGCTGGCCGCCGGGGTGAACTTCTTCGACACCGCCGACGTCTACTCGTTCGGGGCCTCGGAACAGCGCCTGGGCCAGTCGCTCAAGAACCTCGGCGTCAAGCGCAGCGACGTGGTGCTGGCGACCAAGGTGTTCGGCCAGATGGGGCCGGGCCCCAACGACCGCGGCGCCTCGCGCGGCCACATCATGGACTCGGTGAAAGCCAGTCTGGAGCGGCTGCAGACCGACCATATCGACCTCTACCAGATCCACGGAAACGACACCGTGACCCCCATCGACGAGACGCTGCGCGCGCTCGACGACCTGGTGAGCCAGGGGCTGGTCCGCTACGTCGGCGTCTCCAACTGGGCCGCCTGGAAGATCGCCAAGGCGCTCGGTCTCTCCGAGGCCAAGGGCTATGCTCGGTTCGAGACCCTGCAGGCCTACTACACCATCGCCGGCCGCGACCTGGAGCGTGAGCTGGTCCCGATGCTGAGCGCCGAGCAGCTGGGCCTGATGGTCTGGTCGCCGCTCGCCGGCGGCCTGCTGTCGGGCAAGTTCGGGCCGGGCTCGAACAATCCGGAAAACGCCCGGCGCACCAATTTCGACTTCCCGCCGGTGAACCTCGATCGCGCCTGGGCTTGCGTGGAGGTGATGCGCGACGTGGCTCAGGCGCATGGAGCGTCCGTGGCCCGCGTGGCGCTGGCCTGGCTGCTGGCCAAGCCGCACGTGATGAGCGTGATCATCGGCGCCAAGACCGTCGAGCAGCTTGACGACAACCTGGCCGCCGTCGAACTGGAACTGACAGCCGAGGACATGCAGCGGCTGGACGAGGTTAGCGAGCTGCCCGCCGAGTATCCCGGCTGGATGTTCGCCCGCCAGGGGGGAGCGCGCGTGCCTGCGCCCTTCACCCCGAAGGCCTGAGGTCTGTGACGCTTGATGAGCCTGCGCCGATCGCGGTGGTGCGCGGCGCGCCGACGCCGCAGATCCAGGCCCTGTTCGCCAGTTTCGTCGCCCGGCTCGGGGCGCCGGTTCGTGTCGTCGGCGTCGTGGAGGAGGAGCCCGTCCCCGGCCGCGCCCAGCTTCGCAGTCTGACCGACGGGCGGCGGTTCGAGGTGTTCCAGGAGCTGGGCCGCGGCTCCAGCGCCTGCAGCGTCGACGCCGGCAGCGTCGTGACCGCCTGCGAAGCGGTGCGCGGCGACATCGCCGCCGGCTGCGACCTCGTGGTGCTCAGCAAGTTCGGGCGGCTGGAGGCTGAGCGCAGCGGCCTCAGCGACGCCTTCGCCGCCGGCCTGGCCGGCGGGGTTCCGATCCTGACGTCGGTGGCCCCGAAGTTCGATCCGGCGTGGAGCGCCTTCGCCGCGCCGCTGTTCGTCATGCTGCCGCCGCGGCTGGAGGCGGTCGAGGCCTGGTGGAGAGGCCTGAGCCGGCAGGCGGCCTAGTCGCGGAGGCGCCGGCGCAGCCGCATCGCCTCGCGGTCGTCCAGCCCCGGGGGATAGGCCAGGCAGGCGTCCCACCGCCGCGCTCCGCACCGCGCGCAGGCCGCCTTGATCCGGGCTGCGACGTCGGCCACCGGCGTCTGCAAACCGCCGTCGCCCAGCGTGTAGAGCCGGTGCGCAATCCTCAGCGGGTCGTAGCGCCGCCGCCAGCCGCATCCGCCGCAGGAGAGCAGCACGACGCATCCGGGAAAGTACCGCGCCTGGTCGAGCCGGGGCGCGGGCAGGGGCAGTTTTCGATCGCGCGCGCGCGCGGGCATGTCTCGTTAAAACAAAACAAGAACATTATCGCCATGGCCCTAGGGTGGCCGCCGGCGACCTGGCGCCACCGTCCGTAGTGGATGTGCGGCCCGCTCCCTTGTGGCGGCGTCGGGCAGGCGCGATGAGATCGCTGTTCGTCCAACGCTGTAATTCGGAATTGAGCTCGGCCGCACACTGCGTCAGTGTTCGGTGTCGGCAGGGGCTCGAAGGTATCCGAATGCGGATGATCTATTTGGTGCTCGCCCACGAAGGTCGGCCGCAGCTTGACGCCTTGGTCGAGCGATTGGCGCCCGCGGGCGGCCTGGACATGGTCATCGTTCATGCGGACCGTCGCTCGGACCTGTGGCGTAGCCTGCGGGAGGACCCTCCCCCTGATACCCAGCGGGTCGAGGTCATCCAGAACCCTGTCTCGGTCCGTTGGGGGCATTGGAGCCTTCAGTCGGCGATCATCCTGCTGATCGAGCGGGCGATGGAGTTCGAGTTCGACTACGCGCACCTCGTCAGCGGGTCCGACTGGCCGGTCGTGTCTCGCCAGGAGATCGTGCGGGAGCTCGATGCCTCCCAGATCCCCCTTTGCTACATCGAAGCGGAGTTCGGGCGGGAGGAGGAGCGGATGCAGCGCTTCCACATCGATGCGCGCTGGCTCCGGCCCGATCCGCGGCGCGAGCCCCTGGCCTACCGATTCAAGCCGGCGATCGTTCGCCTCTCGCGATGGCTGGATAGCGCGCGTCACCGGCTCCTAGGGGACCGCTCGCGGCCATGGGGTCGGTGGTTCAAGGGCGAGACCTGGTGGTCGCTGCCGTGCGATGCGCTGTGCGTGGTCGCGGCCGAGTTGCATGGCGTGACGGCCTCGGGCCGCCTGCGCGGGACCTATGTCTGTGAGGAGCACGTCGTCCAGACCATCGTCGCGGCGAAGTTTCCGGACCGCCTGGCTGATTGCCGGCGCTACATCGACTGGGTCGAGGGCGGCGACAGTCCGCGGGTGCTGGGGCGCGGCGACCGAGAGGCCATCGCCGAGAGCGGCGCCTGGTTCGCGCGCAAGTTCGCCCTGGCGAACGACGATTTCTTCCTGCGCCTGCCGCCCTACAGCTGACTGCGCGGCGTTTCCCCGCCGTGGCGGCGGGGGCGTAAAGCCCAATGATTCAAGGGAAGAAGAATGGTGGATGCGACAGGGATTGAACCTGTGACCCCCTCGGTGTGAACGAGGCGGGCGCTATGGAAAGTGTAATAAAATCAATGGGTAGTGTGGCGGCTCGTCGCCCATGATACGCCGCCAACGCCTGATTTCGGGACCGTTTCTGGGGAATATCTGGGGAGTGGGCCCCAAGTTCTGATCGTCACCATTCGGGGGCGTAGCGATCGGCGACAACACTTCCGGCCCACGCCCAGATCTGACGTAGCGCCTTGCCACCTTGCCAGTGGGAGGCCCCAATGACCAAACCAACCGTGCTGCGACGCCGGATGCTCGCAGAGGCTCAGAACTGGCGGTGCGCGTATTGCGCGGCGGCGATGGCGGACGATGCGGCGCACCCGATCGCCGCGACCGTCGATCACGTGGCGCCAAGAGCCGTGGGCGGCCGCGATGATCCGCTCAACCTCGTGGCGGCCTGTCGAGCGTGCAATGGCGCAAGGGGTGCAGATATCGATGCATGGACCTTCTACAAGCTCCGCAAGCGGCTGCGCGACGCCGACGTTTGGGCTCCTGGGGCTTTGCCCCCGCCTGCCGTTCGGCGTTTTTTGAGCGCGCATCGAGAACTTACCCGGGCCAAGATTGCGCTGCGTAGGCTCGCATCTGGCGGCGGATGGACAGCTTCCCAGCTCCTGATCAACGAACTTGTCGACACCCTCAATGACGGGTGCACGCTCACCGCGCTGCAGATCACCCATCTGCCTCGCCCCGGGCCAGTCGCAGGTTGTGGGCGCCAGCTCGGTCCGGAGTCGAAATACGCCGCCGAGATGGAGGAGCGCCTGCCTTGGGAATGCCTCTGGAACCGGAACGCGATCGTTACGTCAGTCGCGGACGACCTTGACGGTGACGCTCGGCGTCAGCATGCTTGAGGTTCGAAACTTTGCATTGCTCCGACAATCTGACAGCGCCCCCTGGCCGAGCACAGCTCGTGCCGGCGCTTCTGCATGTGTCGAGCTCTTCCCAACATTGGAGGCGGTGTCATGCGTAAGGACATGGCGAAGGTGATCGTCACCCGGCCGCGGATTGTCGACAGCGTGCGTCGCCGCGGCCGAGCGCGGTCGGATGATCTGCTGCCGAAGGGCGTTGGCCTGCGCCGCGACGCTATGGAGCACGGTGGCTTCAAGGCGTTGAACGAGAACCTCGCTCCGTTGCGCCGGTATCTTGAAAGGCAGGTGGGGCGGTCTTGGAACAAGGTCTTTGGCGAGATTGCTTCGATTGGATGCGGCCCTTCGATTGGGTGGTTTGGCAGACTACGCCCGAGGGGCGAATGCTCCTTTCCGATCACTCTGCAATCGCCGGTGCTACGGCCGAGCAGCTGTCGAAGGTGTTGACCGCGCATTTCCGAAAGGACCGCTTTGCAGACGGCACGCTACTCGAGGCCTTCGAAAGTGGGTTCATGCGAGCGATTGCGGGACGCGCAGTCGTGCTCCTGGGCGGATTCGACGCCGACGGCGCGCCGTAGTTGATCGTGCTCGACGTGATGCTCGCAATTGGTCACGACAATTTCGCTTGAATCGGGCTTCTTGGTCTTTGAGAGCGTCCAATGGACTGAGAGCTGAGTCACTGGGGTGTCTGTGCGCATAGTGAGTGACGCATTCGGGCGCGTAGCAACTCCAACAGCGTTCTTGCGCATCCGACTTTCAATGACGTCGGCGGCTACGTGAGCGCAGATCGGTCGCCACATTCGTCACGCTTGCGCAGGAGTTACCCAGCGCCAAATCGGCTGCAGGTCCTCCGCGAGGCGAAAGGACTTTCGGTGGCTGAATTCAGTCGCCTCGTCGGAGTTACACCTCAGGAAATTGGCTACCTGGAGACCGGCAAGCGCCAGCTTACGGTCGCGTGGCTGAAACGACTGGCCGCTACGCTGCAATGTGCGCCGTGGTCGATCGTCACAGAGCAGGATGTGTCAAACCTATCTACCGACGAGCAACAGATGATTATGGCCTATAGACGTATGACAAGTCAGGCGCGATCCGCGTTGCTTGCCCGTATCGTAGCTGAGGTCGAACTGCCAGATCGTCAAGCTTAGCTTTATTTAGCATATATGTTTGGCGTGTTTGCTGCCCGCTTGCAGCGAGGGTAACAATCTGTTTTTCTAAAATCCTGCGATCACTATCGTGAGGAGAGCGGCGATGGCCGCTTCCGACGGCCCCGGTGCGAATTTCAGCGGAAACGCACCCCCGATCGTGCGGGTGGCGCAATACGTCCGGATGTCAACCGATCATCAGCGGTATTCGACGGAGAACCAGGCCGATGCGATCCTCAAATATGCAGAGGCTCGTGGGATGCGGATCGTTCGGACCTACTCAGACGAGGGCAAGAGCGGTCTCAACATCGGCGGCCGGAGCGGCCTGCAGCAGCTAATCGAGGAAATTCAGGCCGGCGCCGATTTCGAGGCGCTGCTTGTTTATGACGTTAGCCGTTGGGGGCGGTTTCAGGACGCCGACGAAAGCGCCTACTATGAGTACCTCTGCCGTCGGGCGGGCGTGCGGGTGATCTACTGCGCCGAACCGTTTGAGAATGACGGAACGCCGATCGCCACTATTGTCAAAAGCGTGAAGCGCGCCATGGCGGGTGAGTACAGCCGCGAGCTGTCATCGAAGGTCTTCGCAGGTCAGTGCAGGCTAATTGAGCTCGGGTTTCGCCAGGGCGGAGTTGCGGGCTACGGCCTTCGTCGCTTGTTGGTGGACGACAAGGGAGAGCCAAAAGGCGAGTTGGAGCGCGGTCAACACAAGAGCCTGCAAACCGATCGAGTTGTTCTAGCGCCCGGCCCCTCACAAGAGACTTCTGTCGTCCGGCGCATCTATCAGATGTTTGTTGTCACGGGTTTGACCGAGGCCAAGATTGCGTTCGATCTCAATGCGGAAGGCATCGTTGCTGATCAAGGCAAGCCATGGACCCGCGGCGCGGTGCACCAAGTGCTCACCAACGAGAAGTATGTCGGCAACAACGTCTTCAACCGCTCGTCCTTCAAGCTGAAACAGAAGCGGGTGCGTAACCCGCCTGAGATGTGGGTGCGCGCCAATGGGGCGTTCGAATCTGTCGTGGCGGTCTCGGTGTTTGAGCTGGCGCGCCAGATTATTCTCGACCGATCGCGCCGCCTGACTAATGAGGAGATGCTTGGCGCGCTGCGACGTCTCTATGAGGAAAGGGGTGCGCTCTCCGGCCTCGTCATCGACGAAGAAGAGCACATGCCCTCAAGCAGTGCCTTCCGTTCGAGGTTCGGCAGTCTTCTGCGCGCCTACCAGCTGATCGGGTATCGCCCCGACCGCGACTATCGCTATTTGCATATCAATGCACGCCTCCGCGAGCTCTATCCGGCCGTAGTTGCTGAGGTGGCGGCGGGCGTGCGTACCCTGGGCGGCCGCGTTGAGGGGCCTGACCTTGCGGGTCGAATGCGGGTGAACGATGAGCTGACGCTCTCGGTTGTGATCGCTCGCTGCCGACAGACTCAAGCAGGCGGATATCGCTGGCGGCTGCACTTCGACACAAGCCTAGCGTCGGACATCATGATCGCGGTGCGCATGGACGCGGCCAACAGAAGTGTTCTCGATTACTACCTATTCCCTCGGATCGACATCGTTGATGGGCGCCTTCGGCTCATGGAAGACAATGGTCTGTCCCTCGACGCCTATCGGTTTGACGACCTTGCCGGGCTGTTTGAGCTTACGGCTCGGGTTCCCTTCGCGGAGGCCGCCTAATGGACGAGGCGAACATCGTCATCGAGCTCATCCCGATTGATCGGGTCGCGGTGCTCAATCCTCGCGCCCGCAATCGAAAGGCCCACCGGGAAATAACAGACAACATCGAGGGCATAGGCCTGAAGCGGCCCATAACCGTGGCGCGTCGCACGCTTCAAAACGGAGGAGAACGATATGACCTCGTCTGTGGAGAGGGGCGAATAGAGGCGTTTCAGGCGCTCGGCCAAAGCCATGTGCCGGCCATTGTCGTCGAGATGCCGGAGGAGGCCTGCCTTGTCCGCAGCTTGGTCGAGAACATCGCGCGGCCGCAGCACCGCGGCGTCGACAACTTGCGAGAGGTCGGGCAGCTGCGCAAACGAGGCTATTCGGACGCCGAGATCGCCGAGAAAATCGGTGCCTCGCCGTCATGGGTCAGCATGATCAACACGCTCCTGGAGAAAGGGGAAGAGCGCCTGATTGCGGCGGTGGAAAGCGGAATTATCCCCATCACCCTGGCGATGACTATCGCACGCAGCGATGACGCGGGCGTCCAACAAGCTCTGGCCGACGCCTATGCCGACGGTAAGATAAAGGGGCGGAACGTCGAGACTGTACGACGACTTTTGGAGCACCGACGTCGCAGTAGCGGCCTTGGCCAATCGCGATTTGGCCGGCCATCTTCTAGCAAGCGTCCAACCCCTGAGCAGCTAGTGCAGGTGTTTCGGCGCGAAGCCGATCGTCAGCGTTTGATCGCGAAGAAGGCTGATTTTGTACAAAGTCGCCTGCTGTTTGTGGTCCAAGCGCTCAAGGATCTCAGGGCTGATGGCGCCTTCGCCACTTTGCTTCGAGCCGAGCAGCTGGACACGATGCCAAGAGCCCTTGATGCGCAGCTCGGAGCATTGCGATGAGCGATTCGGGGCCAACGCTGGGCGTGCGGCTAGGATTCGAATCTCAGGGCGTGCGCCTGCAGATCTCTGCGATCGCGCCTATGAAGTCCCTCCGGCCTAGCGTGAAGCTGAGCGCAAAGTACCGTCAAATCCTGACGTCTGTGCAGGCGGTAGGTCTGGTGGAGCCGCCGGTTGTGATCCCCGATCAACTCGATAAGCAGCGCTACTTTTTGCTCGACGGTCACCTGCGGATTGAGGCGTTGAAGGACCTTGGTCACACCGAAGTCGTCTGTCTGGTGGCGACCGACGATGAAACCTTCACTTACAACAAGCGGGTCAACCGCCTTCCAGCACCGCAAGAACACCGAATGATGGTGCGCGCCATTGAGCGTGGGGTGGCGCCTGAGCGCCTAGCTGAGGCGTTAGGCTTCAATGTTCAATCTGTGCAGCGCCGGGTTCGGCTCATGGATGGTATTGGCGAGGAGACCGCCGAGCTTCTGAAGGACACTGTCTGCCCACTAAGCGTGTTCGACGTGCTGAGGAAAATGACCCCGCTGCGTCAGCTTGAGACCGCGCAGATGATGATTGGGCACAACAATTTTGGCAAACCATTCGCAATGGCCATGCTTGCGGCGACGCCGGAAGCGCAGCTCGCTAAGCCGCGTCGGCGGGGCAAGCCCGCGGCCAATCCAGTGACCAGGGAGCAGGTAGCGCGATTGGAGCGGGAGCTTGCGAGCCTGCAGATGCAGATCAAGTCTGTCGAAGAGACGTATGGACTCGACAATCTGCATCTGACGGTCGCCAAGAGCTATCTCACCAAGCTTCTGAGCAATGTCCGCGTGGTGCGTTGGTTGGCCCAACAAAGGCCAGAGTACCTAACCGAATTTCAAGCGATCGCCGAATTGACGAGCCTGCCTGTCGAAACCTCAGCGGCGGCAGAGTAGGGGACCGGGACCCGTAGAGCGCCGGGACCGTCGGAGAAGCCGTCGTGTGGGGCGGATCAAGGACGGTGGTGGGAATGGCGGCGAACCCGTTCGGAGCCCACCAGGCCGACCGCTATCAGATCGGCCGCACGCCAATTGTAATCGATGGAGGCTTCGATGCAGCTGGCAGCGCACTACAGCCAATTCTCAGGCTGTCCGGATTGGCGGTAGTGCGCGACAGGTCAGTCGCCAAGCCTGCGTCCAAATTCGACGTCCCAGCGAGTTAGATCGCACGACGTAGGGGTGTCCGTGTGCCTACCGGCATGTGGCGGCCTTGGGAACTCTCCGTCGTGGGGAGTAGAGTTGACCCGTGGCTGGAGCAGGCCGCAGGATAAGCATCCATCCGCGTAGGCTTAGGATGGGTTGGGGGCGACTATCTATGAGTGACAAGGAACGCATCGAGCAACGGCTTGAGCGACTTCGGCAGAAGTTGTTGGACTTGTCCACAATGAACCGGATGCTGAGCTTCCGGCATCCCAAGGCATCTTGCTTGCGGGTAGTCGATGAGCTTCCCCATCAACTCTTTGATGTGCTCCGGGACGGCGCGACGCTGACGTTCGAGCCGGTTCCCGAGCCTACGCAACGGGAGCTGCAGGCCTATAACGCGCCGCGCCCGGACCAGGTGAGGCGCGCAAACGAAGCGCCGTCCACCGCTCGACCGGACGCCGCGACGTGGGCGCGACACCTCGGCATTAGCGTCAACTACGACCTCCCGGTAGAGACCGACTCGTTTGAGCGGGAGGAGCGTCATTCGGACCGCAAGGTGCAGACGCTTCACTTCCCCGATGAGCTGGATGCGCGCCTGCGGAAGATCCGGGCCTCAGCGCGAACGGCTGTCGAGGAGAGCGGCGCCAATATGCTCTACCTCGCTTTTGGTTTCTTGGAGTGGCGAGATCAGCAAACATCTAAGGCCCATCAGGCGCCGCTTGTGATTATGCCTGTGGAGCTCGAGCGCGAAGCGGTGCGTGGCGGTCAGTACCGCACCAAGATCCGGTGGACCGGTGAAGAGCTCCAACCCAACCTGTCGCTGAAGAAGAAGCTTGAAGAGCTCAATATCGACCTCCCCGCCCTGGAGGAGGAGCAGCAGCTCGAGGACTTCCTAACGGAAGTTACTCGCGCCATCCGCCACAAGCCGGAATGGATGGTAAGGCGATATGTCACGCTCGGGCTCTTCGAGTTCGGCAAGATCTTGCTCTATCTCGACCTGGATCCTGAGCGTTGGCCGTCACATGCGCCGATCTCGGACAACCGTCTGGTTGGCGAGATACTCGGTGGTCCAGAAGGCGCCGACGATGTCGAGATCGACGGCTGGACGCCTGGGGCCGATCCCGACGAGTCGCCCGAGGCCTATAAGGGGCGCGACCTCAGTCTGGAGGTGGTCGACCGCGCCGATAGCTCTCAGTGCGAAGCGCTGGAAGTCGCGCTTGCCGGGCGAAACCTCGTGGTCCAGGGCCCGCCGGGCACTGGCAAGTCGCAAACCATCACCAACCTGGTCGCCGCCGCGCTCTCGCGAGGAAAGACGGTCCTCTTTGTGGCCGAGAAGCTGGCTGCGCTAGAGGTCGTGCGCCGACGCATGCGTGAGCTCGGATTGGGCGACTTCTGCCTTGAGCTCCACAGCCACAAGACGCGGAAGACCGAGGTCCTCGAGGACATTGCTACGAGGATCCGCGCGAGCGCCAGAATCCGGCCTCCGAGGGATTATGAGGGCGCGCTTTCGAGGCTCTCCGACCGTCGGCACAAGCTGGCTACCTACATCGACATTGTGGGCGGCCCAGCCAGCGGCTTTGCCGATCTGACCATCAGCGATGCGCTGATGAAGGCCGGACAGGCGCGTCGAAAGCTTGGGGCGTCCGTGAAGGACGTCGAGGCCCTACGTCCGCACTTTGCTGCGCCTGTCGGAATGACGTGGGCGATGCTGGCCGACGCCAAGGGGCGGCTTAGCCAATTCTCTGGTTCGATCAAGGAGCTTGGGCTTGAAGGATCTGCGTTCGCCCATGTTTGGGCGGGCGTTTCATCGGAGAAGGTTCTGCCGCACGACGCGGACTATATCGCAGACCTCGCTGGCCAATGGGCCGAGAAGGCCGATGCCTTGGCCTCGGTCTTGGTGGACCCAAGGCTCAAAACGTTGCCGCTGACCGCGGTGGCGGGGGCGGCCGATGACCTCGCCAGGCTGGCCGCACATCGCGCCAACCTGCGAAGTGCTGACCAGATCGCGGAACTCGTAGAACAGCAATTTGGCCTTATGGTCAGGCGTTCAGCAGTCGGGGCCACTGATCTCATCGCTTTGATCGGCGCGACGAAGGATGCGCCGACCGCAGATCTTCACCTTCGAAATTCTGCGCTGCTGGGGAGCGGCGCCTGCGACCATTTGCGGGAACACCAAGCGAGGCTAGACGCCCTTCGCAAGTCCCATGAGGCCTTGGGCGCGGTTATCAAGGAAAGCGCCTTCAGCACCCACATCGACGATCTGGAAGAATGGGCTGCGGCCCTCTCTCAGACCAGCCTATTTGCGCGGCTAGGGAAGCGGTGGCGGTCGGCGACGGAGGGTGTGAACGCCATACTGCGGCCCGCCGCCCTCAACGCCAAGCCAGCGGCGAAGGCCGCGCACGTCGAGCATCTGCGGCAGCATCAGCTGGGCCTTAGGGCCATGCAGGCGAACTCGGCTATAGAGGCGATGGTAGGTCCTGAATTCTCTCAGCTTTCCCTGTCTCTGGAAGCTCATCTGCGGATCGCAGACTGGTCAGAGCGAACTAGAGCGCGGCTGCGCAGCGAACTTGTGCCCTCGCTTCTCAATGCATCAGTTGAGACCCTCGCGATCCTTGCCGATGCCGGCGACGACCATGCGATGGAGCATTTGGCCGGGATTGAGAAGCTTGAAACGGGCAACGCATTTGCGTCCTCGTTCTGGAGCTTAGGCGCCCGCAAGATCGCCTCGTCAAACGTCGCCGCGCTTGCCGAGAGCGCGGCTTTTGACGCCGAGTGGGACAGTCTGAATGAAGTCGTGGCGGCATGCTCTTCGGCCGCACAAGCTGTCGTCGCGGCCGAAGAAGCGTTCACGACGGCCACGGACCTGGACGAGGAGTACTGGTTTGGTGAGGGCGGACGCCCTGATCTGGAAGGCGTTAGCGCGCAAGCCCGCTTGGCCGCCGCCCATTCTGATCTGCTTGCAGGTTGGCTCGACTTCGACCGCGCCTTCAAGAACTCGAACGCGGAGTTCGAAGCGCCGCTTGCGATTGCCGGCGCCAACGCGAGTGTTGCGCCAGACACGATGTCACTGGCTTTGGACTTCCTGGTCTTTGACGCCATCGCCCGAGAGGCGTTCGCCGCCATGCCGGCGTTGCTCAGGGCGTCTGGCAAATCCTTGGATGTGCTGAGGAGCGAATATGCTGCAATCGACGCCGAGGTGATGGAACTACGGCGCGCTCACATTGCATCCACCCTCCTTGAGAAGAAGCCGCCCGAGGGGCGAACCTCCGGTCGTAAGGCCGACCTTACCGAGATGACCCTCGTTCGCGCTGAGCTGGCCAAACAAAAGCGCCACATCCCTATTCGTCAGCTCATCAGGCGCTCGGGCAAAGCCATTCAGACCCTCAAGCCGTGCTTCATGATGGGGCCCTTGTCGGTAGCGCAGTACATCGCGCCAGGTACTTTGAAGTTTGATCTCGTGATCATGGACGAGGCCTCGCAGATGAGGCCGGAGGATGCGATCGGCGCGCTCGCGCGGGGCGGCCAGGCGGTGATCGTCGGCGACACCAAGCAGCTGCCCCCGACCTCATTCTTCGACCGAATATCGGACAGCGCCGCTGACGAGGATGACGAGGAGATGACGCTCGCCGAGGATGCCAAAAGCATCCTGGAGCTCTCCGAAGCGATCTTCACGCCGCGCATGCTGCGTTGGCACTATCGGTCGCGCCACGAGAGCCTGATCGCGTTCTCCAACAAGCAATTCTACAAGAACGACCTGATCGTCTTTCCGTCCCCCTCCGAGCAAGGGGGGCGCTTCGGGGTGGGGTGGCATTTCCAAGATCAGGGAGCGACCACGACGGGGGTGAACCCGGTGGAGGCCCGCGCGGTCGCGCAGGCAGCTGCAACCGCGCTCCTGACAGATCGACGCCGCACGGTGGGTGTGGTCGCGATGAACATCAAACAGGCTCAGAGAATCTCTGACGAGCTTGCGGCTCTCGCGAACAAGGACCCGATCCTGGCCAAGGTGCTCAGCGAAGCTGAGAACAGCACGCGAGGTGAGCCGTTCTTCGTCAAGAACCTTGAAAACGTCCAGGGAGACGAGCGCGACATCATCATCATTTCGATGACCTACGGCCCGGCCACGCCAGGCGCGCGCGTGCCGCAGAACTTCGGTCCGATCACTCTGGAGACGGGTTGGCGGCGGCTAAATGTGCTCTTCACCCGCGCCAAGGAGCGCATGGAGATCTTCAGCTCCATGCGTTCGAGCGACATCGTGCCGAAGGAGGGCGCAGATCGTGGCTCTCGCTCGCTGAAGCTCTTTCTCGAGTATGCGGAGACCGGTCGCCTGGGCGAGGAAGCACGCCATAGCGGGCGCGATCCGGACAACGATTTCGAGGATGCGGTGATCGAAGGGCTTCGTGAGCTCAATTATGAGTGCGTGCCGCAAGTTGGCGTCGCGAACTTCTTCCTCGACATAGGCATTCGCGATCCAAACGCGCCGCACGAGTTCGTCGCCGCCATCGAGTGCGATGGCGCCACCTATCACTCGTCGAAGTCTGCTCGCGATCGCGACCGGCTGCGTCAGGAGATCTTGGAGAACCTGGGCTGGAGCATCATTCGGATCTGGTCGACGGACTGGTTCCGCGATCCGGCAGGCGAGGTTGCTCGCGTATCAGACGAGCTGAAGCGCTTGATTGCGGATAGGGCGGAGCGCCGCATAGCAAAGCCCCATGAGCCTGCCATTGTCGCCAAGCCCGCGACGGCGCCGGTCAACGGGGAGGCGGCTCCGGCCTTCGCGCCGGTGAGCGGACGCAAACGTTCGGTCGACGAACTCTCACGCGATGAGGCTCGGGAGGCGCTGATTGATTTGCGGGAGAACGCCATCAAGGTGGCCTTCCCGGAAGCTGATCCTGCGCGCGGGCTGCTGCGCAAGTCGATGCTAGACGAGTTGCTGCGAAAGCGCCCGAGGGACTCGGGAGAATTCCTCGGGAAAATCCCGATGGAGCTGCGTCAGAACACTGACGCGGACCAACTCAAGTCGTTCGGCGAGGCAATCTTTGAGATCCTTGAGAGAACGACATGACGGCGGAAGGCGGGGGACCTGCTCGCAACCCATCTGGAGCGTTGATTGGCGCCTCGTCATGGGGCTGAGGCTAGCTAGCCGTCCCGTTAGTCGACTTCCAGGGCCGACGCCCTGCTCGAAGCGTCTTGCGCACCGTCGTCCGTCGCTTCCTCCAGGAGAGGGGTGGGTTCGCTGAGGTCTTCCAGGCGCAGGGCTTCGGGCAGCAGCTTCGTGGTCTTGGCCCCAAGCTTCCTCAATGTCTCGGCCTGGCCCACGAGGTTGCCAGATCCGGTCTGTAGCTTGCCCATGGCTGCATCGTAGCTGGCCTTGGCGGTGTCGAGCCGCTGGCCGACCTTCTGCAGATCGTCCACAAAGCCGACGAACTTGTTGTAGAGGTGGCCTGCGCGCACCGCGATCGCCTCGGCGTTGCGGTTGCGGCGCTCGACTTGCCAGACATTGTCGATGGTGCGCAGGGCGATCATCAACGTCGTCGGCGTGGCGATGGCCACATTGTTCTGGACGGCGTAGCTCGTGAGGTGCGGATCGACCTCGAGCGCAACGGCGAGCGCGCCTTCGATCGGCACGAACAGGATGACGTAGTCGAGGCCGTCACCGGCCAGCGTTTGGTACTCCTTTGACGCCAGGCGCTTGATGTGGCTGCGCATCGACGTCAGGTGGGTGGCGGCGGCCGACGAGCGCGCCTCCTCGGTCTCAGCGTTGACGTAAGTTTCGAAGGCCGTGAGCGACACCTTGGCGTCGATGATCACGCGTTGGCTGTTGGGCAAGTTGACGATCACGTCAGGGCGCAGGCGCTGACCGTCGTCGGTGCTATGGCTCGATTGCGAGACATATTCCTCGCCTTCGCGAAGCCCAGATTTCTGCAGCAGCGTTTCCAGGATCATCTCGCCCCAGGCGCCCTGCGTCTGCACCTTGCCCTTCAAGGCGCGAGTGAGGTTGAGCGTCTCGCTGGTCATCTTGGCGCTTTGGTCCGACAACTGGCGGATCTGCTCGCCGAGCGCGGCGCGGTCCTTGACGGTCTCGGTGTGGGCGGTCTGCAGGCCCGTCTGAAACTCGTTCAGCTTGTCGCGCAAAGGGGTGAGCAGCCCGTCGAGCTGCTCCTTGTTTTGTTTGGTGAAGGCTTCGCCATGACGCGACATCACGTCGTTCGCCAGGACTTGGAAATCTTTGGACATCGACTCTTTGGCGTCGGTCAGGAGCCGCAGTTTTTCGGCGGACGCGCGCCGTTCCTGGTCCAAGGTCTCTTGGAGCTTGGCGAGCTCGGTTCGCAGGTCCGCTCGTGCGCGCTCGGCGGCCTGGAGCGAGGCTGCGACCTCGACCGCGTTGGTCTCCACCGTGGCCAGCCGTGCTTTCAGCTCAGAGTTCGTCGTCTCTAGCGCCGCCTTCGCCGCGCTCATGCCGGCGAGATCGGCCCCTAGCTGGCCCTTCGTCAGCAGTTCCGCGGCGAGCTGCGCTTCGACGGCGGCAAGCGTGGCCTCAAGCTGAGGGAGCTTGGCCAAACGCTCCTGGTGTACGGCCAGGTCCCGCTCAAGGGCGGTGTTGGCGGCGCGAAGGTCCAAGTCACCACCGGCGCTGGCCTTGCCACGTTGAAAGAAGAGCAAGAGGCCAGCTGTGAGGCCAGCGACCAGCACCGGCACGCCGACGGTGAGGGCGATATCCAATGGCGTCATGCGAGGTTTTCCATTCCGAAAGGCGCTCTCGCAGCGACCGGGCGCAGGGCGGCGTGACGCGCGGTGAAATGCAGAGCGGCGACAGGCGATGGATAGGCAGACAATTCAAACCTCCAGGCGCGAAATCCGTAGCCGCACCAAGCCTATCTGGCGTCGGCGTCAGATTTGGTCGCAGCCCTAGCCGCTGCGAGGCTCGCGCCTTGAGGGAGTGAGCAAACGAGACGCTCGCGGCTGCTATCCCTTCGGCTTACCGGGCGCTCGCTGCTTGGCCTTAGGGCGACCAACCTGCTTCGGCTCAGCGACGGCCTTGACGCCCTTGCTGATCGCCGTGGACGTCACGGATGAAATCGAGCCGTTCAACAGCACTGTGGCGGCTCCGACGGCCGCGCCAACCGGGACGCCGACAACAGGAACCACAGCGGCGACTGCGCCGCCCACTAGCGCTCGAGCAGCGGCTTCCTTTGTCAGATCATGCCTCAAGGCCGCCTTGCTCAGCTCCCAGGCCTCGCTGCCGAGCTCAGCGGCCGCCTTGCCGACAGCGCCCTTCGCAATCTTGAGATCTTCGGCGTCAACGCGGCCGTCCCCGTTGAGATCGCCGACGACATGAGCCGCGGCGGAGGCGGCGCGGGCGGTTTTGCTAGCAGCTTTGGCGGTGGTTTGCGCCGCGTCAGCCACGGCGCCCGCGCCGGCCTTAGCTGCGCCCTTTGCGGTATCGCCGACGACCTTGCCGGCCGCCTTCGCGGTTTTGGCGGCGCCTGCCGTTACTGCGGCGGCTGACTGAACGGTCGTGCTCATCGCCTTGCCGGAGGCCGTGATCGCGGCCCTGGTCTTCGCCGCCGTGGCCTTCTTCGCCCCGTCGACGACTTGGCTCGCAAGCTGCGCATGTTTGACTGCGGTCTTGGTGAGCTGCGCACCGGCAGATGGTCGTGACTTCATCGTCTCGTGAGGCGTCACGACCACGGTCACGGCGCTTTGGGGGCGCTCGGTCTTGCGAGGTGATCGCGCGGATTTTGGCGACTTACTTGTCATGTTTGAACGCCCTCCCAAGGCTTAGCTTACACTAGCATCAGTCGGTAAGGTCCCAAAATCGCTGACGATCCTTTGATCTGGAGTTCAGGGCTTGGTTCAAAGTCCGCGCACGACGAACTAATCTGAGGATCCTGCCTAACCCCAAAAGAACGATAGCTGGGATTTCAGCGCGCAGGTTCCCCTCAGGCAATCCGATTGGAGTTAGGGCTCGGATGCGTCCCGATGAGCGCTCGCTCAGTAGGTCGTCGGGGCTGCAGCATTCCGGAGCTACTCGATGTTCGACTACGAACGCCAAAGCACAGTCCGCAGCCTCCTCTTCCGCTACTTGGAAAGCCCCTCGCTGAAGCATCTGCGAGATCCAAAGCAGGTCGACGGCCTGGCCGAAAGCATCCTCACAGCGCTCGATCGAACGGGGCCGGTGTGGGAGAAGTGGGACGCCGTTCGAGGTGAGTTCCTAAAGGCCGCTGCAAAGGCCTGGATCCCATTTGACGAGCTCGTGACCTTCCTGAACGGACTTCCAGGTCCAAACCTCACGAAGACCGACGTCGCCCAGCGGCTAAGGGCTTTCCAGGAGGAGCCCTACGCGCACCTCTATCCGGACGAACGGGTGAAGGAGGCCTGCCTTGCACTCTATGCCGCAGAGCGAGAGGCCGGCACGGAGATGGCGGCCATCATCGGGGCGCTGCAGGAGTTCGCGGAGGCCGAGGAGCAGCGCCTGGACGAGGAACGACAGGAACGCTGGCGCGAACAGCAGGCGGCGGATCGGCTGGCGCTTCAGCGCCGCTTCTTGTCCGGAGCCGACTGCAAGTGGACCGCCCTGGACGGCTCAAAGGCTCTATTCCTGCGGAAGAACGGACGCGCTTTCCGGCTTTCGCCGACAAAGGACAAGCGATGGGAGTTGCATCGTATCGAGGCGCCCGGCGATGACGGAGAGCTCATGGGTCTCTATGCGACGCGCGGAGCGGCCAACAAGGTGATTGAGAAGCTGGCCTATGAGCCGGAGTGGCGGCGTTAGCCTGCTATGTCTGTGGTCGGGCTCTGCTTTCAGGTGAGGGAAGGGCCTGCTGCTTTGCCGATGAGGCGGCTAGACCTCGCTGCGAATGGCTCTGTTGGACGGAAATACAAGCGATGTGGGATCGCTTGGCGTTCCGTCTTAAGCGATCGCGCCGGCTGATCTTATCGGCGGCTGTGGCTCGGCGGTTCGGGACTATTTCGGGAGGCTGGTTGGGCGTGCGCCCATGGCCGCTGGCGAGGTCGCGGTCGTCATCGTCCATCAGCAGGTCATATCCGTGGCCTTAGTGGGTGCGGCGATAGCGCCGGCCCTTCGCGCCGCCGTGATCGACCATGACCGTCACCACTTCGGCGCTGTCGTCGCTCCAGACCAGCGCCAGCGAGGCCAACTTGTCGGGGTTGGAGCTCAGGTCCGCCCGGATGTCGCCGTCCTGCAATCGGCGGCGGCTGACGCGCAGCACGGTGCAGCCGCCGCCGACAGGCGCCTCGACGTCAGCATGGGCCAGGAGGTCGGCGATCATCTGGTGGGTAATCCCGCGTTGATTGGCGCGGATCGCGGCGTGGCAGGTCATCGAGAATGCAGGCACGTCCAATTCTCCATTGGGATTGAGCACAGCCTGTGTCTAGATTTGCCTTGCGCCAGATTTGGTCGTGGGGGGATCTGATGCGGCAGGAGAAGATCGCAGCCTTGTTGGAGCTGGCGCGGCATCTGGCCGCCAGCGCCGAAGGCCTGACGCTTGATGAGATGGCGCAGGTCGCCGGCGTCAGCCGTAGGACGGCTGAGCGCATGCGCGATACGCTCTTCTATCTCTTCCCGCACATGGACGAGATCTCTGATCCACCCACAAAGCGCTTTCGAATTCCCAACGGATTGGATGGCTTCGCCCAATCGCCGACCGCCGCTGAGCTGCTGGAACTCTCCAAGGCCGCGACCATGTTGCGGGCTTCCGACGCTGGGCCGCGGGCGGCCGTCCTGGAAGGGCTGGAACGGAAAATCCGTTCGGCGATGCGGGCCGCAACGCTTCGGCGCCTAGCGCCTGACGTGGAGGCGCTGGTGCGGGCTGAGACGATCGCCGTCCATGCCGGCCCGCGGCCGTTTGAGGATGAGCATGTCATCTCGACGCTGCGCCACGCCTTGATCGCGATGAAGGCGGTCTCCTTCACCTATCGGGGCGGGCGCACGCCAGGCCACCACCGCAAGGTCGCGCCTTATGGGCTGCTGTTCAGCCGCATGAACTATCTGGTTGGTTCGGAGTTGGGCGAGGTGGAACCGCGCAATTGGCGGCTTGACCGGATCGTCGATCTGGAAGTGCTTGAAGCCTATGGGGCGCCGCCCGAGGGCTTTAGCCTGCAGGACTATGCTTCTCGCTCCTTTGGGATCTTCCAGGGCGATGTCGAGCATGTGGTCTTGAGAATTTCGCCTGATGGCGCCGAGGACGCTCTGGGCTGGCGCTTTCACGCCAATCAGACCGTTGAGCTCCAACCGGACGGGTCGGTGCTCGTGCGGTTCGCGGCCAGCGGGATGCTGGAGCTCAGCTGGCATCTCTTCACCTGGGGCGACAAACTTGAAGTCCTGGAACCGAAGGTCCTGCACGACACGATGGTCGAGCAGCTGCAGATCGCGCTCAGCCGCCATGCGACCCCGACCAAATCTGGCGTAGTCACGGCCTAAGACGGCGGCATGAACACGCCCCGTCTCTCCGCCTCTCGGCTCAACAACTTCCTCGGCTGCGCCCATCACGCCGCGCTTTGGCTGGGTGGCGTCAAGCCGCCGCAGACGGAAGACGCCGCCTTGGAGCTCGTCCGCGCCAAGGGCTTCGAGCATGAGGCGGAGGTTCTGGCGCGGCTGGAAAGCGTCCACGGCAAGGCCGTCTCCATCGCCGACAAGGCGCCGCTCGAGCAGCGCGTCGCTGAAACCAGGGCCGCGATCGCCGCCGGCGCGCCGCTGATCTACCAGGCCGCCTTCGCCAACGATCGCTGGGTCGGCTTCCCCGATTTCTTAGTGCGAACCGAGGGCGCGGCCGGGGCGGCGCGCTATGAGCCGGAGGACGCTAAGCTTGCTCGTAAGGCCAAGGCCGAGCACGTCCTTCAGCTCGGCATCTATGCGGCGCTGCTGCAGGAAGCCGAGGGCGTTCCAGTCGGGCAGGGCGCTATCCATGTCGGTGGCGGGGAGCCCGAGCGCTTCGAGCTGCATCGGACGGGTCACATCACCCGCCGGTTGATGTCGCGTTTCGAAGCGTTTGCGGGCCAGCCAGCGCGCGAAACCCGCGCGATCCGCACGAGCGCCTGCGGCCAGTGCCCCTACCAACCGCGGTGTGAGGCGCAATGGCGGGAGGCCGACAGTCCGATCTTTGTCGCGGGGCTGCGCACCGAGCAGATGCTCAAGCTGGAGGCGGTCGGCGTCGGCACGCTGACGGACCTGGCTGCCCGTGATCCGAACGGCTCGGTCCCCGGCATCGGGCAGGAGACCCTGGCTAAGCTTGTGCACCAAGCGCGGCTGCAAAAGGCCGGCGCCGAGCGCGGGGAAGGGCTGGTCGAATTGCTGCCCGTGGAACCAGGCCGCGGGTTCACGCTGCTGCCGCCGCCGCAGCCTGGCGACCTCTTCTTCGATATGGAGGGCGACCCGCTCTATCCGGGCGGTCTTGAGTATCTCTTCGGGCTTTGGGGGCCGCTAGCGCCCGATGGCGCTGATGGTTTCTTGCCGATCTGGGCTCATGATCCGCAGGAGGAGAAGGCGGCGTTCGAGCGCTTCATGCGGCTGATCGTCGAGCATCTGGCGCGCTATCCGGCGGCGCGCATCTACCACTATGCGCCCTACGAGACCGCCGCCCTCAAGCGCTTGGCCATGCGCTATGCGACCATGGAGGCCGAGCTCGATCAGCTGCTGCGCGAGAAGCGTTTTGTCGACCTCTATCAGGTGGTCCGGCAGGCCATCCGAGCCTCCACCGAGGGCTATTCGCTCAAGGACCTGGAGAAGATCTACTGGGGCCAACGCAGCGGTGATGTCACAAATGCCGGCGACAGCATCGTCGAGTATGAGCGTTGGCGCGAGACGGGCGAGCAGTCGATCCTCGACGATATCGCGCACTACAACGAAGATGACGTGGTCTCGACGGCGCGGATGCGCGATTGGCTCGAAGGCCTGCGTCCGGCTGATGCGCCCTATGGCCCGACCGATCTAGACGCAGAGGAAGATGCAGAAGCCCTTGCTGAAAGAGAGGCCAAGGCGGCGGCACGTCGAGCGTTCGAGGAAGAGCGCCAGTTGCTGGCGACGCGCGTGCGCGCCTCAGATGCTCTCTCTGAACCGGCGCGCGACCTGGTCGCCGAGCTCCTGTGGTTCCATCAACGGGCGCAGAAGCCGCAATGGTGGGCGCTCTTCGACCGCCAGACCTGGAGCGACGACGAGCTCTTTGATGATCTGGAGAGCCTTGCTGGGCTGACCCTCGATCCGGCCACGCCGGTGTTCAAGGACAAGCAGTCCCTGGTCGCGACCTACCGGTTCGAGCCGCAGGACACCAAGCTGAAGGAGGGCGATCCCGTGAAGATTGCCCTGACCTTGGAGCCAGCGGGCAAAATCGTCGAGATTGACCTAGAGGCCGGCCGGGTGGTCGTGCGGCGGCAAGCCAAGGCCGGCGACTATCCGGAGCAGTGCTCGCTGATCCCTGGCCGCCTGATCGATCAGGACGTGCTCATCGACGCCGTGGTGGCCTTCGCCGGGCGGGTGGCATCCGGCCAAACTGACGGCGACCGCGCGCTCATCAGTATCCTTGAGCGCGCTGCGCCGCAAATCGGCGGCTTGGCGCCTGGATCGCCGATCGTCGCGCCTGGGGCCCAGCTGGTCGAGGCCGCTACCGCAGCCATTCAGCAGCTAGAGGCCAGCCACCTGGTCATGCAGGGGCCGCCGGGCACGGGGAAGACCTACACGACTTCGCACGCGATCCTGGCGCTCCTGGGCGCCGGCATGCGCGTCGCGGTGTCGTCCAACTCGCACAAGGCGATCAACAATGTCTTGGCGGCCGTCGAGGAGCGTGCTCGCGAGGCCGGGGTTTCATTTGTCGGCGCTAAGCGTGCCACCAAGGGGAACGCCGAAACGGTCTATGCCGGCGACTTCATTGCTCCGGCCTATTCCAAGGATGAGGTGACGGGCGACTTCCAACTTGTCGGGGCGACGGCCTTCCATCTGTCGTTGCCGGAAGAGCTTGGCCAGTATGACTATCTGTTCGTCGATGAAGCCGGCCAGGTCGCCTTGGGTAATCTCGTGGCGATGGCCGGGTGCGCGCGCAACATCGTGCTGGTGGGCGATCAAATGCAGCTGCCGCAGCCGGTCCAAGGGACGCATCCGGGCGAGTCCGGCCTTTCCTGCCTGGACTACCTGATGCAAGGGGAGGCGACCGTCGCGCCTGATCGCGGGGTTCTGCTCGACGTCTCATGGCGCATGCATCCGAGCGTCTGCGAATTCATCTCCGATGCATTTTACGATGGGCGCCTGCGCTCGCATCCAGACGCGGCTCGGCGGCGACTGGTTCTGAAGTCCGATGCGCATGGTGCTCTTCGACCTGCCGGACTGTCGGTGGTGGAGGTTGGCCATCAGGGCTGCACGCAAAGCAGCCAGGAAGAAGCGCAAGCCGTTGCGGACCTTGTCACGTCGCTGCTTGAGCAGTCGCTCATCGAAAAGGACGGCGCCGTTCGAGGCGTCGCCTTGGACGATATCCTGGTGGTCGCACCGTTCAACGCCCAGGTGAACGCCTTGCGGCGGGCGCTTCCGGCCGGCGCACGGGTGGGGACGGTGGACAAGTTCCAGGGCCAGGAGGCCATGGTCGCGATCGTGTCGATGGCGACGTCAAACGGGGCGCATGCGCCGCGCGGCACGGAGTTTCTCTTCAACGCCAATCGCCTCAACGTCGCGCTCAGTCGCGCGAAGTGTCTCGCGATCTTGGTTCGTGGCAGCGACCTTCTCGAGCTCTCTCCCGGGACGGTGGAAGATTTGCGGCGGCTCGATGGGTTTGCGCGGGCGGATGTTGTAGGCAGTCGCGACCTCAGCGAAAGCTGACATTGAAGATCTGTGCAGGCGGAGGTGTGACTTCCGGCAGATGGGGGCGGTGTGGTCAGGGAAGCGTTTAGAGACTGGCTCAGTGATCAGTCGTTCACGGGCAAGACCAGAAGCGTGCAGTGGTCGCAAGTCGGCCGTCTTGAAAGGCACTACGGCGATCTGGACGCGGCCTATGACGCGGACCGCTTCGCGACAATTCTTGGCACGCTTCGCTATTCGAAGGACGACGAGCGCGAGGGCCGCGCTAATCCGTCCAAGCTCGAGATCAACGGAGACGTCTACGCCAATCTGGCGGGGTATCGGGCGACGCTGAGCTACTATTCTCGCTTTCGCGAGGCCGAGGCTGGCGAGGGGCGTCAAGACATCAGGCGTGATGAGCTTGAGCGCATGAAGACTGAGTTCCTCGCCCAGTACCCTGACTTCGAGGCGAAAGGGTTCGGGGCGCGGGAGGGCGCCTATTGGCAGGACGAACGCGCGTCGAAGGAAGCGGTAGTTCGCCGGTTTGCCGAGCTCATAGAGCAGCCTGACCTCAGCGATGACGTCCTCGGCGACGAAGCGCTCGCCCTCCTGCAGCAGTTGGACGGCAATCCCGTCGGTTGGAGAGCCTTTACGCAGATCAAGGACGCCGGTGAAGCGGGTGCGAAGGACATTAGCATCGCCGTCGGGACGTTGCTGCGCGATCCGGAGGATCCGTGGACTGCAGCGGCGACTTGTGCTGCCGCAATCCACCCTTTGGTGACCGGCGGCGCGCTTGAAAATCCCGCGTACGGGCAGGTGCGGGGCTTGGTGACCTACGCGTTGGCGTTCGCGCGACCGGACGAGGCGATGGCTATTAAGACCCAGGCGATGCAGCGCGCGGCCAAGCGGCTGATCGGGCGCGGGCCGTTTGTCGGGCTGATGACCGCTTCGGAGTACCGCACGGCTCTATCGATGGCGGCCGCGGTCTTTGCGGTGATGCGTGACGAATGGGGATGGAAGCCGAAGGACCTCTGGGACGTGCAGGGGTTCTTGTGGGTGACCAACAACCGAGCTGGAAACGACAGCGGACGCCAGGACGAGGAGGGGGAGAACGAGGTGGTGCAAGACAAAGGAACTGCGGGCAAACCGCAGCCGACCAACCTCATTCTGTATGGTCCGCCAGGGACTGGCAAAACGTTCGCGACGGCCGAACACGCGGTGCGGCTATGCGATGGGGTGCTGCCCGTGGGCGGGCGAGAGGCAACCATGGCTCGCTATAGCGAGCTCGTCGCGCGCAAGCGGATCAGCTTCGTCACCTTCCACCAGACCTACGCCTACGAGGACTTCGTCGAAGGGCTGCGCCCTGAAACCGGCGAGGACAACGAGAGCGGCGGTTCTGCCGGCTTTTCTCTACGTGCTCAACCTGGCGTCTTTCGGCAGATTGCGGGCCTGGCCCTGGACAACCATCGACGTGCCCAGCCGCTCAAGGCCTTCAATCGCAATCGACGCGTGTTCAAGATGTCGCTCGGCCGTAGCGACAGCGAAGAAGGCGGGCGCCTATTTCGGGACGCGATCAAGGGGGGCTATGTCGCCTTAGGGTGGGGCGGCGTAATCGACTGGTCGGCGTCAGAGTTTGATGAGTTCGCTGCGATCAAGGCAAGATGGCAGCAGGACCATCCGGACGCGACCGGTAATGCTCCCGACATCCAACAGCTCTACGCACTGCGCGGCGCCATGAAGCCCGGCGACTTGGTCGTCATCTCCGACGGCAACAAGAAGTTCCGTGCCATTGGTGAAGTCGCGGGGGACTATCAATTCGCCCCGGATGATCCTGGCAATTATTTTCACCGCCGCCCGGTGAAGTGGCTCTGGCACAACGACGTGGGTCAGCCTCGCGAGCTGATCTATGGGCGGAGCTTCAGCCAGGTTTCGGCCTATCAGCTCGATTCAGAGCAGATCAATTGGCTGGCGCTGGAGCAAATCGTTGCCGGCGGCGGGGATGAGACGGAGGTCGCTGGCGAGCCTGAGGCCTACGTCCTCATCATCGATGAGATCAATCGGGCGAACGTTTCGAAGGTCTTTGGCGAATTGATCACGCTTATCGAGCCCGATAAGCGACTAGGCGCTCCAAACGAGTTGACGGTTACGCTGCCCTACTCGGGCGCCGTCTTCGGTGTGCCCTCCAATCTGCATCTCATCGGGACGATGAACACGGCCGACCGGTCGATCGCTCTCCTCGATACCGCGCTACGCCGCCGGTTCGAGTTTGAAGAACTGATGCCAGACCCGCAAGCGCTGGAGGATGCAAGCGTGGCGACGGGCGTGGATCTTGTCGGCGTTCTCGCTGGCCTCAACGCCCGCATCGAATATCTCTTCGATCGGGAGCATCAGATCGGCCACGCCTTCTTCATGGGATGCCAGAGCCCAGCTGACCTCTCGCGGGTCATGCGCAAGAAGGTGATCCCCCTGCTCGCAGAGTACTTCTACGAGGATTGGGAAAAGGTCCGTCTGGTGCTTGGCGAAAGCACAGACGAGGGTGCATTTGTCGGTCGCGTGCGGCTCAAGCCGCCGACGAGCATGGAGCAGTTCCTGGCGGACGCCGAGCGCTGGCGATACTTCATCCGCGCCGATCACCCCGAGCACGCGTTCGAGCAGTTGAAGGCGTGATCGTCCGCAGCCGCCGTGAGTGGGAGTATCTCGCCGTTTCTGAGGCGGATGGTGACGACTGCGTGCCCCGTTGGGCGGCTGATCGCCTTGTCGCGGCCGCCCGCTCGGCCGCAATCGGTGGGGCGGACGGGGAGGGCGTGCTCGTCAACGGCCATAGGCGTTTGCGTACGCAGCAAGTGGTTGGGGTCATCGCCGCGCCCCAGGTGACGCTGGAGATCCTGCCGAAGATCGATGGCCTCGATGCGGGCGCCACCCGTCACTGCTTGGTGCACATGATCGCGCGGGTCTTTGACTTGGAAGTGGCAAGCGGCGCCATGGCAGGCCTGGGTTGGCAGGGGCATGACCTGCTGGAAATCGTCATTCGTTTGTTCTGCGACCGGTTGATTGACGCTGTGCGTCGCGGATTGCCGCGTCGCTACGTGTCCGAAGAGGCTGATCGAGCGTCCTTGAGGGGGCGCCTCAACGTCCAGCGGCAGTTCACGGCGTTGGCGGCCTCGCCGTACATATTGGCGTGCCGGTATGATGAGTTGAGCCCTGATATTGCGCTCAACCAGATCATGAAGGCCGCCATCGGGCGATTGCGAGTGCTTGCGAAGGCGCCCGAGAACCAGCGCAGACTAAATGAACTCGCCTTCGCGTTCGCTGATGTCAGCGCTCCGCCGATCGGCCAGTTGCCTTGGGATCGGGTGGTGCTCGACCGCACGAATGGAGCCTGGGCGACCCTGCTAGGGCTCGCTAGATTGCTGCTCGGCGAACGCTTCCAAACCACCAGCCTGGGAAATGGTCAGGGTCATACCCTGTTGTTTGAGATGAACACCCTCTTTGAGGAGTTCGTGGGGCGCTCGCTGAAGCGAGCCTTGAAGGACACGGGTTTGGAGGTCCGCCTCCAAGGACCGCAAGATCACGCACTGCAGGCCGATGATGGAGCCCGGCGCTTTGCGACCCGGCCTGACATTGTGGTTAGCCGGGCCGGCCAGCCCGTGGTGATCATCGATACGAAGTGGAAGCGGCTGAAGGGCGAAATCGATGATCCCAAGCGTGGGATCAGCCAGGCCGACGTCTATCAGATGATGGCCTATTCTCAGGTCTATGACTGCAGGCAGGTGATGCTCCTCTATCCGCACCATGACGCGGTCGGGGCCGAGGAAGGGGCGATCGCCACCCACCAAATTCGAGGAGCCGATGGGCGACAGCTCACCGTTAGCTCGATTTCACTGTCGGACCTCGCAAGCTTCGAGGGACGGAGCCGCGCGCTCGTGCTGGACGTGTTGGGCAAGGCCAGTGCGCCTTCGATCGAAGGCCTAGTCGGCGTTTAAGGAAGGACCACAAGTGTCGCTGGACGTCTGTCGCGTGAAGCTCAGCGCGGGGAATATTAGCAACCATCACTTCTATCTGCGGCATTGCCAAAGCGTGATCCCGGAAGGTGGGATCGGCGGCAAGAATAAGGGGGAGCCGGGGATCCCGTTCGTCGTCCGTTTTGAGCCTGGCCGACAGTCGAAACGGATGTGGCTGGGGACAAGATGATCCTCAGGAATCGAAAGGCCGTACGGGAGTTCCTTGGGACCTCCGCTGCGACAGAGGGTGATGTCGTCGTGGTGGAGCGTGCCGGCGAGCGATCGATCACCGTTTGGCTTGATCGGGCGGGCATCGAAGCCGCCACCGACTGAGGGGGCCTTTCGCGTAAGCGATCTGCACTCGATTGGTAGCGCTGCCCAACCTGCTGATCAACCGCATCAAGCCAAGAGATCCTGACTGCGGTTCGGGTCTATTCCGGGCCTGCGAAATGGCGGCCGACGGCACGCAGGATCATTGAGGCGGATGTGCGTCCCCCAGGAGTCGGTGCTTGGTCGCCATCATGGGGCGGGCGCGATCCGTTCGAAGAACGAGGACGCTCGTACCGAGCAGCGAGCGCATCTTCATCAGGAGAGGAATCAAGAATAAAGTTCGTGAGCGGAGCAGGTGGGGGCGCAGATGGCCGAATACTGGTGGGTCAACCACAACACCAGCCACAAGCACGAGATCGCCGGGAACTTCCTGTGGTCGCCGCAGCGAGAGCGTGACGGAAAGTTCAGCCAGTTCTACGAAAATATGCGCGTGGCGCGTCCTGGCGACATCGTTCTCTCGTACGCGAAACAGCGGATCGGCTACGTCGGGCGGGTCGTCGGGCTGGCCGAGGAAGCGCCTCTTCCGGACGAGTTGCGCCGGCCGAGCAATTATTGGGCGTCCACCGGCTGGCGGCTACCAGTAGTATGGGAACGCGCATCGCGCGCTGTAGAGCCGAAGAGCGTGTACTCCGCTCTCCAGCCGCTCATGCCGAGCAAGTATTCCCCGCTGAAGCGTAGCAAGCCCGAGGGAGCCCAAAAGGCATATCTGGCTCGCGTCGGTCGTGAAGTATTCGATGTGATCGCAACTGCCGGCGGATGGGTGCCGATCGTCGTTCCAGAAGCTTCGCGACCATCTTTCGAAGACCTGGGTATCGAGGGGGCCATTCGGCAGGCGCTAGCCCGAATTGCAGCGTCGGCCGCGCGCAGTGGTGAACAGCGCACGAGCAGCTATCCACAGCGATCTGCCGAGCGCTCAGATCCGTTGGAGGCCCTTCTTCGGGAAACTTGGGCCGCTCAGAAAGGCGCTTGTTCATTGTGCGGGGTTGCTATTCCCATCTCACCTCAGAACCCGTTACTTCAGCTTTCGGTGGATCGCATCGACAGCGACGTAAAAGAGTACGTCCGCGGCAATGTCCAAATCACCCATCTAGGATGCAATCTCGCGAAGAATAGCGCCCCAATGGAGCATTGGGGCGAATTCTTCGGAGTGATCACTCAAGTCGCAGCGAACAATGGAATGTTGCCGCAGGGCAAAACAATTCTCTAGCGGGGTACGTGCAAGAACGCCAGGAGAGGCCCGAGGTAAGATCCTGTCTTGGTTTCGCACTCCCAGACGATGTGAACGTTCCAGCCTGCTGCCTTCAGCTGAGCAATCATTTTCGCGTCGCGCTCCACGTTTCGCTCGAACTTGTCGGTCCAGAAGGCCTGCCGAGTTCTGGGCATCGTCGTTGCGCGGCAACCCGGATGCCGGTGCCAGAAGCAACCGTGGACGAATACGACCGCCCGACGCGAAGGGAACACGAGGTCCGGCGAGCCCGGCAGCGACCTGACATGTAGGCGGTAGCGCAGCCCCCGCCCGTGCAGCTCCCGACGCACGATCAGCTCAGGCGTCGAGTGTTCACGGCGGACCCGTCGCATCAATGCGCTGCGCGCAGGGTCGACACCGTCCACCGACCGGTTGGCCGAAGGTCGAGCACTAGGTTGGCGCCGAGGCGGACTCAAACCGGGCTCCCGAAGGCAGGCGCGAAAGGCACGTCAACGAGAACGAACGCGCTCGGATGGCGGGCCAGGCAACGGAAAGGTTTAGGCCGCCTTTGCTCTCGCCGAAGGAATGGAAATGCCACTGGCGGCGTCGATACGGCCGAGATGATCGCGCAGAGCGTCCACGAACCCCGGTCTGATGCGCAGGCGGCTCGCGAGCAGGCGACCGAGAAAGCCCGCGGTCGCGCGCGACGAGAGCGGGGCGCCAGGATATCGCAAGAAGTCGGCGAGCGGCTCGCGCGGCATGGCGACAGGCCAGGAGCCTACCGAGGCGGCGAAGCGCCCGGTTCGATCTCCGTACGCGGCCGCCGGCCAAGAATCGGTGTCCTCAAGAGGGCGGCCCGGGTCACCAGCCCAAAGCACTGGTTCCGCGAGGCGCTGGCCCAGCCATGCGGCCACTCGCACGCTCACGGCGTTGCCGACGAGCAACCAGCGGCGGCGGTGTCGGAATTCTGAGCCGTCCAGCGTGACGAGCTCGCGCGACCAGTCGGCGGGAAAGCCCTGAAGTCGTTCGGCGTCGCGAATGTCCGGTGTGATAAGACGAAGGCCCGCGGTCGCGGTGGCTGAGCTCGGAAGGAGGATAGCCGGGGGCGAGGGCACGCCGGCGCTCGACCCGCCCTTCAGGGTCGGGACGCAGTCTTCTCCCCAACCCAACCCGCGCGTTCCCTCCGTCCAGTAGAAGCCGTGAGCACGCTCTTCGAGCGAGAATTCGGTCGTAGGGGGGGCGACGTCGCCGTGGAATAGCACGTCGCGGGGATCTCCCTCACGCGTAGCGTAGAGAAAGATCCTCAGCCGACGCTGCGGCGCGCCGAAGGCGAGCGCATCGACCGTGCGATAGGCCCACCGGTAGCCCTGCTGCTCCAGCGCGGTGACCACCTCTGCAAGGTAGGCTCCCTTGTGAAGAACGCGCCAATTGGGAACGTTCTCCAGGAGCACATGCGCGAAGGGTCTCGCTGCGAGGAGCCTCAGGGCGTCGCGGACGAGGCTCGAACGGCCCCCGGCGAAGCCTTGAGCGCGTCCAGCTTGGCTGAGATCGGTGCAAGGGAACCCAGCGGTGAGAAGCTCGGAGCGGGCTCCGATGGCGGCGGCGACCTCTTGAGTGTTCCGGATGTCCCGGGTGAGGGTGGCGTCGGGGAAATGCGATTTCAGGATCGTCGCGGCTTCGGGATCGAGCTCGCAAAACGTCGATGCGCGATGGCCCGAGCTCGAAAGCCCCAATTCTAGACCGCCGATTCCGCCGAACAGGGCGGTCACCTCGAACGTGCGGGGTTTGGGCTTTGCCGTCACGGAACTTCCACTGAGTCGCCAGAGAGCCATCGTAGGCGGGCGCCCGGCGGTGGTCGACAGAGCACCGGACGCCCGATAGTTCTGGATTCCGCCCTGTCCTGGCGAAATTGACGCCCGAGACTTCCGTCCAGGTCCAGATCATCGGCTCGCGCCGATCGGCCTGTGGATAAAGGCGCCAAATGGCGACGGCGCCTCTAAAACGAGTGGGCACACGCCGCTACGCTCTGGACGGGAATCGCCGTGGCCCGAGCCGCCGACCGCAGGAGTTTGGATCATGGATCCGGGAGCAGCTGCTTACACGACGAGCCAGGTCACCCCCGAGCCAGGGCAGCTGGTCGAGGTGAGGCGTCGTCAGTGGCTCGTCTCCGATGTGGATCGCGCATCTGCGGCCCCTGAACTCCCCAGCCAGAACCTCGTGTCACTGGTCTCGATCGACGAGGATGCGCTCGGCGAGGAACTTGAGGTTCTCTGGGAGCTTGAGCCTGGGGCGCATGTGATCGAGCGGGCAGGCCTGCCGCGGCTCTCGGGCTTCGACGATGCAGCGACGCTCGACGCGTTCCTCGATGCGGTGAGGTGGGGCGCCGCGACCAATGCAGACCGAGGATATCTGCAGGCTCCGTTCCGGAGCGGCGTCAGCATCGAAGATTATCAGCTCGATCCTTTGGTGCGGGCGATCGACATGGCTCGCACCAACCTCCTGATCGCCGACGACGTCGGCCTCGGCAAGACCATCGAAGCGGGCCTCGTCGTTCAGGAGATGCTCCTTCGACACCGCGCACGCACGATCCTGGTCCTTTGCCCGGCCTCGCTTCAGGAGAAGTGGCGCCAGGAAATGCAGGAGAAGTTCGGTCTCGAATTTCGCGTGGTCGACACCGAATACGTCAAAGGATTGCGCCGAGAGCGAGGGCTGCACGCCAACCCGTGGACATCCTATCCTCGCCTGATCACCTCGATGGATTGGGCGAAGCAGGGCGAGGGCTTGCGGTTTCTGCGTGATGCGCTGCCGCCATACGTGACCCACCCACGTACCTTCGACCTCTTGATCGTGGACGAGGCGCACAACGTCGCCCCGACGGTCGGCCGCTACGCCGTGGAGAGCCGCAGAACGCGATTGGTTCGGCTGGTCGCGCCGCACTTCCAGCACAAGCTCTTCCTGACCGCGACGCCGCACGACGGATTTACGGAGTCGTTCACGGCGCTTCTCGAGTTGCTCGACGATCAGCGGTTTGCCCGCAATGTGCTGCCCAGCCCTTCGCAGCTATCGCGTGTGATGGTGCGTCGCCTCAAGAGCGACCTCGTAGACGCGCAGGGCAGGCGGATCTATCCCGAGCGCCGCCTCGAAGCGCTCCCGATCCGGTATAGCGACGACGAAAGGAAAGCACGCCAGCTTCTCGACGCGTTCATAGAACGCCGTGAGGCAGCTCGCGAGGACGGTCGGACCGCGTCCCGCTTCGTCCATCAGCTGCTACGCAAACGCCTCGGTTCGTCTCCGGCCGCCTTCCTCGGGACCTTGGAGCAGCACGTCGCCACGCTAGAGGGTCGTGAACATGGGAGATCGGGTGGAAGGCGGTTGGACGAGCTCATCCTCAGGAAGGCCATCGCGAGGGTCGAAGAGGACTATGCCGACGATGCTCAACGTGATGCAGCGGAACTTGAGGCCCTCGACGAGGCCGGCAAATACGCCCGTCCGTTCGCAGACGACGAACGTAGGCTGATCGGCGAACTGCGTGCGTGGGCCCAACAGGCGGCGCATCGCCCGGACGCCAAAGCCCATGCCGTGCTGCATTGGCTGAACGAGCACCTCAGGAAGGGAGATGGCTGGACGTCCGAACGCGTGATCCTGTTCACGGAATACCGGGCCACGCAGCGATGGATGCAGCAGATCCTCGCCGCGCATGGCTTCGGCGGCGAGCGACTGGCGTTGATCTATGGAGGCATGGACCAGCAGGAGAGGGAGGCGGTCAAAGCCGCGTTCCAAGCCGCCCCTTCAGAAGCTCCGGTGCGCATCCTCCTCGCGACCGATGCCGCGTCGGAAGGCATCGATCTCCAGAACCATTGCCACCTGTTGATCCATCTGGAGATCCCGTACAACCCGAACGTGATGGAGCAGCGCAACGGCCGGATCGATCGGCATGGCCAGCGCTCGAACGAAGTGGTGATCTGGCACCCCGTAGACGCGGAGGGGGGCCATGGCGAGGACATCCTTCGCGCCCTTCGGAAGCTCGACTCGATGCGGGCGGACATGGGGAGCGTCAATCCGGTAATCGCGCCGCAACTCCCGGACCTTCTGGAGGGAAGACGGCGAGATCTGGACACTCGCCCCGCCGAGGCTCGGATCGAGAAGGCGCGCCGCATGGTCAGGGCGGAGCGGGACCTTCGGGAGAAGATCGCGAAGCTGCACCAGCGCCTTAGCGAGACCGAGCAAGAACAGCGACTGACACCCAATCATATCGAGAGAGCGGTTCGAACGGCCCTGCGACTGGCGGAGAAGCCGGATCTACAGCCGATTTCGCTTGCCGGGGCACCTGACGGAGCCGCCTTCCGGTTGCCGCCGCTCTCGGGCTCCTGGTCGCGTTGCCTCGAGGGGCTCGAGCACCCGTACACGCACAAGGCGCGGCCGATAACGTTCGACCATGCGGTCGCGCGTGGGCGAGATGACGTGGTGCTGGTCCACCTGAACCATCGCTTGGTTCAAATGAGCCTCGCTCTGTTACGAGCGGAGATTTGGGCGCGCGACGACGTAAAAAGGCTGAATCGGGTGGCTATTCGTTCCCTGCCCGACGGTCAGATCGAAGGACCAACAGTCCTCGCTATTTCGCGGCTCGTGATCACCGGCGGCAACCACCATCGCCTGCACGAGGAGCTCACGGAGGCGGGCGGCTATCTGCGAGACGCAGGCTTCCGGAGGGAGGACCGGATTACCGAGCTGCGCCGCTGGCTGGACGAGTCCGAGCCAGTCCACCTTTCGGCCTCGTCATTCGACGCGCTCCGGACCCGCTTCAACAAGCAGAGCGAATCCATTTTGTCCGCCATCGAAGCTAGATCGAAAGACCGTCTACGGTTCCTCGCCAACTCGATCGAGATGCGAAAGCGGAAGGAGGTCGAGGACATCCGCCAGGTGCTCGACGATCTCGAGAAAGCGTTAACGAGCGAACTCGTCGCCGACCAGCAACCGTTGCAGCTGTCACTCTTCTCGGAGGACGAGCGCACTCAACTGAAGCGTGACAGAGCCGCGCTGGAGGCCCGTCTCGCCCGAATTCCGCAGGAACGAGAACAGGAAGCGCGCGCGATCGAGGACAGGCATTCGCAGGTGACCGATCATACCTTTCCTGTTGCTGTCGTCCTGCTAGTGCCCGCTTCGCTCGCGACGGAGAAGCGCCGATGAGCAAGGATCACGAATGGCTCAATCTCATCGAAGTGTCGGGCCCGTTCCTAGCAGTTCCCGTGTTGCGGGACGTCTTTCCCCAGGGGCTCGAAGCACCGGCGCGAACTCAGCGATTGCGTCGGGCCTACGATGAGTGGCGTGACGCCGTCGATCAGGACGACATCGATCTAACAGCGCTGCACCGCGCTTGGATCGACGAGGTAATGGTCAGCGCGCTTGAGATGGACGATCAGGTTCTGCGCCGCGGCGGGGAAATACCCGAGCGCCTGCGGGCCGCTATTCCGGAGCACGGCGTCACGCTCTCGCCCGATCTGGCGCTGATGAACCCGACAAGTAGCGACGACGCGCTGCTTCTGATCGATGTCTATGACCCGGACGTGGATCTCGATGCGAGCCGCCGTTTCGACGGCCTCGCCGCCACGCCGGCCGAACGCATGGTCTCGCTGCTTCGCGCGACCGGATGCCCGATCGGCCTGGTGATCAATGGAGAGCGATGGATGCTGGTCCATGCTCCCGTCGGCAGTGTGGCCAGTTTCGCGAGCTGGTACGCCCGACTTTGGGCCCAGGAACCCGAGACCCTCCGTGCCTTCGTCAGTCTACTGGGGGTCCGGCGCTTTTTCGGCCCCGATAATGAGAAGCTGCCCGCGCTATTTGAGCGCTCTCTCAAACATCAGGACGACGTCACTGATGCGCTCGGCGAGCAAGTCCGGAGAGCCGTTGAGGTGCTCGTCCAAGCGCTCGATCGGGCCGACCAGGATCGGAACCGGGAGCTGCTGCGCGACGTCGATCCGCGGGAGCTCTACGAAGCCGGCCTGACGATCATGATGCGGCTGGTCTTCCTGCTCGCCGCCGAAGAGCGCGGACTTCTGCTGCTTGGCGATCCCCGCTACGATTCCTTCTACGCGACCTCCAGCCTGCGCATGCAATTGCGCGCGGACTCCGAGGAGATTCTCGAGAGAAGGCGATCGGCATGGTCCCGCCTGCTGGCTTTGTTCCGTGCCATATTTGGCGGCATCGAACATCCAACCCTCCGACTTCCGGCCTTCGGCGGCTCGCTCTTCGACCCGGATCGCTATCCGTTCCTGGAAGGCCGCAATAAGGGTACCAGCTGGCGCAGCCAGCCGGCCGAACCACTACCGATTGACGATCGCACCGTCCTGTTGCTGCTGGAGGCGATCCAGACCTTCGAGGGCCGTACTTTGTCCTACCGCGCTCTCGACGTGGAACAGATTGGCCACGTGTACGAGGGCCTGCTGGAGCGCACTGTGAAACGCGTCGACGACGTCACGCTCGAGCTCGACAGCGCAGCGAAAGCCAGAAGCCCGCGCATAACCCTGGGCGAATTGGAATCGGCCCGCCTAGAGGGAACGCGAAGGGTCGTGGAACTCCTGAAGGAACGGAGCGAGCGTTCCGAGCCCGCGATCCACAACAATCTAGAGCGCCCGGTCGATGATCACCTGGCGGCACGGCTGCTGACAGTCTGCCGCGGCGACGCGTCCCTACGTGACCGCATCCTGCCCTATGGCGCGCTTCTGCGGGCCGACCCTTGGGGTTATCCGCTGGTTCATCATTCCGGCGCGTTCGTGGTCGTGCTCGGTGCCGATCGGCGTGAGAGCGGGACGCACTACACACCCAAGAGCCTCACCGAAAAGATCGTCCAGGAGACGATCGCGCCGATCGTCTATCGGGGGCCGGAGGAGGGTAGGGCGCGGGAAGAATGGGAGCTGAAAGGCACCGACGAGATTCTCGATCTCAAGATTTGCGATCCTGCTATGGGGTCGGGAGCCTTCTTGGTCGAAGTTTGCCGTTGGGTGGCTGACCGGCTCGTTGAAGCTTGGGCTGCGGAAGAGGAGCAAGGAGAGCTCTTCGATCCGGACGGTGCCCGTCTCCCTCCCGGCAGTTCGGCTGAACTCGGCTTGCTGTCTGGGGGTACTGAAGAAAGGACGCTTGTTGCAAGGCGCCTGGTTGCGGAACGTTGCCTCTATGGCGTCGATCGCAACCCTCTGGCTGTTGAGCTAGCCAAGCTGTCGCTGTGGCTTATCACGCTGGCGAAGGGGCGCCCGTTCGGATTTCTCGACCACAATCTTCGCAGCGGTGACAGTCTTCTCGGAATTCAGCATCTCGACCAGCTGCTGAAGCTAGACATGAGGCCAACCAGCGTTGAGCAGCTCCGGATATTTGGACGAACCGTCAAGGCGGCTGTCGAGCGCGCACTCGAGCTTCGAGGCGAATTACGGGCAATCCCCATCAGGGACGTCAGCGATATACAATCGATGGCCGTTCTGGATGATCACTCGCGAAGGGAGCTCAACTTCCCTGAACGGATAGCGGACAGGCTCGTCTCCATTGCGCTTGCCGGGGAGCGAGCGAGTGATCAAGCCGCGAAGATCGAGAATCTAGCCGCTTACGCAGACGTTGTTTCGCGAGGAGACCCCTCAGCTATTGATCGGTTGCTGCGGGAAGCACGCCGCGACCTGGCGAAGGACGCACCGGACGGTGCAGCGCGTCGCCCGCTACACTGGCCGCTTGAATTCCCCGAAGTGTTTCAACGCGAGAATCCCGGGTTCGATGCGTTCGTCGGGAACCCGCCATTTCTCGGCGGGCAGCGCATAACCGGGGCGCTTGGCACCTGCTATCGGGATTGGCTGGTCACATACCTTGCTGACGGGCGGCGCGGGTCCGCTGATCTTGTGGCCTACTTCTTCTTGCGGCTGTTTGCTCTTCTTCGTCGCGGCGGCGGCTTCGGCCTTCTAGCGGTGAACACAATTGCTGAGGGAGATACGCGTCAAGTCGGGCTTGAGGCAATGGTGCAGGCAGGTGCAGTGATCCACTCTGCTTACCCAAATGAGCCGTGGCCGGGTGCAGCGGCTGTAGCTACGAGCCGCGTTCACGTGAGGAAGGGAGATTGGCGAGGCGATCGACTATTGCGAGGAAAGCCTGCACCCTTCATTTCGGCCTTTCTCTCTGATCGGGAAGAGTGGAGTCCAAAGCGACTTAAGGCGAATGATGGAATTGCTTTTCAGGGTTGCATAACTCGCGGCCTTGGTTTCGTAATAACTCAAGAAGAAGCGAGAAGAATGCTAGAAGCAGATCGGCGGAATGCTGATGTGCTTTTTCCTTACCTGAATGGGGAGGATCTGAATTCCGATTCAGAACAGCGCCCTAGCCGGTGGTCAATCAATTTCTGGGATTGGCCTGAGTCGCGTGCGGCAAGCTATACCTTGCCCTATCGCCACGTGCTTGAGCATGTAAAGCCAGATCGTTTTCGCAGAAAGGAAAACGGCCAGTTCGTTTGCGCCGAACCGCTAAGGGAAGCTTGGTGGTTGTATGAGGGGCGGCGAACGGGTCTCTTTCACGCTATTGGCCGCGGTCGTCACTTCGATCGACATCCCGAAGGATGGGATGCAACAAGACAGCCGCCAAAGACCATTATGGTTTGCAGCGAAGTAACCAAACATTTGGCGTTCGCGATGGTGCCGAACACTTATGTCATGTCCGCAAATTTGGATGTGTTTTCTGGTGGGCTAGGGTTGTGGCTGATATGCCAGTCGTCCATCCACGAAGTCTGGGCGCGTACTTATTCGTCGAAGCTTGAGACGCGACTGAAGTATTCGCCTGGAAACGCCTTCGAGACCTTTCCGTTGCCGCGTCTCAGTGAACCAGAATCTATCGTGAAACTCGGTGAAAAATTTCACGAATTTCGTCGATTGACTATGATCTCCAATGAGATTGGTCTCACGAGACTGTACAATCGAATTCACGCTCCAGATGATCAAGATTCACAGATCGAAGAGTTGAGGCAACTCCAGATCGAAACTGATCTCGCGGTTATGGATGCGTACGGCTGGACAGATCTTAATCTTGAGCACGACTTCCGTGATGTGCCCTCGCTGGCGGGGAACGACCGCCTGCGTTTCGCAATTTCCGAACCCGCGCGCCTCGAGGTGCTTCGCCGGCTCTCAGAACTCAATCGTCGACGGTTCAATGAGGAGGTTGCGCAAGGCTTACATGGAAGCTCTCTCTCCAATAAGCGGGCTCGCAATCTCAAGCGTTCACCTACTAGCTCCCAAGTCTCACTCTTTGCGGAACCCGCTCCTCGCCAACGCGACATCACCGTTTCTCAGAGTCCGCAACAGGTAATCTTGGATTATTTGCAGAAGATCCCTGGCTGGCATGCAAAAGCGGGCGTCCTTAGCGCAACTGGCTTAGCCGATGCGGAGTGGAATTCGGGGATTGGAGGGCTCCTTAGCCAGGGTGCCGTCGAGCGTCTTGGTGAACGACGCGGTGCTCGATATCGGTATCGGGGGTGACTGTACGGATGCGTTATGAATCCAACAGACCAATGCCAACATCTGCCTGGTTGCTGAAAGGTGGGCTAGAGGCAAATGCCTATTGTACGCGACTGGAGCTCAAAGCCGAGGGGTACGGGGCCATCAATGAAGGCGATTGGGTCCTAATTGTAGGCGAACCTACCGATATCACGCATGCGGGACGCATCCTTCGGAAGCGCTGTAGCCTCGGATCCGCGCTGATCTACTTTGATCGTCTGCACACCTTTGACCCGCCCATACCGCTAACTGATGCGGAACTCGTGCTGCCACAAGCAACGGCAACAAGGGTGAGGTGGGACGACTTCACCAGAACACTCGCTAAATCCGACATCGAAACTCCGGGGCAAATCCCAATGGTGGAAGACGTCGGCTACGTACGCGACCTCCTGGAGCTCGCCGTCCGTGACGACCTTCTCGGCCCAGCTGGCGGCCCACACGAGCTGATCAAGGACATGAGCGTCCGCGATCGCTACCTTGTCGGCAAGCTTGCGCCGCGCCGGCCGGCTGACGGCCTCTCCCCTGAAGCCGAACCAGCCGCGGCAGCTGACGATGCTCGTGACCTTGAGGACGAACGCGCCGCGCCTCTGCACGAACCCGGCGCCGAGTTCTCAAGCGCCTCGGGACGCGTCGAGCCCGAGGACGACGCGCTGGACGAGATCGACACGACGAACAACCAGTCGCTGGTGCCGTCGAGCGTTGGACTGACCTTCTGCGTGGCAGCCGATGTCGAGGCGCTCGAGGTCGAGGCTACCTGGGGACGTTACGAGCGCGTCCCCGGCGACGAGCACGAGGTGGTCAAGCATCGGCGCGACCGGCAGACGGGCCACGAGGAAGAGGTCAAGGTCAGAGTTTGGCGTCGGATTCCCTGCGGAGGTCCCGCTCGTCTCCAGTTGGTCGACGGCCAAATCAAACCGATAACGCCCGATCGCGATCAGCAGGACGTGCGGCTTCAGGGCACGATCCGGACCAACGGTAATGGCGAGCGCCTAGTAACTTTGTTTCTCGTGAACGGGCAATTGGAGCCGGAAGAGAACAAGGACAGCGCCTGGGTCTTCCAACCGGAAATCGCCGTCGCCGCCTCTCCGGAGCGCGCCGACAAGGCCGTGTTCAGGCGGCGACCCAGCAACAATGTCGTCGTGGACGACCCGGAGCACGATCGGCTGGCGCTGATCTATCGCAATCGCCTCGAATTCGCCGTTGGTCACGGTGTATCGGTCCACGTGGAAGTCAGCTCCGCGGAGCCCGACAAGGCGCTCCGAGTCCGGACTGAAATCGTTCCCCGTTACGAGGTCGCGGTGACCGAGACACCGGGCTCCGATCCCGGCGATCGCCCGGCGATGCGTCGCATGGTGGAGCAGGGTTGGCTCGATATGGCCAAGCTGGCCGACTTGGACGCGGGCCAACTCGAAAATGCGCTTTCTTGCCTAGTCGACGACTACGGCGCTTGGATCGAGGATCAACGACAACGGATCGGAACCGAAATCTTTGGTTTCGAGGAAGCCAGCGCCGACGTAATCGCCAGATGCGAGGAGGCGCTCCTTCGGCTCCGCCACGGCGTCGAAACCGTCCTGCGGGACGAAAAGGCGCTCCAGGCGTTCCGTTTCGCCAATCGCTCGATGGCGATGCAGCGCGTTCGAAGCCTCTATGCGCTCAAGCGACGTCGGAACGAGCCCGCTGATCTCAAGGCGTTGAACATTCCTAAGAACAGGTCGTGGCGGCCGTTCCAGCTGGCGTTCCTTCTGCTCGCCATCCCGTCGCTGGCGGATCCGACCCACCCCGACCGCAGTCGGCCGGCAGAGGGTTTCGCCGATTTGCTCTGGTTCCCGACCGGCGGTGGCAAGACCGAGGCCTACCTGGGCGTAGCGGCTTTCGCGATGGGCATCAGGCGATTGAAGAGCGATCTCGGCGGCCTGGATGGATCGCGCGGGCTCGCCGTGATCATGCGCTACACGCTACGACTGCTCACCCTGCAGCAGTTCCAGCGTGCTGCGACACTACTCTGCGCGATGGAAGCGTTGCGCCGCGCCGACGCTCGGACCTGGGGCAATGAGCCATTCTCCCTCGGCTTGTGGGTGGGAAATCGCGTCACGCCAGGGACCACGGAGGTGTCGCATCAGGCCATCGAGGCTCTGCGGAACAAGGATCGGAATACGGCGGGGATGTCGTCGCCGGCGCAGTTGACGAGCTGCCCGTGGTGCGGTTCCGAAATCGCGCCCGGTCGCGAGATCGAGGTCGATCGGATTGGGGGACGCACGAGCATCTTCTGCGGCGACAAGCTGGGCCAATGCGAATTCTCGCGCGCACGATCCAGCGGCCACGCTCAGCCTGGGCTGCCGGTGAAAGTCGTCGACGAGGAGATCTACCACCGTCCTCCGACCATGTTGATCGCGACCGTCGACAAGTTCGCGATGATGGCTTGGCGGCCCGAGGTTCGAAACCTGTTCGGGCGCGTCGGGCAGGAGTGCGAGCGTCATGGGATGCTCTGGCCTGGTCACGACTGCGGAACGGGTCACAGAGCCAATCGGGGATATCCTGTGGCGGCGGTGAAGACTGCGCGCGAGGTTCGTCCGCCGGATCTCGTGATTCAGGACGAGTTCCATCTCATCAGCGGTCCGTTGGGGACGATGGTGGGGCTGTATGAAAGCGCTGTCGACCAGCTCAGCTGCTGGAGTATCGGATCGGCCAAGATCCGACCGAAAATCGTCGCCTCGACAGCGACCGTGCGACGCGCTGAGGATCAAGTCCGCAACGTCTTCATGCGGCGGCTTGCGGTGTTCCCGCCGTCCGGCCTGGACGTCGAGGACAACTTCTTTTCCGTACAGCGTCCAATCGAACAGAAACCGGGCAGGCGCTATCTCGGCATATGTGCGCCAGGAAGTTCGAGACCCGCCGTTCTGATCAGGACCTACACGGCGTTCCTCACGGCTGCGCAATCGCTGTTCGACCGGTTCGGCCCAATAGCAGACCCGTACATGACGCTGGTCGG
Source organism: Phenylobacterium sp. 58.2.17 (assembly GCF_026411515.1). Lineage (NCBI taxonomy): Bacteria > Pseudomonadati > Pseudomonadota > Alphaproteobacteria > Caulobacterales > Caulobacteraceae > Phenylobacterium > Phenylobacterium sp. 58.2.17. Next base: position 143,784 of record NZ_JAPMTQ010000001.1, on the reverse strand, counting down.
CTATTTCAATTCGCTGCGGGAACTTGGAGGTATGAAGCGGCTGGCCGAAGACGATGTTCAGACGCGTTCCTTCCGCGTCAACATGAGCCTCGTCGAGCGACCGGGGTTGGCGCAGCGAGCGGTCAATGTCGTGAGAGAGCTGACCTCGCGAGTATCGAGCCAGCAAATCCCACGCTACCTCGACGAGCTTGAGATGCCGTTTCGCGGCACGTTCGACAAAGGCGAGGACAAGTGGCTGCCCGACCGCAAGAAGGACGATCCCTGGGCGATCGACGTCGTCTTGGCGACGAACATGCTTTCGGTCGGAGTCGACGTGAACCGGCTTGGGGTCATGGTCGTCAACGGTCAGCCCAAGGGAACCGCAGAATACATTCAAGCGACGAGCCGGGTGGGGCGTGCCCATCCTGGGCTCGTGGCGGCCGTCTTCACATGGGCTCGGCCACGAGACCTCTCGCACTACGAGACGTTCGAGCACTACCACGCGACCTTCTACCAACACGTGGAAGCCCAGTCCGTCACACCATTCTCTCCGCGAGCCCTAGACCGTGGGCTTACGGGCGCGATGCTTTCGGTGATGCGTCAAACCTACGATCCCTTCGCGCCCAACCCAGGAGCTGCCTCCCTGAACAGCCCCAGCCGGCCAGAAATGCAGGAGACGATCGCGGTCGTCGCGGAGCGCGCCTGGGAGGTGACCGAAGATTCCCACAAGAGAAACTTGGTCGAAGCGGAGCTGAAAAGTCGCGCGGACGAGTGGGCGAGTGAAGCCGCCGTCGGCGGGCGCGCTCTCGTCTACGAAAAGCGCGGGGCGGGCCCGACAGCATACCCGCTGCTGTCGCCTCCTGGGGTGAAGGCCTGGACGGACTGGACGGTTCCCATGTCGATGCGCGAGGTGGAACCCGGGGTTCGTCTGGTGATGGACGACGACCGCTCGAACGTAGATCCACCCTGGCCGCCCCGCCCGCCCAAGAATGGGGGCGCAGCATGAGCCGGACACCCGTTGGAGAAGTCCGCCCAAGTCAGCTCCTCTGGACCTATGGTCCGGGTGCACTCGTAGATCTGCCCAATCTCTCCGTGGTCACGATGGGGATGGATCGATGGGAGAAGGACAGGTGCTTACCTGTCCAGGAGGCGAGATTGCTCGCCAACGTCCGACGTGTGCTGGGTCCTCAGGTCGAGTCCCTCCGCATCCCGCCCATAGGCGCGCGTGACGGCGTCGACCCCAACTCGGCCGAAGCGCTTATTGGCGTGCCCGTCAGACCGTTTCCGAGATGGCTACGGTGCGTGAAGTGCGGCCTGCTGTCGCCCTACGACGCCGGGCTGTTCAAGCTGAAAGACAACCGATACCGACCCGAAGCGACCCGGTTCGTGCACGAGGCATGCCGAGGGTCGAGTGGAGACCAAAAGCCCAAGGACGCCGACGCGGTGCCCGCACGTTTTCTGACAGCGTGCAGGGCGGGTCATTTGGACGATTTTCCTTGGCACTGGTTCGTGCATGGCGGCCCGAGTGACTGTCGTGGGACCCTCAGGTTCTTCGAAAGCGGCGCCTCGCTTCAGACCGAGAATCTATGGGTCAAGTGCGACGGCTGCTCGTCCGCCCGGAGTCTGGCACAGGCATTCGGACAGGCAGGTCGAGACAATCTGCCGGGGTGCCGCGGGAGACACCCGCATCTCGATAGGTTCGACGAGGATTGCACCGAAGACCCGAGGGCCATCCTACTCGGTGCCGCCAATGGCTGGTTCCCGGTCACCCTGTCCGTCCTGGCCATTCCACAAACCGGCAGCCCGCTGGCTCAGCTGATCGCAGACGGCTGGACCTTCTTCGCGGACGTGAGCTCGGCCGTCGAGGTCGGATTCGTGGTGAAGACGCTTAAGAAGTCGGCCCAACTTCCGGGCATCGAAAAGTTCACCGACGAACAAATCTGGGCGGCGATCGAAACCCATCGGGCAGGCGGAAAGGAGATCGAGCAAAGTGATCTGAAGGAGCCCGAGTGGGACATATTGACGGCCGAAGATCCCCCCACGGACTATCCCTATTTTATGAGCAAGAAGGTGGACGTGCCGACCGGCTTCGAGGCCGCGATTACGCGCGTGCTCCTTCTTGAGCGCTTGCGCGAGGTGAACGCCTTGGTCGGCTTCACCCGGGTCGAATCTCCGGACGAAGGCGGCGGTTCGAGCGCCGCCCCCCGCGCGCCGTTGATGCGCAAGACGCCCGAATGGGTCCCCGCCACCGAGGTCCACGGAGAAGGGATATTCATTCAGTTCGAGCCGCAAGCTCTCGCAAACTGGGCTTCACGCGCCGCGGTCGTCGCCGTGGACAAGCGCCTGCGTGAAGGTCATCGCGGTTGGCGCAACAAGCGTGGTCTGGACCCCAGCGAGGGTTATGCCGGGATCCGGTACGTCATGCTCCACACGCTGGCGCACTTGCTGATACGGGAGCTCGCATTGGAATGCGGCTACAACTCCGCCAGCATCCGTGAGCGGGTGTACGCCGATGTCGACGAGGGCCGGGATCAGGCAGGCATTCTCGTATACACGGCGGCAGCGGATTCCGACGGTACGTTGGGAGGACTCGTCGAGCTCGGGAAACCAGAGAACCTAGGGCGGCTCCTTCGCCAGGCCCTCGACAGGGCGGTCGTCTGCGCATCCGACCCGCTTTGCGCTGAGCACGACCCCTCCAAGGATCAGTCGCTGCACGGAGCCGCTTGTCATGCGTGCTCGTTCGTTTCGGAGACGTCCTGCGAGCGAGGCAACCGTCACTTGGATCGCTCGCTCGTAACGCCCACCCTCGAGGCGCCTGACGCGGCGTTCTTCGGTGGCTCCTGATGGAGGCTCTTCTCGGCCCCATCGTGGAATTGGCTGCGCTCCTCTCCCCGAACAAGATCGAAGCAATCGCCAATAGGCTCCAGAAAGGCCCAGTCACTGACGCGGAGGTTCCGAGTCTGGTGGCGACGGCCCCGGCGAGACGTGCTCTTTGGCGACTGATCTCGGCTATGGACCGAACCTCTTCGAGCGACCTCGTGAGAGGGATGCTTCTGGGGGCCGCGCGCGCCAATGCAGCCGCGCGTGATGCGACCTCGATCGAGCTCGTTTGGACCGGCCCGACCACGAGCGCCGTCCCCACGCGGCGTACAGAGCAGGTTCTGCTCGACGTAATTGGAAGCGCGAAAGAAGAGCTCTTCCTGGTCAGTTTCGTGGCCTACAAGGTGGCATCGGTGGTCGATGCGCTCAATGCCGCAGTCAGGCGGGGCGCGGCGGTCCAGATCCTTATCGAGGCTTCGGTCGGAAAGGGAGGAAGCCTCGACCAGGACATGATCGCGGCCATGCGGGCGAGTGTGCCCGGCGCGACCTTGCTGAGCTGGGTGAACCGGCCGGAACCGTTCAGCGAAGGTCGTGTCCACGCCAAGCTGGCACTGGCCGACGATGAGGCGGCATTCGTCACGAGCGCGAATATCACCGGCTACGCCCTCGAAAAGAATATCGAGGCAGGCCTTCTGGTGCGCGGCACGGACGTCCCGAAAACGCTCCGAGCCCACCTGCACGGACTTGTCGCAACAAAGGTGCTTTCCGTGGTTGCATAGCCGATGGCCTGAGCGACAGCATTTATCCGGCCAAGCGCCCTAGCATCGCTTGGCGGATAAGCTAAGCGACTGATCTCAGGGCGAAATTGGTCGCGAGGCGCCATCTCTCCGGGACTATTCCGTGGCCACCCGTCCTGGTTCAACTGCCCCGCGGCGCTTCAACGACTTTGGCTGGCGGCAGCGATCACGATGAGCTTTCGCATGCGGGGTAAGCGTCGTTCCGACCCCAGTATTCTGAATTCTAGATTAGCTCAATCCCAGGGGTGGCCATTTTTGTTTCTGAACGTTCTGGTCAGTGAATCGTCAACTCTTCGGGCGTCTTTATTATTCGCCGCGTGGCGCAGTGAATGCGATGAATTTATACATATGGACGTTGTGTCTTGAGCATATCCAGGCAAATCATTGTTTTGTCCATCTTGGAAACGATCGTCGCGCGACCCGGGCCAAGCCTGGTTGGGCGGGTCCTTGATGCTGATGAAGGCTGTGCAGAACTCACCAGCGGCCAGCCTGCGGACATGGCCTGCGCACTGGCCCCGAAGGGCGTGCAGCATTGCGGTGTCCGACCACGGACAGCCCCAGGTCATCACCATAGCCGTCAAATGTATGCTTCTGCTGCGCCATGAACTCAGACGACAACGGCCGTGCCGCGCTGGCAGATCGCTTTCTCGCCCGCTTCAGCGCCGCTGATGGCGATGTGTCGCCGCTGTCCTTGATGGCGGACGATTCTGATGGGTATTTCGAGGCGATCATCTGCCGACCGCACGAGTTTTCCGCTGCGATTGATCACGCAACAGACGCGATTCAGGGAACGACGGCTGATCTGATTGGCGGCTCCTTCGCCTCGGCGGCCTGCCTGCCCAGCGGCGCGGTCCAGGTCGCCGATGACGCCTTCAGAGATTGGCTGATGGAGGAGGGGGCTGTCGCCCACCATATCGATGTCCGCGCCGATGGCGGCGCCCAGCTCAGCCTGGTTCTTCAGGGCCGTACTGGACGCCCGGTCGCGGTAACCTCGGCGGGGAGAGCGGCAACGGGGCGGTGGCCGCTTTCGGGCGAGGTGCGCGCCGAGCTGGATGCTGGCCGTGCGACCCACGCGGTCCTGGCCTTTGCCCCTGACGGCGCCGGATGGGCGCGCGCCTCGCGCGCGCTTGGTCTCACCCCGGCGCAATCGCGCCTCGTCATCGCGTTGGTTCTGAAGGGTGACCTCCGGGTGGCCGCGCGCAGCGTCGGCATCAGCTATGAAACCGCCCGCACTACAATTGGCGACGCCATTCAGCGGAGCGGCGCCAAGCGTCAGACGGAACTCGTACGCCTTGTCCTGCGACTGGCGGGGGGCGACCTGCGTGAGCCTGACACGGTCGCGCGGGTCTTCGCTGACCTTTTCGGACTCACACTGCGCCAGGCTCAGATCGCGCGCATCATCGCGTCAGGTGCGACCCGCGCTGAAGCCGCGCGCGTGCTGGGTGTATCGCAACATGCCGTGAAGACTGATCTCAAACACGTCCACGTGACGTGCGGGACGACGAGCGCTCTCGATCTCACGCGGCTGAGCGCAGAGGTCGACGCCTTGACGGGGCTCGCCACCGCCTGCGACGTGCGCGTGGCGCGCCCGGAGCAATCGGCGCCGTTGCGCCTCTTAGCGAGGCCCTGGGCGCCTGGGCGGATTGCAATCTCCGACCATGGGCCGGTCGATGGCTTTCCGGTGTTCATCCTTCACACCCTGACTATGGGCAGGGAGCTATCTCCGCGCTTTGTCGCGGCCCTTCAGGCTCAGGGATTGCGGCCGATCGTCTTTGAACGCTCGGGATTTGGGCTCACCGACTTCGTTCCGGGTGAACCGATCGACACATTCGTCCGAGACTTCGAAGCTGTCATCGACGCGCTTGGATGCGCACGGGTGCTTTTTGTTGGGATCGGGATGACGCATGGCGCGGTCAGTGCGGCCAGCCGCTTGCCAGGCAGAGTCCAGGGGGGCGTTCTCCTAAATCCTGGCCCGCCCGCTAGGTCTGATCGCTCGCGTCGCGGTGTCCTAGGCGCGAGCCGAGCCATCTTCTATGAGCGGCCATGGCTGTCTGAAAAGCTGGCCCGGCTGCTCTCCCAGCGTACGAGCTCAGAAGCGATCGCACGTCTGGTGCTAGATAGCGTGCATGGCAGCTCTGCCGATGTCGCCGCGCTACGGGACACCGCCGAACTCGATGTGGTCGTACGGGCCTGTCGCCAGTGCGCGCAGTCCATGCGGGGTTTCCTCACAGAAATCATCGCCAGGGGAGCGGGCGCGGAGGCCGCGGCTCTGGCTGACGGGCGCGCATGGACGCTCGTTTTCGGCGATCAGGACGCCGTCTTCGATCAATCGGTGTCACTGCCGTACTGGCAGGAGAAGCTTCCGGGGGCGCGAGTCGTCCGCCTGCCGGATGGGGGGCGCATGGTCCATGTGACGCACAGCGTGCTTCTCGCCCAACTCTGCGGCGAGCGGGCCCTTCAGAGGTAGCGCTGGCTTACCTCAAATGGGGGTTCCGCCAATACCGAGCCGCAACTACCGCTGATCGCCTCGCGGGACGCGGGACGCGGGAACCGGGCGGCGTGCCGTTCGGGACCGCTTTGGCACGCAACTTCATTCCTGGGCGGCTTTGGTCGACTGGTGACTAGGGGGAATTATGAAAAGGGATGCTCGCCGACTGGCTCTGGCCGTTGCCTTCAGCTTCGTCGCTTCGCAAGCTGGCGGTACGCAGGCCGATGCAGGGGTGCTGGTCGCTTCGGGCGATGAGTGGACTCTGAGCAACCACGCCTTCACCGCGCCATACGAGACTGGGACCACGGCCTTTGTACAGGACTTGGCCACGACGTTTGGCGGCGCAAATTATCTTCTGTTGACTGGCAACGGAAACGTATCGGACAGCCAACTTAGCCAACTCACCGCGGAGCTCACAGGGCTAGGCAAGAGCGTCCAGAGTTCGAGCAACTTCGATGCCTCCACCATCGCTGGCTACGACGCAGTCTTTCACTTTGGCCAAGGCCTAAGCGCAGAGCAGCTTACGGATCTGGATTCCTACGTGACGGGCGGTGGAAACGCTTACGTTTCCCTTGGCGCAGGTTGGTATGGAACCGCCGCTGGCGAGGCGGCCACCTGGAACCCGTTCCTGGCGAATTACGGGCTGGTGGCCGGCTCGACCTGGTTCACAGCGCCCGGATTTGTCGACGCCACGGTGACCACAGGGCCATCGGGCGCAACCAATCTGATCTGGGGCTATGGCCAGTCCATTGAACGGCTGCCGGCTGGCCAGGGCGTTTCATACGTTCGCGGGAGCTTTGTCGGTGGTCCCGCAGACGTCGGGTTGGTCGGTGCAAGCCGCGCGCTGGGCGTCAGCGCTGTTCCAGAACCGAGCAGCTGGGCGCTGATGATCTTAGGCTTCGGCGTGACTGGTCTTATGATGCGCCGGCGCGTGTCGGCGAGCGTGCCAGCTTGATGGCGCTGGCGAAATAGCGCTCGGCTCATCGTGTGCGGACCCCGCCAGAGTCTGCGAAGACTAGGGCGGGGCGCTGCTTTTGCTTCTGCCCGCGTCCAGTGGAAAGCAGTCGCCTCGCGGAGGCGGGGACTAAGACCGTCGCGACGGTGGTGCTTGGTCGCGCCTGTATCTAGTCGGATCTGCTTGAATCTCACAATGGCATGGGGGCGGAGTAACGCTTACCATTACGCGCCCGGGGCTCCTCCAACGGGCTACGAGCCAAGCTTGACCTTGAGGGTTCGGCCTCCTCATATCGCGCTGTTATCTGGGGGTGGAAGTTGAGCAAGAAAGCGATCGGCCTGGCCGTTGTGGGGGCGGCGGCCTTGTGCATAGTCGCGTTCGCGACACCGTTCCTGACGCTTTGGCGCGTGGCCGCTGCGGTCGAGGCCCGCGATGCCGACCAATTGGAATTGGTGGTGGACTTTCCGGCTGTGCGGGAGGGCCTGCGCAACCAGCTGAACGCCAGGGCGATGCAAGGCGCCGTGGCGGCTCTGTTTGCGCCCGATCTGGTCGACTCCGTGATCGACTCCGTCATCACCCCGCAGGGTATGATCGGCTTGATCGCGACCGGTGAGGTGCTTAGCGACGACGCTCCGGTGGCGAAAAGCCAGGCCGGAGATCGACCGAAATTCAAACTTCACCGTGCGCGCTTTCTGAGCCTGAACCGGTTCAAGGCGACGATGGGGCCTGACGCCACGAGCACTGTGGAGCTCGTGCTGGATCGATCGGGCCTGTTTGGTTGGAAGATCGCGCGCGTGAACCTTCTGGACCCAGCGCCAGCGCCAGCGGTCAGCGCGCCGAGCGAGCAGGCGGACGTCGGCGGGCCGGATCACGCGACGCAGTATCCCGCGGTGTCAGAGTTAGATGCGGACGGGCGGCCGAGCGCCGGCGCGCCCTATGGCGTTTGGCGAGCCTACCTCGTCTCGAACGGAGTGACGCCGGACCCAGATTGGGCGGGGGATGGCGGAAAGGACCTTAGCTGTCGCAGCAAGGAGATGTGCGTCGCCATCTTCCGGTACACCGACAAGGATGGATGGGGGCGCTACCTGGTCGTTGAGACCGATGGCGCCGGGCAGAAGGTGCTGGATGTGCGAGATCCGGTAACCGTGGAGGGGCTGACCCCGATCCCGCCGCCGCCCGCAAGCGATATTCCGAACCTTGTTGCGCAGCCCTATGGAGCCGCACGCAAGCGATTGATCGCCGAGGGCTACTTGCCGACGAGGGCCTATCAAGCGGAGCCCACGCGCGCCTGCGCTAAGGCGATTGAAGCAGGGGACTTCATCGACTGTGAGGACGACCTCGACTTGCCGGAAGTCGCGAACTGTTCGGGGACCGGGCGAGGGTACTGCGTCGCCTACTGGCTTGGAGGGGATGGTCGGGTGCTGAAGGTGACCACCATCGGAGAGCCACAGCCTGGCGGTGTCTACAACATGGAGTGGGCCTCAAAGCAGGACCTTGCGGAGCTGCCGCAGGGCTGGCGCCCATAGACCCCGGGATCTGAACGGCGGCTCCGGTCCGGCCTAATCTGCGGCTTTGATGGCTTGCGGGGCGGCCGCGCAGTTCTCGAGTCCGCGGGCCAGCGGCAGCGTCGTACCGCTGTGGTCGGCAATGATCGCTGTAGCGCCATGGTCTCCGGGGATGACCGATTGGGGGCGATCGAGCGTTGAAAGCGCTTGAGCGGCTTCATCGGGCGTATCGACACCCAACTGGTCGTAAAGAGACAGGCATTTGCCGCCAGCGACCGACGAGCGTCTCAAAGCGCACTGCGTCACCCGCGTAGAGGGCTCGTAGGGCGTCTTCATAACCTGCGAGATGTCCCGCGAGCGCATACATCACACGATAGGTCGCGGTCTGAGCCTTGCGGTGGCGGTCTAGGTCGGCGTTGTCCTGTTGAGCCTGTTCCACCAGCCGCCGGAGCGCCGCTGATGCGCCGCCAGGCTGTTCTTGTAGCCAGGTCCAATGCTTGGGCAGCAGCGTGACCTCGCGCGCAGTCACGCCGAGTTTTGGGCGTCCACGGGCGCGGGGCGCATCGGGCTGAGGCGCCTCGGAAGGGCGTAGTCGCCTTACGACGTCCTGTGGCCCCCCGCGAAGGTCGAGATCGACAACGCTGCCGGTGGCGTCATCGAATACGATGGGCATCTCCGCCTGCCGGTCCTGTGCCTGGTGGGCGGCAAGGGCCACGACTTCCAGGTCTCCGGCGGCGAGGCGCGCAGTTCCGACAAAAACGGTGAAGGTCGGCAGCATATGCGTGTCCCCTGTCCGTCGCCTGGCGACTTCCGACGCCCGACGAGGCTTGTCAATCTGCCCGGGTAAAAAACGGCGAGTAGAGCACAAGCCGCACGCAGATCCGTGGCCAGGGTCCAAAGTGCGCCGCTCTGGGCCGAGGGAAGGGGGATGCACAGGCTGTCGCGGCCACGCTTCGCGCGCGTAAACCGTCTTGGGCCACGTCCACCGATTGCGCAAACATTGTGTCCCGGGCGGCGTCCTTCGAAGCGGGCGCGTCCTAATGGTTGGGGGTGAGGGGCCTGTGCCGCGCTGGCGTTGCCCCCTGCGCCAGACCATTGAGCCGTCGCGTTCGCGCCTCATAGGCCTGCGCCCAAACCAGACGTAGCCGTAGCTTAAGGAAAACAGTCTGCGAGCCAAGCAAGGCGCCGCATGTCAAGTATGGGGCTCCCATTGCTGCAGCTCGCTCGATGGCCCATGGCTAAGCTGCAAGGGGTTCCGCGTGAACCTAGTGAGCGTGTCGAGCGAGACCGGGACGCGCCCCGAGCTGGTCCGGTTCAAGCCGACCAAGCGCTAGACGCCGCTTCGGCTCAACGTGCGTCTGGCAACTACGAAGTGAGGGACTGAATGCTCAAGCTGCAAACCGCAACAAGCGCTGTCGAGTTCGACTACGAAGAGCTGCATGACGCTAGTGAGATCGCGATCGAACTGCGAACCCTTGAGAGCCCCATCAACGAGTGGGGGGATGATGCGCTCGCAAGCTGCGAGGGACGCGTTGTCGGGTACCGTTTGGGCCCGTTTGAGGCGCTCGTTGAACTCGGCGTGAAGCTCCCGGTGACGCTGACGCTCTACCGTACCTGGAACAGCTCAGTCGAAGATTTCGCCCGCCAGCCAGATAGCCAAAACGGCCGGGTCGCTGTGACGATCGGGCGCTTTGAGAGTTCCAGGTACGAATGCCTCGTTGCGGCGCTGGACGAGGATGAGAGGCTTCTGCAGCGGCTCGCGGTATCGATGCTCGCCGCCAGAGCTAGCGGCGAGCAGGTCGTCGAGGTCGTTCTGCGCAGGTCCCTCGAAGAGATGCGCGCCTTTGATGGCGCGCGGCTGGAGGTGGGAGACGGAAGTCTAAGGCCCTTCATCGAGGACTATGCGGACCGCGATCTCGGGATCGAGGTCTATGGTGACGATGGTTTTCTCCAGGGCCTCGACGCACGGGAGTCTGAACCTCCGACGATCTATTTTGAATCGCTTGAGGCGGGCTTCGCGATCCGCCTTCCGAAACCGGCAAAGTCCGGGGAGGGGAGCGCCGCCGTCGCCAAGCGCCGCATCCCCCGAACCATGTAGTCACGTTGCGTGCTGCGCGGGGCGCCCGGGCATGATCGTCAGCGACGACGGCGCGGAGTGCGCCTCCAACGCCATCCTCAGTTGGGCCGGCGAGATCAGTATCGGCCGGGGCGCCGCGAACCTTGGCCGCTCCGCGCCCCGGCGTCTTGCAACTCCAGCTCTCCCGGCCCTGGCCCGAGCATTGCGCTGGAGCGCTCACAACGGCCCTTTCGCGCCTTAGGAGGCCGCTGATGAGCTGGGTCATTCTGGCGTTCTTGCTGCTGATCGTGCTGATCATGCTGATCGGCGTCGGCGGCGCCCCGGTCATCTGGCTGATCTCGATCATCGCCGTGTTGGCGTGGTGGACGCTCCGGGCCGTGGTGACGATCGCCGTCGGGCTAGTCTGCGCCCTCCTGCTACCGATCCTCAAATTGATGGACCCTGAAACTTGGAAGACAGTCCGCAGGGCCGTGCGCGATAGGCGGCGTTGAGCCGCGTTTCCAAGGTCCAGGAACGTGCCCGTGCGTCCAGGCGGCCGGCGGCTGACGACATCTCAGAGCACTGCAATCAGGCCGCTCGGAATACGTCCTCGAACGCCAGCATCGACGCTAACGGCGCGCCGTAGCTTACGAGACGAACATCGAGGGGGCGGCCCTTGAAGAGGTCCAGAGTTCGCTCGATAGCCTGATCGATCCAGGCATCCCTGTTGCCGAAGGCGCCGCCGCCGAGCCGGGTGAGCAGCACGGTGTTCGAGGCGCCGCGCTGGGCGTTGTGGAGCGCGGCCCAGAGTGTTGCTTCGTAGGCCGCTTCCAGAACGAGCTTGGCGAAAGGCGCCCAGAGTTCGGCGGGTTGCACGCCATAGGCCACCGGCAATGCCGAGCAGAAGGCCTGCGAGATGAGCTGCCGAGGCTGAGCGTCACGCTCGGTGGCCTCAACGTCCCGATGCAGGCCGATCCGCAAGCTGGCCCGAAGCTCGTCACGGCCGGCCTCATCTAGGCTTGAGATCAGGTCCGAGATCGCCTCCAGGCCCTCACGCGTGCAGAGAGCATAGCCGTTTCGCATGGTCCAAAGGCTTGTGACCGGGCGCTCCAGCGCCGCTGCGAGCCATCGGCCGACACCCGCCAGCCCGTCGAGCTGGCGGGCCGCCGTTTGACCAAATTCGCCATCCACTGGGGCGAAGTAGTTCCGATAGATCGTGGCCGCGCCGGCGGCGATGGCGCAGGCGGGGCCTTGAGTTCGGTCGTAGGCATATCGGGCGACGCCGTCCTCGGGTGTGATGTCGGGGCCCACCATCTCCAGCAGGTTGAACTGTGACGCCACCTGGAAGAGCGCGCCGACATGCTCCTTGGCCTGGTGCATTGCGCGAACATCGCCGGTGACATTGCGGACGGTGAGTTGGCCGTTCCCGGCAGCCGATTGCGAAGCCCGCTCCCGCAGCTCGCCCAGCGAGACGAGCTCCAAGGCGCCAATGTTGTAGGCGGCGCCGTTTCGCAAGGATCGAAGGCGACCGCCTTCCACGGCGAGCTTCTGGCGCGTGGCCTCATAGGATCCCTCGGCGAAGCCGGTCAGGCGTTCGAACCAATTGTGATCGTCGCCCATGCCTTCCCCCTCAGACTGCCCCGAACGTTGGCTGCGTCTCCTGGCGCGCATCATGCCAAGTTCGTCTGGGCGACGGCAGCTGATCGCGCAAATACTGTATCGAGTCTCGATCAGCTTAGCCTGCCGCACGAGGCGACGCCGCCCCTACGTCTTGGCGCTCGAAGGCCATCGTCTGAGACACTAGAACGTCATTGATGGCATGAGCCGCGCGAAAATGTCGTCCGCCTCCGCTAGGCAACTGAACACGATCTCATCGCTCACCCCGTGGTGACCGTGCTCGTCGTAGAGATCGGCCCATGGCGCGTCAGCGAAGTCAAAGGCCGACAGACCAGTGCGGGCGATCACGGCGCGGTCGACCCGGTCCATGAAGACGGCGAACCCGATGTCAGGGTGGTGTTGGGCATACTCGAACGAGCGCGCGGTCATGGGGGAGCTCCTGCAGCATCTGAATGCTGGAGCTTCGGCTGAAGGGCGCCGCAGTTGCGGCCTGGTCCTGGCCGCGAACTAAGTGTGGGGGGGGGCAGGGGACCTTTGTGATGTGTCCAAGCGATTGGTCATCGCTTGTGGCTGACCGATAAGATGCTGACGAGATGAGGAAAAGTGGGATGGGAAGGGCTGCGGTTCGGGACTATTCCGGGCGTGTGGCGCGCGCCTTTTCGCGTTTTCGGTTCGCGTCCTTGGCGCAGACGAATATCGCCCGCTCGACGTCGATCGCGCGCCAGGGCGCGCTGGGCCGTGGTGCAAGATCGCTTAGCTGGCTGGCGGCGTGGCGCAGAAACTCGCACCAGGCCTGGTACCCACGAGACATGGCGACCGTCTGGCCGCTGCTGAACGTCCCCTGGGCGGTCCAGGCCCACGCGCCGAGGTGCTCGTCGAGCCACGCCTCGAGCGCGCTCTTGTTCGGCTCCAGGCGGATCGCCGCCAGGTAACGATAAATCTGCTGATCGAAGATGCCACATCGCTCGGGCGCCAGGCAGGCGACGAGCTTTGAGGCGAACGACGTGCTGCCGACGCCATGCAGCGGCTCGCACGCGGCCAGCGCTTGCCCAAACTCGCCAGCGTCAACACGGGCGATGACCGCTGTCAGGTGCGCGCCAAGGTCGGCGTCTTCCATGTGCGCTGCGAGCTTGGCCTTGTGGAGCGCGAAACGCTCGTTGCGCGAAAGGTGCCCCCAGAAGATGACCGACAAGAAGCCGAGCTGCCGCCGCTCGGGATTTCCGGAGCGCAGGTCGCTGGCGATGCCGGCTTCAAATTGTGGGTAGGTAAGGGCGGCTTGGTTGATTATGCCATACGTCACGCCCTGCGCCTCGAAGGCCGCCGGGTAGGTGGCCGATGCGAGGGTCAGCCGCGTCTTGGGATAGTCGTACTTGCGCGCGGCTGCGGCCAGCAGATCTGCGATGTGTCGATCCATAAAGCCCATGTCCCCTGTGGCTTTGCGCCTAGCCTTGAGGCCGTCGTTTCCGCACGCGTTATCAACGCGGGCTAGCAAAATCGCTAGGCGCTGGGGAACTATCTTCGACCCGATAGGCGACGCCGCTCGTCACGTCTTTCAACTGGTCGATCCGCTCGCCGTCCCAATGATATGAAAGATGTCGGCCCTGGGCCGGAACGCCGATGACGTCCGGATAGAAGGCGCCTAGGCAGTCGGCGCCCGGCTGGCGAACGCTCGGATAGACTACGCCATTGGAGCCGCCGGCGCGCAGTTCGGCGCCAAGCGCTTGGCTGGCGCTGTAGTTGTCGGGAGCCAGGCAGCCGGCCCAGTCTCCGCCCGTCCGCAGATCGTGAAGCTCCGCCTCGACCTTGCCGATCAATTCGCGGAAGTCGGAGGTCCAGCCGGGCGGCTCGTCGGTCGCCGCCATGAAGCGGGCGTGATGATGCATGGTCTCGGCGAGCGCGCCTTCGAAGCTGCTGGCCGCGTAGTAGACGCCAAAGACGCCGTCGGAGAAGCGGCTGGGGCGATCTGGCGAGGCGTGGGTGAAGGGCGCCATCACCCAGGAGGAGCCGGGGCCGCCAACGCGGCGCTCGGCCGGCACCAGATCGAGCCGGCCGATGGAAAGTTCGAACCGCGGATTGGTCTTGGTTTCGGCGCGCGCCAGAGCGTCCCAGTCGGCCGGATCGGCGATGTCCTCGAAGAGGTCGATCGGCGGAAAGCGCGAGCGGATAATGCGGACGGCCTGTGGCCAGGCGACGCGCGAAACCGGCGGCAGGCTCGTCGGCGCTGCGCTCACCAGCCGCCGCGCTCAGCGTCGAGGTAGCGGCGCACGCGCACCAGATCGAGGAGTTCGCCCTGCAGCATCACGTCTAGCGCCGAGCGGCCGCTGAACGCCTGGTTAGGGCGCCTCACCCAGCCGTAGGCGCGGGCAGGCTCGGTGAAGATGATCCGCAGCGCCTTGTGGATGCCCATGAGATTGGAGAGGCGGGCCTTCAGGTCGCGGCCGATGCGCCCAATGTCGCCGGCCTTCCAGCGCGCATAGGTGCGCGGCGAAAGCTCGCCCAGCAGAATGCACGCTTCGGCGTCTGTCAGCTCCCAGAGCCCGAACAGGCGCACAGCCGCGCGCGCCATGGCCAAGCCCTCCGCGTCGGTGATGGCGGGGGAGGCCGGGGTGACCCCGGCCGTACGATCAGAGATTTGGACGAGCTGCACCATGTTTGCCTCTGTGGCGATGTATGGGATAAAACATGCCAAATGGCAAATGGATGCGATCTTGATCAAGACTGAGGCCGCGGCGGATTTGACGGCGATGGCGGCTCGGCTCGAGGCCAGCGGCGACTATCGGGTGCTGCGCCGCCTCGCCCCGCGCCGGCAGATCGAACCACACGATGGTTCGCCGACGCGCCTTGGCATTTTCCTGGATGTCGAGACCACGGGGCTTGACCCGCTGCACGACGAAATCATCGAGCTGGCCATGGCGCCGTTCACTTACGGGCTCGATGGCAAGATCTTTGACGTGGGCGAGCCGTTCAGCCGTCTGCGCGAGCCGTCCAAACCCATCCCGCCGCAGATCACCAAGCTCACCGGCATTGATGACGCCATGGTCGCTGGTCATGCGATCGACCCCGCTGAGGTCAGCAGGTTCGTGGCGCCGGCGGCGTTGGTGGTGGCGCATAACGCCAGCTTCGATCGCAGGTTCTTAGAGCGGTTTTGCGAGACCTTCTCGACCAAGCCCTGGGCTTGCTCGATGAGCCAGGTCGATTGGGTCGCCGAGGGCCATGAGGGCGTCAAACTCGCCTATCTGGCGATGAGCTCGGGCTTCTTCTATGAGCGCCACCGCGCTTTGAACGACTGCTTCGCGGCGATCGAGTTGCTGGCGAACGTGCAGCCGGCGAGCGGCGAGCGGGCGTTTGCTCAGCTGCTTGAGCGCGCACGGCAGGCGACCTGGCGGATCTGGGCGGAGAACTCGCCCTTCGACCTCAAGGACATTCTCAAGGCGCGCGGCTATCGCTGGAATGGCGAGGCCTCCGGCGGCCCGCGAGCTTGGTATGTCGACGTCGAAGACGGTGAGAAGGAAGCTGAGCTCGCTTTCCTGAAGGCCGAAATCTATCAGCGTGACATCGAGCTCCTCGTCCGGCGCATTGACGCCTACGACCGCTTTTCGGATCGTTGCTGAACGCTTCGGTGTGGCTATGCTTTGGCGCACGGATGAGCTGTGGCGCGGGGGGGGCGATGGCGAAAGCATCTAAGGCGGGGCGCGCTCTACGGTTCGCGCCCATTGTGGCCGGCCTTGCCAGCTTCGGTTGGGCTGCCAATGCCTACGCCGACCCCTGCAAGGCGATACCCGACCGGGGGGATGCGCCTGGCTATCTTGCGCCTGGCGCCAGCTTCTCAGGCCCAGTGGTCTATGTCGGCGACGGTGACAGCTTCTGCGTCGGCGTGGGGCCTGGCCGCAGCGACTGGGTCGAGGTCCGCATGGCTGACTTCTATGCCCCTGAGCTAAGCTCCGCCGATGGCCCGGCCGCGAAACGGGCGCTGGAGCATGTTGCAATGGGCCGGCAGGTGTCCTGCATCGCAGAGCATCAAAGCTATGATCGGATCGTCGCGCGCTGCGAGCTTGAGGGCCGCTCCCTGGGCGACCTCCTGCGAGGGGAGGGAGGCCTTGAGGGCGGCAATGGCTTCTCGGGCGGCGAACAGCGTCCGGCCGGCGAGAGCGCCCAAGCTGATCTGGTCGGCTTGGCTCAGCTTGGCGACGAGCAAGGCCGCGCCTGGATGCTTCCAACAGCAGCGCTCAGCGCCGCCGCCGCTTTGGGTGTTCTCTTTATCGGGCTAAGGCCTGGCCGCGGCGTGCGCAAACAGCCTCGGCCGACCATGAAGCACTGGCGAAGCCGGTAGGCGTCGTTCCCGTAGGCCGACCGTTGCTCGGATCTTTCATCAGGGCGGCCCTAGCAACCGGGGAGATCATCGACGGACGTGGTCGGCTCGTACTTGTCGGCGCGCTTCACGTATTCAACGGTTCGGTTTACCTCGCCCATGTAGACGACCTTGAAGCCCTTGGCCGTGCGCGCGATCGTCGATGAAAGTTCGGTCGGCGGAAGCTCGTTTCCGTCCTCGTCCTGCCCGGTCCAACTGTAGCCGGTTTGCACCGAAGCCCGCAGGATCGGCGCCTGCGGCGTAAGCTCGATAAGATCAACGAAGGCCATGCCGCAGCCCTGCTGCATGCCGCCGCCCCTCACCAAGAGCACAGGATTTTGCAGGATGTCACGCCGTAGGCTTGCCCCTGAAATGCGGCCATTGGAACCGGTTTGGCTCAGATTGGGCCAGGCTCCGACTGCCTTGAGATGCTCGCCCTCGCGTTGGAAGTAGTGGACGCTGACCAGCCCTTGCGCGACGCCGGTTTCATTGTCTTCGTGGCCGTCGCTCACCAAGGCCAGGCGCTCGCCAAGCTGAATCAGGCCCGTCTGACCTTCGACATCAGTTGGGGTGTAGGTGTAGGGATTGTCGTCGACCTGCCGGTGGGCCGATCCTGCGGTCCCATAGGCGAGCGCAAACGCCTCGCTCACTTGCTCGGCCGGCGAGGCCTCGTGGCCGGTCACTGTTGCGCTGGTTGACGTCTCAATGGGCATGGCGGTCTGGGCGGCCGCCTGTGGGGCGCCATCCTCCGAACCCTGGACCTTGCCCCAAACGTAGATGGCCGCTCCCAAGGTCCCCAAGATCGCGGCGAGGCCGACATATCCGATGACCCGCCGCATGCCGCGAGTTTCTCGCAAGCCGACCTGCATGGCCTGGGAGAACGTAGCTGGCGCGGCGACCGTAGCTTCGGAGTTCGCATCGTCCTCCGTGACCTTACCCGCGGCGATCAACCGGGAGCCCTTAACCGCCATGAAGGCCGCGTAGGTCGCGCCGACCGATCCCAAGGTGAGCTGCGCCCAAAAGCGAGGCAGGCCACTGGGTTCGAAAACCTGAAGGCCGCTGGCGACCGTGTCGAATAGGCAGAGCAGAAACGTCACGAGCGCCGCCCATCGACGTTGGGAGACGACGATTTCGACGCCGAGCCAAATGGCCAAGACCGTCGTGATCGCCGCAGCGGAGATCGCAATGTCTCGGTCGGTGTAACCGTCGAAAATCTCCGATGGGACGCCGGTGAGGAGCGGCCAAAGTTGGATGAACGTGCTGATGACCAGGTAGGTGATCGCCACGACCCCGAAGTTCCGGGTCGTTTCCCGGACCTTCGCGGGATGGAACGGGTTTGTCGTCGCGGCCGTCTTGGCTGGCTCAGGCGCGCTTTGATTGTTCGCGGTCATCTTGTTCTCCCCCAAGTATCAGAGATGCTACGTATCGTCTGTAGCTGTAAAGTCATCACTACCCGAACGATCGCCCCATGTCGGGCGAGCAGATTGGGGAGCTAAGGCGGGTGTTGGCCGCCAATGTGCGCCGGCTGCGCAAGGCCCAGGGCTTTAGCCAGGAAGGCTTCGCCGACGCCTGTGGTCTGCATCGCACATATGTCGGCGCCATCGAGCGAGCTGAGCGCAATGTGTCGATCGACAACATCGAGCGCATGGCCAGGGCGCTTGCGATCCCTGGCCACGAGCTCCTGAAGCCTTAAGCCCGCACCGGTTGGCTACGACGGCCGAGCAGAGCGATCACGGCGGCGGCCTTGGCGCTGTCCGCACAGAGATCCGCGACCAGATCCATGTCGCTGATCGAAGCTGCGGATGCCGCCCGATCGGACGCTGCCTCAAGGAGGCTGTAGAGCGCTGCGAGCAACGCCTCTTGGGCGATCTTCGCGCGGGCGGCGGGAATGACGCGCATGGCCGGCTCAGATCAGTTGATGGACGGGGGTGAAGTCGCAGTAGCGCTCGTAGAGCGCGGCGGCGAACTCCGTGGCTCCCGTCTCGCGGATGGCCCCGATCATGTCCTCCAGCGTCAACGACTGGAAGCTGCAGGGGCCTTGAGGCGCGACGAGTTTGGTCTTGTAGGTCTGGCAGGCGCGCTGGACCGAGACGTTGAGCTGCGGCGCCAGGCAGACAAAGACGCCGCGGTCATAGAGGCCGTTGGCGACCATGCGCTCGGCCAACATGTGCTCACGCCATAGCTGCTGCAGCGGATTGGCGCGAAGCGACGGGTCGCTGGGATCCTCATAGAGCCCGCAGACCTCGGTCAGCTCCTCGTAGCGTTCGCGGCCGCGCGCCTCGGGCTCGGTCATCGCCTCGGAGTATTTGACCTCAATGGCGATGAAGGTCTTGGCGCCCTGCGCGTCGCGGCAGGACAGGAAGACGTCGAAGGCGGTCGCGTCGGCGGTGAAGCGCAGATCACCGCGCGCCGGCGAATGTTCGAATTGAATGTGGCAGACCTCCTGCGCCAGGTCCGGCCAGAGCGCTCTGACGACAGCTTGCGCCAACTCGCGGTCGAGCTTGAGCGCGCTAAAGAGATTGAAGGTGAGCGGCATCGACGAGAGCATGTTCGACCAGAGGCGGGCCTCGTCGATCATGGCGCCAGGCTCGCGATAGGCGACCTCGCGAACGGCGAGCCGCCGAATGGCCGGGTCCAGGAAGTTGGCGCCGGCCGCGGACGCAAAGGCGCTGAGCCGGCTGCCGAGCGGTCGCTTGCGGCCCTTGCCGTTGACGTAGAAGCCCATCGGGATCTGCCGGCTTTCACGCCAGAGGGCCTGAAGCAATCGGGCGGCGGCTCGAAACCGCGTGTCGAGCGGATCGTGCACCTTGTATTGGCGCAGGGTGGCGGCCGGGATGATCGGCAAGCGATCCGGATAGGCAAGGTCCATCTGTCTGGCGTCTCCAAGGTTCATGCTGAAGCTTCGCGGCGGCGTGGGCGAAGTTGCGAGGAGCGGCCGGCGCCTAGATCATATCCGTCCAAATGCGGCCGGCGCGGCGAGCCGCGTCGGCATAGGCCGATAGCGTCTTGTCTGGCCGGAAGTAGCGGTCACGCTCGATCGGCAAGCCAAGCCGGCCTCGCGCGCGGCGCAGATCGGCAAGATCGACGTAGCCGAGTTCGGGAGCCCCAAGGCCAAGATCGCAAAGGCCGAAGGCGATCTCGGGTGCGTCCGGATCGATCTCTGTCAGGAGCCAGGTGGCGCCGCCATCGGGCGCGAAGAGCTTCACCACCGGTTGGAAATCGATCTCCTGTTCGGTGCCTTTCAGGGGCTTTTGGGCGTTGCCGTTGGCGAGGAGCTGGGCGAGGGAAGCGGGATCAAGAAGCTGCATGCGGAAGCTTCGACGGGGGGCGCTAGAAGTTGCGCCAAGCACGGGGTTTGGTTACCTAGCGGCGACCAAAATTGACGTACCTGTGGGCAAGATGGCGCCTATGACCAGAGCGCCTTCGTCGCCCGTTATCGCCCTTCGACAACCGCTGACGCGTCGAAGCTCGTTGGCGTTGCCGCCGTCCCGGCTCGCCGGCCAGCGACGTCGAGACATCGAGGCCGTTCCTGACGGCGCCTTGGCCGCGACGACGAAAATCGGAGTCCTCGAGAGCCGCTGGGAGGCGGGGCGTAACCTCAGTCTTCGTTCGGTCTTCGACCTCGTCTCAGCCTGCTATGGGCTCGGGCCAGACGCCTACGAGTATGAAATGGTCGGCGCGAGGGCTGCGCTTGCCGAAGCTCTTATTCGGCTGTCCTGGGACGCCGAAGTCGAGGTCATCTATCTGGCTTGCCACGGTGATGAGGACGGGCGCCTTGCGCTGCATAGCGGCGAGTTCGTCAGCCGCACGCACCTGGCGAACATGCTGGCCAAGTGCGGACCTGCCTTGAAGGGCGTCTACCTGGGAACCTGTTTTTCCGGGCGCGAGGATCTGGCGAGCTTCGTGCTCGAGCGTTGTCCCGACATCAAATGGATCGCGGGCTATTCCAAAGAGATCGACTATGTCGATTCAACCGCGCTGGACATGATGTTCTTCAGCAAGTGGATCGCCAGCGCTGGCGTGGGGCGTCGTCGGCTGCGCAGAGCCGTCAGCGCCTTGCGGCCTCTCGCAGCTGGGCTGATGGATCATGCTGAGGGGGAGGGGTTAGGGTTCTCGGCGTTCGTGCGTTCACAGGGACGGGTTGTCGACCTGGCGCACCGATAAGGGCCCAGATCGTTCCGAGGTCTGCTAAATGAGACCTAGGGTCTTGAAGCTTGCTACGCCTTCGCTGGCGACTACGACGTGATCATGGACGGTGATACGCAGCGCGCTGGCCCCATTGACAATCTCCTGGGTGACGGCGCGGTCGGCGCTTGATGGTGTCGGGTCCCCGCTCGGGTGATTGTGTACAAGGATGATGGCGGATGCCTCCAGTTCGAGCGCTCGCCGGAGAACTTCACGTGGATAGACCGGCGCATGGTCGGTCGTCCCATGTCCCATAGCCTCGTCAGCGATGAGCCGATTTCGCTTGTCGAGAAACAGGACGCGAAACCGCTCGCAGGTACATTCGGCGAGGTCGACCTTGAGGTAGGCGAGGAGGGCGTCCCAGCTAGATATGACGTCGCGTTTCAGCACCGATCCAGCAAGGATGCGCCGCGTCGCGTCATGCAGCAGCTTGAGATCGATAGCTGCGGCCCGGCCGATCAATCCCTCGAGCGTGCGCAGATCGGCCGACAACACGCGATCAAGCGACCCCCACCGGCTGAGCAAGACGCGGGCCCATGTCTGAGCTCCACGTGCGATTGATCGCGCAAGGGAATAGCTCCAATGCCTCGTTGTCGCTCAGAGCTTCCAAGCCAAACTCCACAGCGCGCTCCTGTAGGACAAAGTGAGGGGCAGTAGGGTTGGTGAATTCGCCTCGCATCCGGAGTCGCCTAGTGTTGATCGGCGCAGAGTTTCGTAAATCCTGTTCGGAAGTTGCGGCGGCCGAGCTGAAGCGGGGCTTTGGATGCGTAATGCGCGGCCTGGAGGGGGATATGCGAGGATGGGTATATGTCCTGAGCAATCAGGGGATGCCGGGGTTGCTCAAAGTCGGACGAACAGCTGAACACCCACGGACCCGGGCGGCTCAATTGCACACCACCGGCGTGCCGACGCCGTTTCAGGTAGAATATGCCGTTCGGGTCGACTGTTGCGATAGGGTTGAACGTACGGTCCACCATGAACTCCGATCGCACAGGATGGATCGAAGGCGGGAGTTCTTCACGATCGAACTCTCGGCGGTCGTTAGGGCGATGGAGAACGCCGTCTCAACGCTGCATCTTGATGTTTTGGATGTGGTGGATCCCGCGAAGGAGCGCGCGCGGGCGCGCGAACAAGCTCAGCAGGAGCAGCGTGAACGCGAACGCGTAGAACACGAGTTGAAACGGAGGAAGAGGATAGAGGGCGAGGCGCAGATGCTGATCGGCAAGGCGCACGAGCCAGTTCAAGCTGCGACAGACAAGATCGAGCGGGCTCTCCACCTAGCCTGGGCCGGCCTCGTGGGCCTGCTTGTCATTCTTGCCTTTACGGCGATCGGCTCCTTCCGGTTGTGGCCCATCGCCGTCGCGTGCTTTGTCTATTTTCCGGGCCGGTTGATTTTGATGCTGCCGGCAGGCCTGATTGTGTCTCGAACAAGATGGGGGCGAGCGGTGTTGGAGGTTGAGCGCGCTACGCTTGAGGCCATTGCCCAGCGTCGAGAGCAGGCCCTTCGCTCTCCGGTCGTTGAGAGCATCATCGCATCTTAGGGCGCGCTCTTGGCGCGATGTCGGTCGTTCTGAAGGGCTTGCCTGGCCGGTGACCGCCAGGCGAGCCAGAAATGTCCGCAATCGCTTGGCGGTGGGCTAGGCCCGATCCGAAATCGCCGGTCGATGGGCGTCGGCCTTGGCGAGCGCCAATTGGCGCAACTTTGCCAGGCTGATGGCACGTTGGCCGTTCTTCTGGATCGGTCCTGCGAGCAGCCATGCCGCATCCCCATCTCCGTCGAATACGACTTCAGCCTCTGTCGGAGAGATGATCTGGAGAACGATGAGTCGCTCGCATGTCGCATATAGGCTCACTGACCGCGTGCTCGTGAGCTTGATCTGCACTGCCCGTCCTGCGGGATCGACGGCGTCGTGGCCTGGGAATGATGCAGGGTAGAGCGTCAGCCCAAACGCTTGTGCCGCTATGACCTCGCCAATTGAACCGACTAGGTGTCCGTCGGGCGTGAATTTCCGACCTGGATAGGATGCTTCCAGGGCCTCGACGGCCTCGTAGATCTTCGCGACGGGCTCGGGGAGGGGAATGCGAATAGCCAGCTGAGCCCCGCCGACTTGTTTTAACATGCCGATCGGCGCGCGCCGCGAGTCCGGTGGACTATCAGGCGCAAGCGCAATTGATACGCGCGTTCCCCTCAAGGTCTGAAGCTGATGCCAATGG
Source organism: Phenylobacterium sp. 58.2.17 (assembly GCF_026411515.1). NCBI lineage: Bacteria > Pseudomonadati > Pseudomonadota > Alphaproteobacteria > Caulobacterales > Caulobacteraceae > Phenylobacterium > Phenylobacterium sp. 58.2.17. Next base: position 120,820 of record NZ_JAPMTQ010000001.1, on the reverse strand, counting down.
GCCTTGGCAGGTCCGATGGGTTTGAGGCCGGGGGTGCTGGCGCCGTTAGGGCCGGCAGCCATCTTCCGCCATTCGCCCTCGATCTCGGCGACCCTCAGACGGACAGACTGGCCGGGAGCCAAGGAGGAGAGCTGAGCCGCAAGATCGGCGTCGCCCGCAATGTGCTTGATCCACAGACAATGGTCTCTGACCTCGGCGACCGCCGTCTTCTCCAAATCCACCCAACCCGCCTCCGCTCGTCTAGGTCAGTCGTTAGACTGCCCGTTGGAGCCGCCACTGCCAAGCTTGCGACGCGGCCCCGGCAGGCGCTTCGAAGCGTGGGCACCAACCCTTCAACGTAGGCAAGGATGTTCTCAGCAAGCATTCCAGAACGCCGCTCCGCCTACAGGCGGCAAGCGAGCTGGTGCAGTGATGTGCCCAGCAGAATCCAGATTTGCTGAAAGCAGGTTTGCACTTGTTACGGTGGGCGTGACCGATAGCATTGCTGGACACGCGGGGGATTTGTGTTGAGCATTGAGAAGATCGAAGCGCTGGAGCGTCTGGAGCAGCTTCGCGGGAGCGGAGTGCTTACGGACGAAGAGTTTGCGCAGGAAAGGGCGAAGGTCCTCGGCGGGGCCCCAATGTTGGTGGTCACATCACGCAAATCGGCTAAACGCTCAGCGGGGCGCGCGAGATGGCTGCTGCCGACCTTAGCGGTCGCTCTCATTGCAGGTGGCGCTGGTGTCTTGCTGTTGCCCGCCAATAGCGAGCCAGGATCTCCACCCCAATCAGTCGCTGTCGCTCCTGCCGCGCAGACTAAACCCGTTGAAGCGCGCCCCGCGCCGGCGATAGTAAGCGAGCCGCCCGCACGCCTCAGCTGGTGCCATATGGGCTCGTGCTCTTGGCGGAAGGAGCTCGATCGGAAAGCCGTCGAGAAGATTGGAGAGGCCACTCTCTATCGTCTCACGCTTCTTGGTGGCGAAAGCAACATGGACGATACTCGTGGCGAGGAAGACGTCGCGAAGGTCGTGTGGAACTCGTCGCCTCACAAGGTAATGGTGCTCTGTTCGCGTGAACTGCCGACGGTTTTCATTCCGGGGCAGGACATCCAAGTCCTGCCGCTGAATCCCCAGGAAGGCCTGCCGAACGTGTTCACGTCCGACTTCGGCATCTACGCAGAGGTCTGCGCGCCCGCGGGAGCGGTTTTCGGCGACAGCGCGGACTTCGCGCGACAGTTCGGTTACGCGGTCAGCAGTGAAGCAGCCGAGAGCCTCTCCAGTGAAGTCACGACCGAGGATGACCTACTGAGGCGGATCCGAGGGGCCGAGCGGTGACGCCCGAGATCGCAGACGCGCTGCGGCGCCTGAAGGGGCTGCGTGATCGTGGCGTGTTGAGCGAAGAGGAGTTCGCAGCCCAGAAGGCCGATCTACTTGCAACGGGAGTTCAGCTAGGTGGCCGGTCGCGAAATAAGCGGCCCGCCCCGATCGCGCAAAAGCATGTTCTTCTGGCTGCCGGAGCCATAGGACTGCTCGCAATGGGCATCGTGCTGATGTCGAGGAATCCGCCGTCTAAAGCCGCTGCGAAGATCGCTGGATTGGACAGTGCCTCCGTTGAAGGCGCTTTCTCGGCTACCGCACCAAGCCGTGACGTGCGCTTGTCGTGCTCGGATGCGGCAATCCAATTCGCCGCTCTGACCTGTCTCGGCTCGGTGGCAGTTCTCGCTCAGCACGAGCTTGGCTTTCAGCAGGCGTCTGGCAAGCCAGTAAGTGCAGAGCTGGAGGCGGCTAGGGCCACCATCGACGCCAGCGAGAAGCAGCGCTGGGAAGCCGAGCGGGAGATTGACCGTGCATGCGCAAATCCTGTGGATGCTCAAGGCCTAGCGCTCGCCTATATGTCTAATGCTTCCCATGCTAGCGAGATCCTGCAAGCTGTGCGGAACGAGAGCGCATTTCCGCCAAGTGCGATCCATCGCTGGTGCACGAACATCGCCCGGGAAGCCCGGGAGGAGCTGCCGACAGTCGTGAACAACTTCCAGCTCGCTTCGCGGCAGCGTTGAGCAGACGGGCTTTCGATCGTTTCGGGTGCGTCGCCTCGGCGGGCCAACCATCGAGTGCGGCGGGCACAAGCGAGACGTCATCGCTTGGCATGTGGGTCTAACGCTTTGATTGCATGAAGGATGTCGGCAGCGGGCGCGCGGCGGTCCGGGACTATTTCGGGAGATCAGGGTGCGATTTGTCTGAAAAATTGCTCAAGGAGCTCCCCGGCGCGGATGACGGAGTTGGGCTCGTTGCGGTCCATCGCAACGTCCGCTTCTAGGCTAGAAGCCCAGCGGTTGTCGCCATGACCTACTCGGGCTGAGACTGTGTAAAAACGTGCTCGCTGATCTGTCCGGCCAGGGCGGATGACCGGCGACCGCGACCGTCTCCTAGGTCTGCATCGCGGTGATCAGCGGCTTGGCTCCGAGGATCGCCATCACCCGCTTCAGATTGTAAGCCAGGACGTGGAGGCTGATCTCTGTTCGGACGTTTTCTAGCCGCCTCATCTGGAAGTGGGTGGAGCCCATCCAGGATTTGATCGTCCCGAAGGGATGTTCGACGATCTGGCGTCGGGTTCGCATGGCGTGGGGCGCCAGATCCATTCGGCGCCGCATCGCCTCGACGACGTCCTCGTGCTCCCAGCGTGTAATCCGCCGCATGGGGCTGGGGGTGCATTGGGGCTTGAGACGGCAAGCCTGGCAGCTGGCCCGATCCCAGTAGCGATGCAGGACCAGACCTCTCTCAACGGTCGTCATGCGGTGCGGGAGCCGTTGCCCGCCAGGGCAGCGATAGACGTCTTCCTTGGGGAGATAGACAAAGTCCTGTTTGCCGAAGCGGCCGTCGGCCTTGGCGCCGGAGGTCTGGGGCTTGGGCACATACGGCGTCACGCCGATAGCTTCGCAGGCTAAGACTTCCTCGCCCGAGAAGTAGCCGCGATCAGCAAGCACCTCGAGGCCTTCCACGCCCATCGCCGCCTTGGCTTTCCCGCTCATCACCGACAGCTGCTGGCGATCGCTGCCGGTCATCGTCACCTCATGGGCGACGATCAGGTGATACTCGGCGTCGACGGCGGATTGGACGTTGTAGCCGATGATGCCGCTGCCGCCGGCGGACGTCGCCATCGCTCGAGCGTCAGGGTCTGTCAGCGAGACCTGCCCATCCGGCGAGGCCGCCACCTCAGCTTCCATGGCGCGCAGCGCACGCATGCGCGTCTTCAGGTGCTCGATCTTGCCTTTGAGGCGCATTACCCGCTCACCGGCCGCGTCAGCTTCCTGCATGTCGGCAATGTCCAGGTCACGAAGGTAACCTGCGATGCTCGCCTCGACCTGCTCGATCCGCCGTTTCAGCTTGGTCGGCGTGAAGTTCCGGTCGCTGTTGTTCACCGCCTTGAAGCGGCTACCGTCCACCGCAGCGACCGCGTGGGTGAAGAGGCCTAGTTCACGGCACAGCAGCACAAACCGGCTGCATGCCGCCTGGATCGGCGGACCATTGTCCTTCCGGAAGTTGGCGATGGTTTTGTGGTCTGGCGCCAGCTTGCCGGTGAGCCACATCAACTCGATGTTGCGTTGCGCCTCGCGCTCCAACCGGCGGCTCGACTGCACGCGATTCAGGTAGCCGTAGATGTAGAGCTTCAGCAGCGTGCGAGGATGATACGCGGGCCGGCCCGTCGCGGCCGGCGCCATGCCGTCAAAGCCAAGAGCCTGTAGATCAAGCTCGTCGACGAACACGTCGACCACCCTCGCCGGATTGTCGTCCGACACATAGTCATCAAGGCAACTGGGAAGCAGCGCCGCCTGGCGGCGATCTTCACCTTCGACGAAGCGGGACATCCGAACCCCCAACGCTGCAGCATCAGGAGTCTACGGTGCTTCGCGTTTTTACACAGCCTCGGCTCTAAGCGGACCTTCGAAAGGTTTTGCTTCCAAGCGCATTGTGCGCGTTGGAGCTCTACGGCTCCGGCGGATCGATCGTCCCATTCCCGCGCCCTGGCGCTCCCGGAGCTTCCTTCAGCGTCGCCGCGATTCGGTTATAAAGTTGGTCCCGAAGATCGTCGGGCGTCTTCCAGACGATGTGGGCGAACTGTCGGGTGTCGAAGTGCAGATAGCTCATCCGATCCTCCCGGCACGTGAAGATCACTTCCATTCCAAGGCCATGCGCCAGACCGGCCTCATAATAGACGCCACCTCGAGGCTCACCCTTAGGCTTTCCGCCCACGTCATGCTCAGGGCAAGTGAAGTCGGCGATCAGGAACCGGGACTTCTTGATCTCCGCGACGATTGCATCGTCGATCTTGCCATTGTGCTGTAGACCGTCAATGCGGAATGGCTCGTAGCCAGCGTCACGAATGCCCGGCACGAAACCGAGGCGCCACGCCTCCTTCATGCTCGGGTCGAACCACATGGCGACAAAGGCTTGGCTCGTATCGGCACCGCCATCTAACGCGTCGATGTAATCGTAGCCCTTGCCGGTGAACTCGAAGACTCTTTCGCCAAAGGTAAGGAAGCCATCATCCCGAAGCATCAGGATAATTGCGTGTCCCTCTTTGAAAGAATCCACGCCCATGAGCGCAAGCAGTTTTTGCGGATGATCCGGCCCCACGAGACTCTCATCAAAGCCATCCTGCCACCGGTTCCGACGCCCCGGCTTGATCCCGATGAAAGACCGAAAGAACCGCTCCTTCTTCTCCCGAAACCGCAGTGGACGCTGGGAGTAGATCGCGCTGAGGACCTCGGTCGTGATGAGGGGCGCTTCATCACCGAACCGTCGTCGATCCACTAGCCATGTCGTGAGCGCCGTCCGATGCGACGGCACGAGCAGCGGATGGTCATCCATCGCCTCGCTCGAAATGCGAAAGCCGCCGCCAGCGCGCTCCGAGAACACCTTCATCCCCGCGCGGCGTGAACCGGCCAGCAGTGTGGCTGGCGTTCCCCAGATCGGGCACGTAAACTCTTCAGGCATCGCCTCTCCCTGGCTCCCAGCGGCATTGCCCTGAATGTCGCCTTATTAGCTCGAAGTTCACGTCTGCTCCCGGCGCGCCACCGACTTGCGTCTGCGGCCGGCGGTGCCTAGCGCACCCTCATGCAACAATCACAGGCTCAACCAGGCGGCCGTCGGGCAGCGTGAGGAAGATCCCCCGCTGCCAGTTGCGCGGACGAAGCCCCACATTCAAGTAGACGCGCTTGCCAATGACCTCAATCCAGAACGGCGTCGGACAATGGCCATGGCGGCCCCACGCAGATAGGGCTGCTAGCCCCTCAGCGTTGAAGAGACTGCCCATGTTCGCGCGCACCTCGTGCGCGGTCTCCATCAAGCTGTCGAGCCGGCGCACTGCCTTGCCGGTGGCGAAGATCTCGGGCCGCGTCATACCTGCGAGCCGCGCCGTGATCTCGTCGCGCTGCACTATCCAGACCTGTGCGGCTTCTGCGATGGCCAGGTTGAGGTCCCCGAGGAGGTGGCTGGGGGGCGACAGCGCGTCGAGCCCGGCGGCGGTTGAGACGACGCGTTTCTCGATCACCTTACGACCGCGTTCGTCAGTCGCGTCCGCTTCCATGTCCACTGTGAGCTGGTCACCGATCCTAGAGCGTCGCATCGCCGCGACAGCCCGCTTTGTGATGCCGGCGACCGCGCGTTCCTGAAAATCCAAGACGCCCCAGATGTCGCGGAAGAGGGTGCGCGCTTCTACGAGCGTACGCGCAAGGTCAGGCATCCTCTCATCCAGCATCGAGCGCGCGACAGCCTCAGCGACTTCGTCGTCGTGCTCCTTGAGCGCGGCGGCATAGCTATCCTCGTCGAAGTGGTCGTGTCCGCACTCGTGTCCAATCAAGCGCAGGTAGCCGTCAGAGCAGAAGACAAGGAAGCCTTCATCGAACTTCGGCGTCCTCACGGAACAGATCGAACAGGGTGCGCGAGTGTCGCGCCCGTTCCGCAGCCGCTTCGGTATGCTGATCTTGCCGACTATGATTGGCGCTTCACCTCGCGGGTGCGGCGTGGTCGTGATCCAATTCCACGTATGGGGCGAACCGGTTCGCCAAACGTGCTGTCCGAAGTCTTTGATAATCGCTTCGCCAGGTCGGACGCGGAACCGCCGACCAACTCGAAGCTCTTCTAGTTGCGGGTAGATGTACGCCCGCTTTGTCACGGCCGATCTCCCGCCGGAACCCTTGAAGGGGAGGAACGCTACTCGGGTTCGCGGCTCACAGACATGCTAAAGCCGAGCCCGATTCGACGGAAGACCTAGTTCTATTTTTGTTCCATAGATCCGCCACCCCTCCGCGCGAGGTGGGTGGCTCCTGAACGTGCAAATTAGTGTCTGCTTCCCGGACACAGTCCAGAGTCCGCACCTGGTGCCTATTCCGGCCGCTCGCCACAGGGATTGGCGGCAAGACTCTGCGCCCGCGCTCGCCAGGCTACTCAAGGGCCTCCCCGCCAAGGCGCTTGGGGACTATTCTGGGGGGAGCCGATCAAGCTTTGTCGCAACGCCCCTTGAACTCGGCCGAACTGCGGCGCCCTATGGCCTGATCAAGCTTGGCTATGGGGGCTACTATGAAGGCGCCGAAGTCTGTCCCTGCGCTCGAGGAGCTCGGCCGTGTGCGGCTCTCGCGCAACTTCTTCATGCGCGACTTTCTCTATAGCGAGATCGCCAACCTCCACGGTCTTCCCAATATCCCGGAGGATCCAGATCTAGCGATCGCGGCGGGCACGCGGCTGTGCGAGGAGCTGCTCGAGCCGCTCAACGCCACCTTTGGCCGGATCGCCATCCGCTCGGCCTACCGCTCGCCCACCGTCAACGCGTTCGGCAACGCCAACAAGCTGGACTGCGCCAGCAACGAAGCCAACTATGCGAGCCACATTTGGGACCGGCGTGACGGTCAAGGGCGGATGGGCGCTACGGCCTGCATCGTCGTCCCATGGTTTGCTGATCGCTACGAGGCGGGCGCGGACTGGCGAGCCCTAGCCTGGTGGATCCATGATCATTTGCCCTATTCGAGGCTCTACTTCTTCCCCAAGCGCGCGGCGTTCAACATCGCCTGGCGAGAGGCGCCGGAGCGGCGGATCGACAGCTACATTGAGCCGCGCGGCTGCCTGACGAAGGCCGGCGCCGCCAATCAGGAAGGCGACCATTCGGCATGGTATGAAGGTTTCCCGCCGCTCCAGACCACCTCGGGGCCGCCGGCCTAGGGGACTGCGTCGTCGCGGCGGTCCCGGTGAGCGTGCGGGGGCGGAAGGTGGGCGTCCGCTGGTCGGACATCGGGTCCGGGGGATGAAGACGACGTCAGTTGTTCAAGGCCGGCGCGCAGGTCGCTCTCGACCGCGTGGGCGTACACTAAGGTCGATTGGATGCTGGCGTGACCTAGTAGGCGTTGAGCCACACGAAGATTGCCGGTCGCCCGTAGGATCCTCATGCCCGAATGGCGTCGCAGGTCGTGGGCGCCTTTCATGCCCTTGGCGGCCCGCAGCCCGGTGGCGGTGATCGCGCGACGAATGGCCGACGCTGCGCCATGGTAGGAGAGCGCATGAAGTTGGCCGCCGGCGAGCTCGCGGTGCCAGACAGTGTCAAGACCGGCGGCGCGGGCGCGCTCGGCTCGGCGGCGCAGCATACCAGCGTCGGCGGCGAGCAGCGGAATAACGTGGTCCTGGTCGTTCTTGCGTTCCCGCAGCGTGACCCGGGCGCTTGCGGGGTCGGTCAGATCGAGGGCGGAGAGCTTGAAGAACATTTCTTCGAGGCGACAGCCATAGGTCGAGGCGATCCGCACGAAGTCTCGCCAGTGGGGGGCTAGCGCCGCGAGCAGGGCCGTCAGTTCTGCGTCGGCAAATTCCTTGCGCTTGGGTTTGGGCTCTGGGAGGCGCAGTTCGCCCCAGTCGATTTCCGGCAACGCCTTGGCGCCCCAGGCCCGGCGCGCGCGCCGCAGGATCGGACGAAGGGTGTCAATTACTTCCAGATTCACGGTCCGATTGGACACGGCATAGCTCTGGGCGGACGGAGCATCGCTTCGGACGAACCGCTGGGCGCGGCGAGTTTGCATGGCGGAGAGCACGTCGGGCGTGGCGATCTCGGCGATGCGCCGTCCTGGGGCGAAGAGGACGAGCAGCCGTTCTAGGCGGCGCTCGACGGCGGCGGCGGTACGCAGATGGCGGCCCTTCTCCGACCACCAGCGGCCTGCCGCCTCGTCCAAGGTGAGCTGTGCGGCGTCGTCGAGGAGGCCGAGCGCGGCGTCATCACGAACCTTTCGTTCTACAGCTTGCGCCTTGCGGAGCGTCTCGCAGCCGGTCGATCCGTGAAAGCGATGACCCTGGTAGATGAAGTCGTAGTGGAAGAAGCGGCTCTTGGCCGGCCGGTAAACGGCCATCGCGCGTCGTGCCTTTCTGTTAGGTAGCGCCGCAGCTCATGTTCGGCGTATCCGCGGCGGTTCCCGCGCGGGACGGCGCTGATGAAGCCGTGTGCCGTCAGCAGGTCGATTGTCCCTGGATCAAGACCGAGAAGCTTGGCTGCTGCCTGCTTGGTGACCACAGCGCCTTGCGCGAAGGCCGCGGCGAAGCGCGCTTCGGTGATGGGGCCTAGGTCTAATTGTGCGAGGTGCGCTTGAGTGTCGGTCATGAAGGGGCGGGGGCCGCGGCCGTTGGTTTGAGGTCTCGTCGGTCTGCTTCTGGGCCGGGCGTCCGAAGTTGCTGGAGCTGGGGGATGTCCGCGGCCAGCGGCTGGGGGCGAATGAACGGCATGGCCAACTTGGGGGGATGGCCGCCAGCAGCCGCCTGCACCAGCAAGTGGAAGGGACGGGTGCATCAGGCCAGGTGCATCCGCCGCTTTAGGTCGAGGCTGGGTGCTTGGGCCTTACCGGACGGATGAAGGGGGCTTGGCATGGCTTTCGCCGGGCGGGGGGACCCGCGGAAGGGCCATTCTGGCGTGGGAGGTAGGCTGCGAGAGAGCGGGGAAGGGGAAGGGGAAGGGGTAGGGGTAGGGGTAGGGGAGAAGCGGGGGGGGGATGAAATAATAGCGGGACGCGAGCTTTCACTATAGCGGCGAGCCCCGAAATGAAGGGGAGGGCCATAGCGTTTTGGACCCTCCCGCGCGCTGCGAGCCTTTGGCCGCTGCTAAGCGGCGCCTTCGTCTGTCCTTGCGATCCAGGCGTTGAGTTCGACAGAGTTGTCGGTTTGCTCAAGCTTGAGGCCCCAGATGCGGCCGCACTCGGCCTTCAAAGTCTGAAGCCGAATTTCCACTGGTGCGATCGCCTCGACGAGACGTGTGAAATCGAGGAGGTTGAGCTTGGGGAAATCAGCGCCGGCGTGATGTTGTTCGTGCAGGCAGGCCGCCGCCTGCTGCCGCCGCTCACGCACCAGCTGTGAGCCCGATTCCTGGGGCTGGTCATGGGCGACGACGAGCCGCTGTCCGTCCCCGCAGCAAACCAAGGTGACTGGGTCCGCCATGTCGCGGATCAGCACTTGCTGAATGGGAAAATACCCGCCGAAGTCGCGATAGCTCAGCTCGGTTGTCAGGGTGCTTGTCAGTTTGGCGGCAAAGGCGTTGCGCGGCGCCTTGCCTTCAGCATTGGGGAAGGCGAAGCCGACGTCGCCATTGGTGATGACGTTCAAGTCGCCCACCTTCGCCCAGCGTGGCGTCTGAATGGCGTGACCGGCCTTTTCTGCGGTTTCGATGCGACGCCGCCGGTCCATCAGAGCCAAGGTGCGAATGAGCGTGTCGGCGTCGCGACGTCCGATACCGAATTCGAGCCCGTCGATGCCGGCGGTGCGAGCCTCAAGGTGACATGACCTGAGTTGGATCTTGCCAGCGCCTCCTGTGATCCAAACGGCTCCAAAATCTTGGCGCCGTTTAGTCGGTGCATAACTGTGCTTCGAAATCAAACGCGCCAATTGCCTGTTCGCATGGCTTGATGCAGCGAGCAGGAGGCGAATGACTTCGGCCAATCGGTGGGGTTCGAATGGGACGCCGCCGGGGCATTGGGCCCAGATTTCGTTCCAGTCGGGCTTGGCTTCCTCGGTGCTCACGCAGAAGAAGTGCTCGCTGGGTGGGCGGGGCTTGTGGGTGTGATCAGAGAATTCGAGCAAGCTGTCTGCGCTTGAGTAGCGCAGGCCTGCCAAGTCGCCGGCCTTCATCCAGCGCCGTGCGGCATGGGCGAAGTGCTCATATGGCAAGGTGAACGCAACCGGCTCGGACGCCATCAGTGCGGCGGGAGCCCGACTCCAGAACGTTGCGCCGTCCCATTTCACAACGATCCGCAGTTCGTCTTTGTTGAACGCGAACACCACCGGGCGCCGTGCGCCCGCTTTGGGCGGACGGAGCGTGTTTGCGGCGTCCGCAAATTGGCGACTGTCCAGTTTCAATGTGGCGTCGGTGGCGCCCGTAATCACCTGGGCCCCGACGGCTGAGGCGGGAGCCTCTGGCGTCTGCTGCAGGGGGGCGGGGCACGTCGCCCGCACTTCATCTTCAAATTGGTGCATGGCGCACTCCTAGCGCGCCCGCACTCGAATATCGGACGCCTAGTATATAGTGATTTCCGCCGATTTTGTGCACGTATGCCCAGGCGCGAAGGTCGAGCGGGGGATCGTCGGTGGCTCTGTGGCCGCAAAAATATCGGCCGAGAGCCTTCGAAGACGTTCTGGGTCAGGAAGGCGCGCAGGCAGTCCTTGAGAAGCTCGTGACGGGAGAGCCGACCTCTGTCGCCCTTGTTGGGGCCACGGGCGTCGGCAAGTCGACCCTGGCCCAACTCTATGCGCGGGCGCTTCTTTGTGTCGGGCCGCGGCAAGGCGCCAATGCCTGCGGTACGTGCGCCAATTGCCTTGAGTGGGCCCGCGGGGAGGCGCCGGGAGAGTATTTCGAGCTGCTCGCGAACGGCCAGCATGCGGTGGCCTTGCGTCGTGTGATCAGCGAGTCTGCAAGCCGCTGGCGCCTGTCGGGCAGGGCTATTGTCGTCCTGGAAGACGTCGATGAACTGCGCGGGTGGCGGCTGTTTAAGGGGCCGCTAGAAGCCACTGGAAATGATCGCATTTTCGTCTTCACCGCCGATCATCGCGCGCACATTCCACCGGAGATCCAGGACCGGCTGCTGGTGCTGGAGCTAGGTCGTCCGTCTAGCTCCGACCTCTATGAGGCCATGTTGCGGGCCTGCCTGGCCGAGGGTGTGAGCTTTGATCCCGGCGCCCTGCAGTTGATCGCTTCTGGCGCACGTAATTTTCGTGAGGCGATTGGCGAGGCCGAACGGCTTGCGCGGAGCGACGCCCTGACCAAGCAGGGCGTTCTTCGTGGCGCCTATTTGACCGAGCTCGCGTGGGTCGAACCCTACTTGGTCGGTCTTGCGAGGAAGGATATCGCTGCGCAGGTTGAGGCGTTGCGCAGCTCTCGTCTCGAGCCCGCGGCCACGGTCGAGGCATTGCTTGGCCTTATCGCGTGGCTCAAGACCGGGGTTGGGCTGAAACAAAATAGCGTGGAGCTTGATGGGGGCGTGGCGTCGGCGGGGCGGCGCATTCGGGCCCAGCGGCGGTTTGCAGACGCCGCCGCAAGTCTGGGAGTTTCGACGCCAGACCTCTGGAGCTTAGCTGCAAGCTTTTGGACGAGAGCGCCAAGGCCTGACAGCCCCGCCGCACTCGACGTTCTAGCGGTCCAATTTTGGACGGATGTCACCAGGGCCATGGCCCCGCCGTCAGGCGTCGTGGGTGGTTCAGCGTCGCCCTCCGGCCAAGCCGTCGCGCCGCGTCGGGTCAGGGTCGCTAAGGCCGATGCCGGACCGGTCGACGCAGCGTCAACTGGATTCCTTTCGCATCAACAGGTCAGAGCGCTCTACGAGGCTGCGACATTTGCGCTTCAGGTCCATTGGGCGCCGTTCAACACGCAAATCGAGATCATCTGGTCCGATGAAGCGCACTTGGCTCCCGGCGGGGTAAGCGGGGCGATCGACACGTTCGCACATGCCTTGCAGCAACGCGTCGGGGGAGGCGGAGGGCGGCCGTTCGCCCGACTACTGTTGAATGAAACGAACGCCGAGGGGCGAATGGTCACGACCATCATTGGTCATGTTTCGCCCGGCCATCGTGACGTGCTGCAAACCTGGTTGAACCGCAGGGCGGTCAAGGGCGTGGTGCGGCCGGTGCAGTTGCCCCAACCCGCGTCGACCGTCGAGGAGGCGGTGGCGATCCATTGGGCGCTGGTCCGACACCTCTGGGGCGGCTTGGACCCGGCCGCGTATGTGGACGGTCAATCGTTACTGGACGTTCTCGCGGTTCCCAACGATCAGCGTCGCGCGCTGGGCTCCGGCTTCACGCATCATAGTTTTTCCGTCGCCCTGTGCATTGGAAAGGGAGCTCAAAGGCGTTTGGCGAAGGCCGGCGCGCCGCATGTATCGGCCATGACCGAGCGAGCATGGAATTGGATTGCTACCGGCTGGGAGCGCATGCAGTTCGAGGCTTGGGCGAAGGCCGGGGGAGAGCGTCGCGCCGAGATAGCATTTGAAATTCGCCGTTTGCGGTCGAAGGGTGGCGATCTCGCCTTAGTGGCTAGAAATAAAGATGTGAAATATCAGATAGATATTGAACGCTCTGTGCCGCCGCCTTGGCGAAGCGGAGGCGTCGGGGCGTCGAATGTCGACGGACATTCTGCCGAGATGGGCTCTTTATTCGACGAGATGTGGTGATTTTGTAGCGAGCTATCTCGATGCGGGGGGGGGGGGCCTCGGCCGGACACGTGGGCGCGCTTTCGTCCCAGTCGGCTAGGGCTGGACGCTGCTGGATGCGATTCTGGACCGGCTACTTGCGCACCGTTCTCGGAGACAGCCGCCCGTCGAGGTTGTAGCGTGGCTGCAACCTTTGGGAGGGCGAATTGAGAATTCTGATCGTGACGGCCGTTGTTGTAATGGCGCCGGCGCTGGCGCAGGCCGAAGCCTTGGAGCTGATTTGCGAGGGCACGGCCTCGATCGCCTCGACTGAAAATAGCAAGATCGACACCGGCGTCAGCAATGGCTTCGGCACAAACCATCAGATGACGATGAAATCCGAGAGCGTGCGCAACAGTGAGCGCTCGGTCGCCATCCGCGTGCGCGATGACGGGACCGGAGATGCGAAGCTGCCGGGTTGGGGCATGCCGCTATGGGTCACGAAAAGCGCAGACGGCTGGCGTCCGCTCACCGATCTGCAGATGACTGACGCTGAGATCAGCGGCCGCTTCAAGCTCAACGGCCTTAACAACCCTACCTTCTCAATCAACCGGAAGACCGGCCGTATGCACCTGAGGATGTACGGCGCCTCGTTCAATGGCGACTGCTCGAAGGCGCCCGACAAGGACGCGCCCAACAAGTTCTAGATCGAGGTGGGAGCGAGCCCCATGGTAGACGGCAAAGCGGTTGCTGCGGCAGTTCAAGAGGCGCACGCGGACATCACCGGTGGTGAGCCGATTGACGGGGTGTTCGACCGTATTGCCGAGGAATACGGTCTTCGATCGGAGCTGCTCCGATTGAGGTTCTCGGAAAGCTATGGTGATGCGGCGCGGTTGCACGCCAATGCGAAATGGGCGCAGGCCTCTCGCGGCTATCCGGGACGTCGCTTCCGACTGAACGGCCGAGAATTCACCTTTGTCGAAATGGTCGATGGAGGCACCGCTCGGGTGGTGCGCACAGGCACAGACTCGATAGTCGAAATGGCATGGGCCCCCATCTGTGACGAAATCTGGGAACAGTGGGGGATGTGAACGCGAAAATTCTTCGCCTCGGGGAACCGGGGCGACGCTCACGGTCAAGTTGTCGCCGCGGTGAGCGCACGGCGGAAAGGGGCCGCTTTCGCGCCAGGTGCTGCGGCGGGCCCGGCGCGGCGCCTTCTGGTCTTGGAATTCGTGTTCGCGACCTACCTCCAGTCAGCCGCTTCAATGAAAGCCGCGTCCTTCTCCCAATCCGCGATCGCCACGGACATGGCGTCGGCATTCTGACGCTGCCCAGCTTGGCGAGCTAGCCATCGAACGTGCTGGGCCATTGCAGTCCGCCGCTCGGGCGAAAACGGTTGGCCCCAATGCTCAGCGTAGGCTGCAGGATACTCGACCGGGAGCAGCACCGAATAGAAGACACCAAGAAGCCGCCGCCTCTTGGCGAGGCTCAAGCCCTTTCGTCCGACGCGGTAGCCAAGCAGGTGTAGCGGGCTCTGCTCGGCCCAGTCCTTGCCCGCGTAATCATCATCGGGCGGGGTGAACGCCTCGTCGCTACGGGCTAGCTCAGCAAACGTTGCGTGGGGCGAAAGGGTGACGAGACCTGTGGAGCCGAATAACGGATCGACCGCAACCCAATCACTTGCCGTTAGATCCGCCACAAACGAGACGCACCAGTTCCGCTTCAGCGCGTAGAGCAGTTGCTGATTGTCCTCGCAGAAGTGGACCGGGCTGTCACAGGCGTTGCAGTGGCGGACGTTTTCAAAGCTCGTCGGGCTAAGGTCGTCCCATACCTTGTCGCATTTGAAACCCCACGAGCAGTTCCTGAGCAGGATATCACTGACGGTCATCTGGGCCCCGCTTTCATGTACGCGCGATTTCAGCCAGCGGGGGCGGCTTAGGCAATAGGCGCAAATGCTGCGCAGGTGGGCCTCTGACGGACACATTGGTGGCGTGACCGCCAGGAGGACCTCGGCAGCGCTTGCTGCGTCCAAATCCGCCACCCGCGCCGACAGCGAGGCTGTGCATGCGCGCCGTCGAAGAAGGGGGCCTAGCGAACCGGCGGCCGCTTGGCTTTCAGTGCTTCGATTGCGCCGGCTTGGTGATCGGGGCGGTGGTGGCCGTAGTGCTTCTCAAGCACGGCTGTCGTCATGCCAGTGTAGCCGGCCGCTTGCCAAAGCTCGGCGCCGGCCTCCATGAGCCAGGTCGCGCAGGTATGGCGCATCCAATGGGGGGTGATCTCGGCGCTCAGACCTGCGTCGCGCACGCAGCTGGCGAACCCGCGGCGGATCTTGCCGGAAATAGCAAAGCCGCCATGGTGAAGCACGGTCGCATAGCGCGCCGTCTGTTGGTCATCGTTGCCCGTCGCACGTTCGTCGAGTTTGCGCCAACGATGCATATGCGCGAGCAACCGCGGGCTCAGCTTGACCACTGGACGACGCTTTGTGCGACTTTCCCGCTCCTCCTTGCCCCGGCGAAAGATCATCCCGCGGTCAAGGTCGACCCATGCCTGGGTCGCTGAAGGCGCCCAAAGCAGCTTGGTGATGACGCTGTGACGGGTGCCCGTGTAGAGGCCGATCAGAATGAACCGACGCAGGTGCGCGCGATTGGCGCGGGCCGACGAGCCAAGACGCGTCCAGGTCCCATCCTCCAGCTTCCGATAGCCGCAGGCCGCCTTCAGCAAGGCGGCGGCCTGGGCGCGCGTCAGCGCATCTCGAGGGCTCTCGGGCTTGTCCGGCAACCAAACCTTGGGGCGGGTCGCCAGGGTGTCTTCGCCATGCCAGTAGCCGATCGCGGCGGAGAGCACCTCAAGTTCGCGGCGGGCGGTTTGTTGGGAGACTAGGCGGCCGGTCTCACCATGGCGGATCGGCTGGGCAATGCGATGCTCGACGTAGGCCTTGCAGCTCGAGCGCTTGACGTCGCTGACCATCCGCTCGCCCCACCACGTCAGCAGGTGCCGGACGAAGCCGGCGGTGGTGTGCGGATCTGATTTAAGCTGGGGCGCGCGCTCTTGAGCATAGAGCGCCAGGACTTCGGCTACGCTGACTTGAGCGGGATCGCCTCGCGCGCTCGCGCCCGGCGCTGCGTGCGGCCGCCACTTGCTGGCGATGTATTCGGCGAGCGCTCGCTCAGCTGTTGGCAAGCCATCAACGCTGCAGCCTGTGCTGACTTCATGCGCTCCGTCGCGGATGACCCAGGTGTCCGGGAGCCGGTCGCCGCCCCGGGTGATGCGTCCCTTTCGTAGGTAGAGACGGGGGCCTTTGGCGCGACGGGACATGGTTTGAAGAGATCCTTCAGTTGGGTGGGCGTGACGAAGAACTTCCCGGCCACGAGCGCGGGGGTCAGGTGTCCCTTGCGAATTTCGGTGCGAAGCATCGCCACGCTGATCGGCAGCTGGCGGCCAAAGACCGCCACGGCTTCTTCCAGCCGCATAGGTGCGTCCGGCTCCCAGTCAGCGGGATTGGGCCGTTCGCGGACACGGATCGATGAGGTCGTCACGGCAAGCGCTCCGGACGGGGAGGTGTGCTCGGTTTGCGACCTTGCGCGGCCGTGGCGGGACGCTGGCTGGGGGCGATATGGTTCTTCACCCAGCTATATAGTGATTTACGACGTAAAATAACACGACGAGGCGATGGCGGCATTCGAGCCTGGCTAAGCTCCGAATTTCGCGGGCGGCGCGACGCCAGGGTTTGGCCAAGCAGGCGGGCCGCCGTCAGCTGCGGCGGGCTACTGCAGTTGCGCCGGCGGGGTCGACTGAGCGCGGGGCGAATCGTCATCGGGCCTCCTGAGGCCATAGCTTCGGAGGAAAGGCCGCGGACTTGCGTTTGTCGGCTGGGCGCCGGCCGCCCAGCTCTGGCTGCCGAAAGTCACGCTCGGCGTGACGCGTCGCCTGGGCGTCAGGGATTCGTGGAAATTTGCGCCCAAGGAGGCCCAACGCGGCCCGAATTCGCCGGCGCGCGCCCCAACTACGCTGCAGGTGCGCTCGGTTTCCTGGGGAATATCTGGGGAGCGGAACCGCGGCGGTTCCATAACGTCTTGAAAAGAATGGTGGATGCGACAGGGATTGAACCTGTGACCCCCTCGGTGTGAACGAGGTGCTCTCCCGCTGAGCTACGCATCCGCCGCAGGAAGGGTGCGCCTATAGCCGCTAGCTTTGCGCCGGGCAAGCGGTCAGAAGCCGAACACACGCATTTGCCATCTGATCGTAGTGATCGACCAGGATGTCGGGGGCCAGTTCGACCGCCGGAATCTCGGTGTAGCCGAAGCTGACCAGGATCAGCGGAGCCTTGGCGGCGCGGGCGGCGCCGGCGTCCGTAGAGGCGTCGCCGACCATCACCGCGCGCTCGATGCGCCCGCCCGCCGCCTCGACGGCGAAGATCAGGTGTCGGGGGTCGGGCTTCGGCGCCGGGGCCGAATCGGCCCCCACTACGGCGTTGAAGAAGCGGGCGAGGTCGAGCCTTTCGAGAATCGGCGTCGACAGCCCGGTCAGCTTGTTGGTGCAGACCGCCAGCCTGGCGCCGGCCGCCTTCATCTGCGTCAGGCAATCGACCACGCCGGGGTAGGGGCGGGTCAGGTCGGCGCTATGGTCGTTGTAATGGGCGATGAAGCGCTCGAAGAGCTCGGGGATGCGCTCGGCGGGCAGGGGGCGGCCCTGGGCGGCGAAGCCGCGCTCGATCAGCCGCCGTGCGCCGTGGCCGATGAAGGGGCGGGCCTCGTCCAGCGGCAGGGGCGCGATCCCCTCCTGCTGCAGGACGACGTTGAGCGTCCCGATCAGGTCGGGCGCGGAGTCGACAAGCGTTCCGTCGAGGTCGAAGGCGATGGTCGCGCCGTCCAGCGCGCTGAGATCGGTCAAGGAAACGCTCCGTCGAAACCGCTCGCCGTTTCGGCTAAACGCCGCATGATTGCAACATCCGCACGACTCGTAAGGACCGATCCATGACCAGACGCGCCGCCGTGATTATGGCCGCCGGCCAGGGCACGCGCATGAAGTCGCCGACGCCGAAGGTGCTGCACAAGGTCGGCGGCCGCGCGATCCTCGACCGGGTGATCGACACGGTGCAGGCCAGCGGCTGCGAACGGATCGTGGTGGTGGTCGGCAACCACAGCCCCGGCGTCCGGGCCCTGGTCGAGGCGCGCCTGGGCGCGGCCGCGGTGGCGGTGCAGGATCCGCCGCTGGGGACGGCCCACGCGGTGCTGGCCGCCCGCGAGGCGCTGGCCGATTTCGACGGCGACGTCCTGGTCCTCAACGGCGATTGCCCGCTGCTCGAGGCGCACCACCTGGAGCCCCTGTTCGAACTGCGCACCGCCGGCGTCGACATGGCGATGCTGGCGTTCGAGCCCGCCGACCCGCTGCTCTACGGCCGGGTGCTGCGCGGGGCCGACGGCCATGTGCTGCGCATCGTCGAGGCCAAGGAGGCCACGCCCGAGGAACTGGCGGTCAGGGTCTGCAACGCCGGCATGATGGTCGCCGACCGGGCCCGCATGTTCGGCTGGCTCGGTCAGGTCACCAACGACAACGCCAAGGGCGAATACTACCTGACCGACACCGTGAAGATCGCGGTCGCCGAGGGTGGGCTGGTCAAGGCCTCGATCGCGCCGGAGAACGCGGTCATGGGGGCCGACACGGCCCTGCAGCTGTCACAGGCCGAGGCGGTGTTCCAGCAACGCCGCCGCGCGCACTTCCTGGCGCAGGGCGTGCAGATGCTGGCGCCGGACACCGTCCATTTCAGCTGGGACACCCAGGTCGCCGCCGCCGCGACGATCGAACAGTTCGTGGTCTTCGCGCCGGGCGTCAGCGTCGAGACCGGCGCGGTGATCCGCGCCTTCAGCCATCTGGAGGGCGCGGTGGTGAAGGCCGGCGCCCTGATCGGTCCCTACGCCCGCCTGCGTCCGGGCGCGGAGATCGGCGAGGAGGCGCACATCGGCAACTTCGTCGAGGTCAAGAAGGTCAAGGTCGGCGCCGGCGCCAAGGCCAACCACCTCAGCTATCTCGGCGACGGCACCGTTGGGGCCAAGGCCAACCTTGGGGCAGGCACGATCTTCTGCAACTACGATGGCTTCGACAAGTTCGAGACCCATGTGGGCGAGGGGGCCTTCGTGGGGTCGAACTCGGCCCTGGTTGCTCCGGTCACCATCGGGGCCGGCGCCTATACCGGCTCTGGCTCGGTGATCACCCGCGACGTCGCCCCCGACGCCCTGGCGCTGGAGCGCAGCACCCAGGTCGAGAAGCCTGGCTGGGCCGCCCGTTTCCGCGCCGCCAAGCTGGCCAAGAAGGCGAAGAAATGACGTCGCGGCGCGTCCGCGCTTGGCCTATGTCACCGCCATGAACACAGCAGACGATCAGAAGCGCGCCGCCGGCGAGGCCGCCGCCGCCCTTGTCGAGAACGGCATGACCGTCGGCCTGGGCACCGGCTCGACCGCCGCCTGGTTCGTCAGGGCGCTGGCTGCCTTGGGGCTGGACATCGTCGGGGTCCCGACCTCGCTGGCGACCGCCCAGCTGGCGCAGAGTCTCGGCATCCGGCTGGGCGAACTCGGCCAGGTGAAATCGATCGACCTGACCATCGACGGCGCCGACGAGATCGGTCCGGCCCTGTCGCTGATCAAGGGCGGCGGCGCGGCCCTGCTGCGCGAGAAGCTGGTCTGGGAGGCCTCCCGGCGCTGCGTGGTCATCGCCGACGCCGAAAAGCGCGTGGCCAAGCTGGGCAAGTTTCCCCTGCCGATCGAGGTCGTGGCTTTCGGACATGAGACCACGGCCCTGCGGATCTGCGACGCCCTGGCCGAGTGCGATCTCGGGATCGCGCCGCGTTTGCGGATCAAGGACGGCGCCCCGGTGAAAACCGACGGCGGCAACCTCATCTATGACGCAGCTTGCGGGCGTATCGAGGACCCCGCCCAGCTCGCCGACGCGCTGAAGAGCGTGACCGGCGTGGTCGATCACGGCCTCTTTCTGGACCTCGCGGACATGGCCCTGGTGGGCACGCCGGACGGCGTCGTCACCCTCGAGCCGTAAGGAGTCATCTGTGGCGAACTACGACTACGACCTCTTCGTGATCGGGGCCGGTTCGGGCGGCGTGCGGGCCGGACGGCTGGCGGCGCTGTCGGGCGCCAAGGTCGGCATGGCCGAGGAGCACCGCGTCGGCGGCACCTGCGTGATCCGCGGCTGCGTGCCCAAGAAATTCATGGTCTACGCCTCGGAATTCGCCAACCAGGCCCAGGTCGCCGAAGGCTACGGCTGGAGCGTCGGCGAGGCTCAGTTCGACTGGAAGCGCTTCCTGGAGGCCAAGGATCGCGAGATCGCCCGCCTGTCGGGGATCTATGTGACCAACCTCAGCAACGCCGGGGTCGAGATCGTCCATGCCAAGGCCCGCCTGAAGGACGCCCACACCGTCGAACTGGTCGGCAAGGGCGAGGTGACCGCGGGCAAGATCCTGATCGCCACCGGCGGGCGGCCCTGGACGCCGACCGATTTCGCCGGCGCCGAGCACATCATCACCTCGGAAGAAGCCTTCCATCTGCCGGAGCTGCCCAAGCGGATCATGGTCGCCGGCGGCGGGTACATCGCCGTCGAATTCGCGGGCATCTTCGCGGGGCTGGGAGTCGACACCACCCTGGTCTATCGCGGCCCGAACATCCTGCGCGGTTTCGACGACGACATTCGCTCGCACGTCACCGAGGAGATGAAGAAGCGCGGCGTGAAGATCATGCTCGGCTGCCAGCACCAGAGCATCGAAAAAACGGCCAGCGGCCTGGTCAGCCACATGGACGGCTGCGGCGACATCGAGACCGACGTCGTGATGTTCGCCACCGGCCGCAAGCCGTATGTCGAGGGCCTGGGCCTGGAGACCGCGGGCGTCGCCCTCAACGATGTCGGCGCTATCGTCGTCGACAAGTTCTCGAAGACCAACGTCGACAACATCTGGGCGGTTGGCGACGTCACCGACCGGATCAACCTGACCCCGGTGGCCATCCGTGAAGGCGCGGCCTTCGCCCAGACCGAGTTCTACGGCAACCCGACCAGCTTCGATCACGACATGGTCGCCTCGGCGGTGTTCTCGCAGCCGCCGGTCGGCTCGGTCGGCCTGTCCGAGGCCGACGCCCGCCATCTTCATGGCAAGGTCGACATCTACCTGTCCCGCTTCAGGCCGATGAAGACGACCTTCTACGGGGGCGACGAGCGTTGCATGATCAAGCTGGTGGTGGAGGCGGGCTCCGAGAAGATCCTCGGGTGTCACGTGGTCGGGCCGGACTCGCCGGAGATCATCCAGATGGCCGCCATCGCCCTGAAAATGGGCGTGACCAAGCCGCAGTGGGATTCGACGTGCGCCGTGCACCCGACCTTGGCCGAAGAACTGGTGACGATGCGCGACAAGTACGTGCCCCAGGGCGCGGCGGCGTGACGGCTGCGGAGGCGAGCGCCCCGATCCGGGAGGCCTCCTGGTACGGCTGGGTGCTGGCCTTCGCCTTCGTGCTGGCGCCCGTCGCCGGCTGGGTCGGGCCGCTGGCTTTCGCGCCGATTGTGGGCCTGAGCGGCCTGCTCAGCCTGGGCGCGCTGCGCATGGCCGAGCGCGACCGCCCGGCCGCCCTGGCGATCCTGGTGCTGTCGATCTGGGCGCTGGTCTCCATGGTCTGGAGCCCGTTTCATCCCACCAAGGCCGGGCAGGCCACAGCTATGAAGCTGATCCTGCAGGGCGTTCTCTATTGGGCGCTGTTCCGGGCTGCGGCGGCGCTTCCCTCGGCCAGCCGCATCCTGGTCCTGCGCATCTTCGCCTGGGGCATGGCGCTGCTTGGCGCGCTGCTGGCCATCGAGGCCCTGACCGGGGCCGGCGTCTACCAGGCGCTGCGCAATGCGATCAACGACCCGATCCGGCCGGACCTGGCGGTCAAGAACGTCGCCCAGGGCGGCTTCGTCCTGGCCGTGCTGACCCCGGCGGGGGCCCTGGCGGGCTGGCGCGCCGGCGCCGGCGTCTGGCCGGGCCTGCTGATGGCCGCCGGTGTCCTGGGCGCAAGTTTCGGCCTCGACGCCGACGCGCCGGTGATCGCCCTGGTCCTCAGCGCCCTGGCCGTCTGGGCAGTGTGGCGCTGGCCGGTCTGGGCCCCACGCGTGCTCGGGGCCGGCGCGGCGGTGCTGTTCCTGGCCGCGCCCGCGGTGGTCTGGGCCACGCGCCAACTCGGTTGGTTCCAGGCGCTGGAGCGCGAGGTGCCGCTCTCCTGGTCGCTGCGGATAGGCTATTGGCGTCATGCGGCCGACTGGATCGGCGACCACCCGCTGCGCGGCTGGGGCATCGACGCCAGCCGGACGTTCGGTCCCGGCATCACCCTGCACCCGCACAACGGCCCGCTGCAGGTCTGGCTTGAGCTCGGCCTGATCGGCGCGACCGCGGCGGCGGTGTTCTGGTTCGTGGCCATCGCCAGCCAGAGCCAGCCGCGCCGCGATGTCGGCCGCGGCGTCGCCGTCGGCACGGCGGTCGCCTACCTGACCTTCTCTGCCGTCTCGTTCGGCGTCTGGCAGGAATGGTGGCTGGCGGTCGGCGGACTGGCGGCGGCCGGATGCATGGCCGTTCTGCGACAGGGCCGGCTGGAAAACGCCTAGCAGGGGGCTCAAGGCCTTCCTACGTCATCGACTGCGCAATCATTCTGGGTTTAGAAGCCCTCGGCCCGTTCGTCGTGCGGGCGCGGAGTTGAGCCATGACCGAACATTGGACGCCTGCCTCCTGGAGGAACAAGCCCGCCAAGCACGTGCCGACCGACTATCCGGATCTGGCTGAGGTGGCGAAGGTGGAGCAGGTCCTGCGCGGGATGCCGCCGCTGGTGTTCGCCGGCGAGGCCCGCCGCCTGAAGAGCCTGCTCGGCGACGTCGCCGAAGGCCGCGCCTTCCTGCTGCAGGGCGGCGACTGCGCCGAGAGCTTCAAGGAATTCCACGCCGACAACATCCGCGACACCTTCCGCTTGATCCTGCAGATGGCGGTGGTGCTGACCTTCGCCGGCGGCAAGCCGGTCGTGAAGGTGGGGCGCATGGCCGGCCAGTTCGCCAAGCCGCGCTCGTCACCGGTCGAGATCGTGAACGGCGTCGAGTTGCCGTCCTATCGCGGCGATATCATCAATGGCATGGAGTTCGACGAGGCGTCCCGTCGTCCCGATCCGCAGCGCCTGCTGCAGGCCTATGGCCAGTCGGCCTCGACGCTCAACCTGCTGCGCGCCTTCGCCGGCGGCGGCTATGCCGATCTCTACAACATCCATCGCTGGACCCTGGGCTTCGTCGCCGACAGCCCGCAGGGGGCCAAGTACCGTGAGCTGTCCGAGAAGATCAGCGAGGCGCTTACCTTCATGGCCGCCATCGGCGTGACCCCGGAAAGCCAGCCCGACCTGCATCGCGTGGAGTTCTTCACCAGCCACGAGGCCCTGCTGCTGGGCTTCGAGGAGGCGATGACCCGCGTCGATTCCACCTCCGGCGAGTGGTACGACACCTCGGCCCACCTGGTCTGGATCGGTGAGCGCACCCGTCAGCTCGACGGCGCGCACATCGAGTTCTTCCGCGGCATCAAGAATCCGATCGGCGTGAAGTGCGGCCCGACCATGGAGCCGGATGACCTGCTGCGGCTGATCGACGTGCTGAACCCGAAGAACGAACCGGGCCGCCTGACGCTCTACGGCCGCTTCGGCCATGACAAGATCGCCGAGCGCCTGCCGCGCCTCCTGCAGGCGACCAAGAAATCCGGCCGCTCGGTGGTCTGGGCCATCGATCCGATGCACGGCAACACCCTGACCGCCGCCAACGGCTACAAGACCCGGCCCTTCGACCGCATCCTGTCGGAGGTGAAGAGCTTCGTGCAGATCGCCGAATCCGAAGGGGTGCACCCTGGCGGCGTCCATCTGGAGATGACCGGCCAGAACGTCACCGAGTGCCTCGGCGGCGCGCGGGCGCTCTCCGAGGGCGACCTGGCTGACCGCTATCACACCCACTGCGACCCGCGCCTGAACGGCGAGCAGGCGCTCGAACTGGCCTTCCTGGTGGCCGAGAAGCTTAAGGAAGAACGGTTGGAAGCGGCGCTCCGCGCGGCGATCTAACCTGCATGGCGGGGGCGCTCGGCGCTCCCGCGGCCGGTTCGGCAAGCGGCGGGGTGAGCGCTCGCTTGTGCCTTGGCGGGCGCCGGGCGCCTGGAAAATGAGCATGCCGGCCAAGCCGCCCCTTGCGGCTTGTGTTGCAACGCGTCACGTTCCGCGCCTTCTTTGAAAACCGGTGAGAACATGGCCGACCCGGCCCAGGCTGCTCTTCCCTTGGGAGAGCGCGAAATCGACGTCGTGCGCAAGGAAACCGCGGAGCTGTGGAAGCTCTCGTGGCCGGTCGTGCTGTCGCGCCTGGGCATCATGGTCATGGGCCTGTCGGACGCCATCGTCGTCGGCCGCTTTTCGGCGACTCAGCTCGGCTATCACGCCTTGGCCTGGGCTCCGACCAGCGTCGTGGTGACCATGTGCGTGGGGCTGCTCACCGGGGTGCAGGTGATGACCGCCCGGCGGATCGGGCAGGGGCGACGCGAACTGACCGGCGCGGTGCTGCGCCGCGGCCTGTCGTACGGCTTCTGGATCGGCGTGGTGTCGATGGCGATCACCCTGGCGGCCGGCCCGACCTTCCTGCACGTCATCGGCCTGGACAAGGACCTGGCCGACGGCGCCGCCAAGGCGATGCTGATCTTCGCCCTGTCGCTGCCAGGCTACGCCTTCAGCGTGGCCGCGAGCTTCTGGCTTGAGGGGCTCGGCAAGCCCAAGCCCGGCGCGGTGATGATGTGGCTGGCGAACGGCGTGAACCTCGCCCTGTTGCTCGTCCTGGTGCCCGGCAATTTCGGCCTGCCGGCGCTGGGCGCGGTCGGCGGCGCGTGGGCGACGACCGGGGCGCGGACCTTCCTGGCTCTGGCGATGCTGGCCTACATCTGGCGCATGCCCGAGGCGCGGGCGCTCGGCGTGTTCAACAAGCCCGAACGCGACAAGCCCGCCGAGGTCGAGCAGCGGCGTATCGGCTACGGCGCCGGGGCCTCAAACTTCTTTGAGGTCGCGGCCTTCGCCTCGATGAACATCTTCGCCGGCTGGATGGGCGGCCTGCACGTCGCGGCCTGGGCGGTGGTGCTCAACGTCGCGGCGCTGGTCTTCATGGTGCCGCTGGGCCTGTCGACCGGTACGGCGGTGATGGTCGGCCGCGCCTATGGGGCGCGAGACCCCCGCGGGGTGACCCGCGCCGGCCTGATCGGCTTCGGCATGACCGCAGTCTTCGGCCTGGTGATCTCGCTGGTGATCTGGCCGTCCGCAGGGCTGATCAGCCAGGCCTACACCTCCGACAAGATGGTGCTGGCCATGGCCTCGACCGCGCTGGTGCTGTCGTGCCTATTCTTCCTGGTCGACGCCTTGCAGGTGGTCATCGCCCAGGCGCTGCGGGCGCGCGGCGACGTCTGGCTGCCGACCTTCACCCACCTGACCAGCTATGTGCTGGTGATGATGCCGCTGGCCTGGTTCCTGGCCATTCATCTGAAGATCGGGCTGAACGGCATCGTCTGGGCGGTGATCGCCGCCTCGTTCCTGTCGGCCGGCCTGCTCAGCGCGCGCTTCTGGATGCTGGCCCGCCGCGGGTTGTAGTGGAACTATTTTTCGCGCGGTGAACGGTCGATTCACGCTGATCTGCGAGGGTGCCGGCCATGGTTCTCTCGCCGAAGACCACCGCCCGCTGCCTGCTCGTCGCCGCCGCCCTGGTGTGCGGGATCGGCATGGTCACGCCCGGCCTGCAGGGCGTGGAGAAGAACTTCGTGCCGGCCGACAAGGCCGCCCATTTCATCGCCTTCTATGGCCTGACCGTCCTGATGATGGCGGCGTTCCCCAAGAACCGCCGCCTGGAGATCACGTTGGCCGCGGTCATGCTGGGGGCCTCGATCGAGGTGGCGCAGATGTTCACCCATCGCGGGGTCAGCTTCAGCGACCTGGCCGCCGACGCGGCCGGCGCTTTCGCGGTCTGGGTTCCGATGTGGATCCAGTCGCTGCGCAGCCCGCCGGTGGTCGAGCGCCGTCGCCGGGCCAGCGACCGGGTTCCTGAGGCCTCGTCGGTCTAGGTCACAAGGCCGGACGGGCCAGGCCCCATCGAGCTGCTTGCGTGAGGCGGCGCGAGCGCGACGCGCCGCATTGTCGGCGTTAGGAACCGTTTCGCGGCTTAGTGAAAGCTCTCAGGCTAGTCTGCGGCGGCCGTCTTGAGGTGAAGGATCGGCCGTTTGCCCGGCGATGAATGGGACGTCGGCGTCAGGCGAGCCGGCTGGGCGTGACTGACGTAAGGGCGTCTCGGACGCCGAACGACTGAGATGAAGGACATTTGTGTTCCGTTGTTTGCGGTGACGTCTGCCAACGCTTGAAGCGTGTGGGTGTCGATCAGCGATGAGGGGAATGCTTGAGGCCGCGCGGCCGAATGGCGACCGCTGAGCGGCGCGGCGCGGCGCGGCGCGGTCGTCGGCGCTGGGCCGCCAGGGCGACGAGGCTCTTGGCGGCAAGAGTCTGGACGTGGCCGCTCGTCCTGTAGGGGGTCGCCTGGGCGCGATTAGAAACCCGCCCAGGCCTCCAACGCTTAGGCCGTCTGCAGTTGACCAGCGGACGTCTTACCGCTGCGCTGATCGCGTTCCAGCTCGTAGCCAAGCTTCTGGCCTTCGTTCAGGGAGGCCATGCCCGCGCGCTCGACCGCTGAGATGTGGACAAACACGTCCGGGCCGCCGTTGTCGGGTTGGATGAAGCCGAAGCCCTTGGCCGTGTTGAACCACTTAACTGTGCCGGTAGTCATGAGAAAATGTCTCCAAATAAGAGTTTTCGCGCGCTCAATAAGAGGCGTGGTTTAGGTTTTTCGAGAGGGTTCAAGAGGGGCCGTAGTTTGACTCTAGGGTCAAAATATCTGTTCGGCCGAAATTAAATCGCAAATCGATTTTGAAAGCATTTCACGCATTTCAACTCGGTGCGAGCGAAAAATAAAAATAACTTGCCTGCAAGGCGATATCGGGGCGCGAGCCGTTATCACCTCACGCTCAAAGAAGATTTGTGCTAAGTTTGTTAATGCAAAAGGAAATCGAACTCACGCGATTGATCGCCGATCTCCAGGCTCGATCAGTTGTCCACCATCACATCATCATGCAGTTGGTTCGCGATAACGCCCGGAAAGCAGGTAACCCGCGCGCCTATCTGTCCGGCCTTGCTGAAGATCTTACGCAGATTGTTGATCAGAGCCTACCTCTCGACGACGTGCGCACCGCAGCGATGAGCATGCGGCAATATTTCGACGAGTTCCTGGTCACCGTCGGAGCCGAACTGTTGATGAAGCAGCAATCCGACAAGTCCTAAGCGCGGCCTGACCGCGCCTGCGCGGCGCGGGAGCCCAAGCTGTGGCCGCCGTCGCGGTGGGGTTCGGAGGCCGGCGGTTGGCGCGCTGGCCTACTGCCGCTGCCGCGACTTGGCTTCCTCGTCTCGATTGATTTGCGCCCGCTCATTGCGCCTCGCGCGCTGGTTCTTCTTTTTCAGGCGCAGAAACACTGCAAGTCCGCCCGCGAACCCGGCGACCATGAGCACCGCAAGGCTTTCGAGATTGTCGCGCAGGGGCCAAGCGTAGAAGCCCGAAATGATCGCGTCAGCGGCGAGAAGCAAACCGGCGCCTGCTACGCCGGCCATGAAGAGGCTGCCGGTGGGGCGCGGCGCGTATTCTTCCGCTCGGGAGGCGGCCAAGTCGTCGCGTCTCTTCTCTTCCATGGGCGATGATATCACATGCATCGCTCAGGCGGGGTCACAATACGCCATGTTGAGCGACCGACACCGGGTTGGCGAGCGGCCGGCCCGGACCTAGGCCTCGACGCCCAGGATCCAGCCTTCCTCGGTTTCGGCGTCGACGATTACGTCGGCCGCCGAGCTCCTGGCCCCGAAGATCGCGCCCAGCTTGCCGGTCTCGTCCAGTCGCGCGAAGTGCTCGGCGGTGACGCGGACCTGAGCTTGATCCTTGATCTCGCCAGGCTGCGGCTGGGCCTTGTAGAGCGAGGGGTAGACCTCGGCCACGACCACTTCCACGCCGGCCAGGTCGGCCTCGGTCAACGCCTTGAAGCCGCCCTCGAACGGCCAGACCTTCACAGCCTCGCCACGGGCCAGCTTGAGGCGGCGGACGGCCGGAATGCCCAGGATCGCCTGACCGCCGACCGAGCCGTTATAGTAAAGCTTCCAGATCGAGGCCGCGCCCTTGGCGGCCAAATCCGCATGCCGGAACTCGGGCAGGTCGTCGGGGCCATGGGCCCGCGGGCGCTTGGGCTGCAGGGTGGTCAGCGCGTCCTTGGGCGGACAGCCCCAGAACGGGAACGGGCCGCCGGTCAGCCGGCGGTTGATCTCCGAGCCGACGCCGAAGCGGTTGTTGGTGTTGTCGGCCTTGTCCTTGACCATCTTGTCGAGCTGGTCCCAGACCGCGCGCCACGGCAGGTCGCCGGGCAGGGCGAGCGCCTTGGCCAGGCCGCGCGGGAAGCCGAGCGGGAAGTCGAAGCCGACCAGCACGCGCTCGCCGCGCTTCTGGAAGTCGTCGAGGATCTCGCCGAGCTTCTTCTCGGCCTCGGCGCGGGTCGAGGGATTAAACGCCTCGAACGAAAGCCGGAAGCGCAGGTCGCGCTTCATCACCCCGATCCAGACGGAGTCCGGGCCCGTGGCGGGCTTGGCCGCCGCGCTCCAGTCGACGATCACATAGGCGCTGAACAGGCGGGACACGGGAAACTCCGGCGGCGACTAACCCTTGGCTTGTAGCGGCTCGATCCCGAGCGGCCAACGCCCTCAGGTCAGCTTGACCAGCATCTTCCCGAAGTTCTCGCCGGAGAACAACTTGAGGAAGGCCTCGGGCGCACGTTCGATGCCCTCGAGCACGGTCTCGCGCCACTGCAGCTTGCCGGCGGCGTGCCACTCGGCCAGGTCGTGGTGGAAGGCCTGCAGCAGGTCGTAGTGGCTGGAGACGATGAACCCCTCCATGCGGATCTGCTTGCCGACCGCCTGGGCGATGTTGCGCGGGCCCGGCGGCGGAGTGGTGGCGTTGTACATCGAGATCATCCCGCACAGTGCAAAGCGGGCGAAGGGCCGGGCCGAGTTGAGCGCTGCCTCCAGGTGGTCGCCGCCGACATTGTCGAAATAGACGTCGATCCCCTCGGGCGCGGCGGCCTCCAGCGCTTTCATCAGGTCGGGCGCGGCCTTGTAGTCGATCACCTCGTCGACGCCGAGTTCGTCCTTCAGGAAGCGAACCTTCTCCGGCCCGCCGGCCGAGCCGATCACCTTGTGGCCCTTGAGCTTGGCGATCTGGCAGACCATCGAGCCGACCGCGCCGGAGGCGGCCGAGACGAAAACCACGTCGCCGTCCTTCAGGGCCGCGACCCGCAGCAGTCCGGCATAGGCGGTCATGCCGGGCATGCCGGCCGCGCCCAGGAACGCCTGCGGCGGCAGCCCCATTGTGTCGAGCTTCTGCACCATCGAGGCATGGGCGTTGAACGCCTCGCGCCAACCGT
Source organism: Phenylobacterium sp. 58.2.17 (assembly GCF_026411515.1). NCBI lineage: Bacteria > Pseudomonadati > Pseudomonadota > Alphaproteobacteria > Caulobacterales > Caulobacteraceae > Phenylobacterium > Phenylobacterium sp. 58.2.17. Next base: position 91,643 of record NZ_JAPMTQ010000001.1, on the reverse strand, counting down.
AGTTGGACTGCACCAGGTCGCCCGGCTTGAAGCTCTCGTCGGCGGAGGCGACCACCGTGCCGATCGCCCCGCCGTGCATGGCTTCGCCCAGCGCGAAGGGCGCGGCGTAGCTCTTGGCGTCGTTCATGCGGCCGCGCATGTAGGGATCGACGGTCATCCAGTCGTTGCGCACCTGGACCTCGCCGGGGGCGGGCGCGGGCAGGGTGACGGAGGCCAGTTCGAAGTTGTCGGCGCTCGGCGTGCCGACGGGGCGGCTCTTCAGCCGGACCTCGCGCGAGGTGGTCATTGCAGCGTCTCCCTTGCCCGCCTGTCGTTGTCTGCGGCCCATGTTGGCGCGCGGCGCAGGTGGCGTCGAGTGGGGCTTCCGTGTAAGGCGCGGCGCTAGAGTTGGTTGCGGAGCGAATCCATGGGCGAACCCCTGCGAGGCGGCGTGATCGGCGCCGGCGTGTTCGGCGGCCATCATGCGCGCAAGTATGCGGGCGCCAAGGGCGCCGTGCTGTCGGCTGTGCTCGACACCCATCACCCGGACCGCGCCGCGGCGCTGGCGGTTCCGCTGGGCGGGCGGGCGTTCCACAAGATCGACGAGTTTCTCGAGGCCTGCGACGTCGTCACCGTCGCCTCGCCGGCCAGCGCCCACATCGAGGGCGCGCTGGCGGCCTTGAAGGCGGGTAAGCCCGTCTACATCGAAAAGCCCATCGCCATCAGCCTGGACGACGCCGACAAGATCATAGCCGAGGCCGCCCGGCAGAACCTCGTGGTCGCCTGCGGCCATCAGGAGCGGGTGGTGTTCGAGGCCATGGGCCTGTTCGACATTCCCGAACAGCCGCTGAGCCTGGAGTCGATCCGCCATGGCACGCCGTCGGAGCGCAGCCTGGACGTCTCGGTGGTGCTCGACCTGATGATCCACGACTTGGATCTGGCGCTGTCGCTGTCGACCGCCCAGCCCATGGCGGTCGAGGGCGAGGGGACGGTCGACTTCTCTGGCGGCTGGGATCAGGCTCGGGCCGAGGTGACCTTCGACGACGGCTTCACCGCGGTGTTCGATTCCTCGCGCATGGCTCTGGAGCGCAAGCGCAGCATGAAGCTGGTCTATCCGTCCGGCGAGGTCGAGATCGACTTCATCAGCCGCAAGTTCCGCAACACCACGGGCTTTGCGCTGAACGAGGACTATGCCGAGGCTCCCGCCGTGAAGGACACCCTGGCGACCAGTGTCGAGGGGTTCCTGGCGGCGGTGCGCGGCGAGGCTCCTCGCCCGATCGTGACCGCCCAGGAGGCGGCCCGCGCGCTCGATCTGGCGCTGGCGGTCGAACGGGCGCTGGAGGATCGGCGCTAGCGGCGTTAGGCTTGCTCAACCCCATCGGTGGAGCACGGCCATGACCAAGTTCGCCTACGACTTCGAGTTCCACACCATCGAAGGCGGCCACCTGCCGCTAGAGACCTATCGGGACAAGGTCGTGTTGGTGGTGAACACGGCCTCGCAATGCGGCCTGACCCCGCAGTATGACGGCCTCGAGAAGCTCTACAGCGACTACCGCGACCAGGGTCTGGTGGTGCTGGGCGTGCCCTGCAACCAGTTCGCGGGCCAGGAGCCGGGCACCGAGACCGAGATCAAGGAATTCTGCGAGACCCGCTTCAACGTCGACTTCCCGCTGACCGGCAAGACCGACGTCAAGGGCGACACCGCGCACCCGTTCTACAAGTGGGCCAAGGAAGTCCTCGGCGAGCCCGCCGAGCCGGTGTGGAACTTCCACAAGATCCTGGTCGGCAAGGACGGCAAGCTGATCCGCGCCTTCGGCCCGCGCACCGAGCCGCTGGACGACGAGGTCGTCGGCGCGATCAAGGCGGCGCTTTAGGCCCCAGGCCCCGGTTCGCCGCGGCGGGGCGGGGCAAGTCTACCTAGTCGGGGGGGCAATGCGTACTGTCGGACTGCTGGGCGGGATGAGCGCCGAGAGCACGACGCTCTACTATCAGGCCATGAACCGGCTCGTGCGCGAGCGGCTGGGCGGCCTGCACTCCATCCAGCTCCTGATGTGGTCGGTCGATTTCGCGCCGATCGCCCGGATGCAGGCCGACGGGGACTGGCAGGGCGCCGGCGAGGTGCTGGCCAGGGCCGCCGCCAAACTGGAACTGGCCGGCGCCGAGGCGATCATGATCGGCGCCAACACCATGCATCTCGTCGCCGAACAGGTGCAGGCGGCGGTGAGCGTGCCGCTGATCCACATCGCCGACGCCACCGCCGATGCGGTCAAGGCGGCCGGCTGCTCGCGGCCGCTGCTGCTGGCCACCCGCTTCACCATGGAAAAGCCGTTCTATCGCGAGCGGCTGAAGGCCCAGGGAGTCGAGGCGAGCATCCCCGGCGACGCCGAACGCGAGCGGCTGCACGCGATTATCTATGACGAGCTGTGCCAGGGCGTGATTTCGCCCGCCTCGAAGACCGAGGTGCTGGCGATGATCGCCCGGGCATCGGGCGCCGACTGCGTGATCTTCGGCTGCACTGAAGTCGGCCTGTTGCTGTCGCCGGACGATCTGGACCGGCCGGTGATCGACACGGCCCTGGTGCACGCCCAGGCCGGCGTCGACTTCGCCCTGAGCTAAGGCCTCACAGCAGCCGCTCGTCGCTGCCTAGCTGGAACGGCGGCTCCTCCTCGTCTTCGGACGCGTCGAGAATAGGGCCAGGCATGGCGGCCGCCACGCGCGGGGCGATCGGACGGCGCAGGATCGCCTCGGCGCGCGCCAGCCAGCGGTTGGCCTCCTGCATGGCGTCGCCGGGCGAGGTCGCACGCCGGCGCGTCTCGTCGCCGGCCAGCCACAGATCCAGGTCGAAGTCGGGATGATGCGGGTCGTCGAAGATCAGCCGCAGCGTCACCCGCGCGGCGTGCTCCATCGTCTGATCGAGGGCGCGGCGGGGTTCGCCGCGATAGGCGCGCGCCACCACCTGGCCGTCGACGATTACCTCGGCGCCCATAAGCTCGTCCAGGCGGTAGATCAGCAGCCAGGCCCCGGCGTCCCAGGCCACGCCCATCAAGCCGGTCGAGGTGTTGAACCCCGCGCCCCGGCCGCGCCCGCGGGCGATGATCACGGCTTCGGCCGGTCCCTTCAGGACCCGTTTCAGAGCCCGCCGGATGCGCCGCTCCTCGTCCATCAGCCAGGCCGCCGCGCTGCCGAGCAGGGTCACGACCACGCCGGCCAGCGCCAACAGTAGGAAGAGCCTGGGCCATTCGTTCATGCCTGGACGCTAGCGCCGTTCGCAAAGGCCGAGAAGAGCGGCCGCCCGCGAATGGTTGAAGTGTCATGCAGGTGGTGTCTCATATGGCGCAACGATCTAATCGATCGTCGGATGACAGGAGCGCGACATGGGTCTGCTGGACGGCATTCTGGGCGGGGCGGGCGGCGACGGATCGCCGATCGGCGCCATCACCGATCTTCTCGGCCAACAGCAGGGCGGGCTGGGCGGCCTGATCGGCGCCTTCGAACAGGGCGGCCTGGGCGAAATCGCCAAGTCGTGGGTCTCGACCGGGGGCAACCTGCCGATTTCGGCTGAACAGATCCAGGCCGTGCTGTCCTCGGGGTTGCTTGCCGACTTCGCGGCCAAGCTGGGCGTCGATCCGCAGGCGGCGGCCGGCACGCTGGCCCAGGTGCTGCCCCAGGTGATCGATCAACTGACCCCGAACGGTCAGGTCGCCGCCGGCGGCGGCCTGGGCGGCCTCGCCGACATCCTCGGCAAGCTCAGGGGCTAGGGTCGCTGGACCACCAGCGCTTCAGGCTCCGCAGGATGCGCCAGCTGACATAGAGCACGCCGAGCGCGCAGAGCAGCAGGCCGACCGCCACGGCGATGGCGATATGCGGCTGGCTGAGCACCAGCCATAGGCCGCCGGCGGTCATCACGTCCTCAAAGCCGCTGACAGCGATGTTGCTGACCGGTTCGGGGCTGGTGTTCACCGCCGCGCGGGCGCTGGCCTTGGCGCTATGGCTGAGCAGCGCCGCGCCCCCGCCGAGCATGAACACCACCACCTGCCAGGCGGGGTCGGAGGCGTCGACGATGGCCAGGGCCAGCAGCGCTCCGCCCAGCGGGCGCACCAGGGTGTGCGCGCCGTCCCAGAGGGTGTCGAACCACATCACCTTGTCGGCGACCAGTTCGGCGATCGCGCCGAGGGCGGCGACGCCGATCACCCAGGGATTGGCGAGGGCGTCGAGAGCCTGGATCTTCTGCGGCAGGTCGATGACCCCGAACCGCATGGCCAGACCCACGGCGGCGATGCAGGCGTAAAGCCGCCAGCCCGCCAGAAAGCTCAGGCTCGCGGCCGTTCCGACCAGTTCGACCGCGCCCATGGCCCGATCTCCCAGCAGCTTCTCGCGGTGAGGCTAGCCCCGATCAACCGGGAGGTGAAGCTCAGCGCTGGAAGTTGAAGACGTAGGCTTCCTGCAACAGGTTGTTCCCGCGCATGAACTCGGCCATCGACTCGTAGGTCGCGGTGCGGACCGTGCCGTCCTGGTCGTCGGTGCGCAGCCGTTGGTCGGCGATCGGCCCGAACAGTCGCACCACGGCGTTGGTCTTCACGACCGTCGGCTCGTAATGGGCCTTCAGGTTGGCGGTGATCCGTTGCGGATCATCCGTCTGCCAGATCGCCGCGCCGATGACGTTCAGCATGAAGTTGTTGCAGTTCTGGTATTTGCGGGCCCACGGATTGGCGACCAGCGAATAGGCCGGGTTGTGGACCTTCTGGTAGGTCGGGCTGTCGATCACGGCCAGGATGCGGCGCTGCATTTCCGGGCTGGGGATGATCACCGCCATGTCGTCGACGGTGGAGCCGCGGGTGAAGTCCAGCGGATAGTCCTGCACCAGCCGGCTCTCGATCTTCGACCAGTCGGTCCCGTTGCCGGCATAGAGGTTGTAGACCGCGTACCCCTGCATCGTCCCGCCATCGGCGGTCTTGATGTCGCGATATACCCAGAACGCGCCGTGGGTATAGGCGATGCCCTCGGGCAGTTGGTCGCGCATGCGTCCGGCGCGGAACACCATCGCCACCCGCGCGCCCTTGGCGGCGAGATCGCGCTCGACCTGCTTGGAGAACGCGGCGGCCTGTTCGGCGCTCAGGTGCTGGGAGATCGCGCGGACGGAGCTGTCTTGCGCGCTCGCCGGCACAGCGGCGGCGCTCAACGCCGCCGCGATCAGCGCGGCTTGAAGGATTTTCATCAGGGGGTCGGCTTCTGGGCGTTGTAGGGCACGGCGGGCATGGCGTCGGGCGAGACGACCACCTTGTCGTCGACCTTCAGCGGGCCGGACGCGAAGTCGGCCGAAGCGCCGGCCGCTTCCGACAGACCACCCCCGACCGCAGCCGAGCCTGCGCCGACGCTCACGGCCGCAGACCCCGCGGCCCCCGAACCGGCCGCCGCGACGCTCACGGGGACGGCGGCGACGCCTACCACGGCCTGCACGCCCGCGGCGGCGAGGTGACCGACCGCTTCGGACGAGGCGCCGCCGGCGGCCGAGGCGTTGGCGGCGCTGTCTTGGGCCAGGGCCGGCGCGGCGCCTGCGCCAAGGGCGAGCGCCGCAATCATGAGAACGCGCATGTGAACACCTCCGATGAGTTCATGGTGCAGCTAGGATCGGGCCGGAATTGCGGCAAACGCTTTGCGACGAACTAGACTTCCAGCTCGACGACCAGGGGCACGTGGTCGGACGGCTTGTCCCAACCGCGAACGTCCTTGTGGATGACGCAGCCGCGCAGCAGGTCCGCCGCTTGGGGCGAGAGCAGGGCGTGGTCGATCCGGATGCCGTTGTTCCGCTGCCAAGCGCCGGCCTGGTAGTCCCAGAAGGTATAGGCCCCAGGCGAGCCGTCGGCGGTCATGAAGGCTTCGGTCAGCCCCAGCCATTGCAGGGCCCGGAACGCTTCGCGGCTCTGCGGCTGGAAGAGGGCGTCGCCCAGCCAGTTCTCGGGATGGGCCGCGTCGCGCGCCTCGGGGATGACGTTGTAGTCGCCGACCAGGGCCAGCGGCTCCTCGTAGCTCAGCAGTTCGCGGGCGTGGGCGTTGAGTCGCGCCATCCAGTTCAGCTTGTAGTCGAACTTCTCGGTTCCGATCGGATTGCCGTTGGGCAGGTAGATCGAAGCGACTCGGACCGGGCGAGGTCCGCTGATCACCGCCTCAAGGTAGCGCGCCTGCTCGTCGGCGTCGTCGCCGGGCAGGCCCTTTCGGACGTCCTCCAGCGGGGCCTTCGAGAGGATCGCCACGCCGTTGTAGGTCTTCTGGCCGTGAACGGCGACGTTGTAGCCCAGGCGCTCGAAGGCCTCGGCCGGGAATTTTTCGTCGACGCACTTGATTTCCTGCAGGCAGGCGACGTCCGGGGCGGCCTCCTCGAACCAACGCAGCACCGTTTCGAGGCGTGCGTTGACAGAATTTACGTTCCAGGTCGCGATGCGCATCGACTGCTCCAGCTAGGGGTGGGGACGCTAGTGGCGCCGACTGCGTGGCTCAAGCCCCGCGAACGCACGTGACCTTGTCGCAATGATAGTCTAGCTACCTGCGACCAATTGTCATTGCACGGGGGTATTCATGTCGCGTTTTGCAAAGCTGGCCATGGTCGGCGCAGCGGTGCTGACTGCGGCGCCAGTCGGTGCGTTCGCCCAGGGCCGTCCGGCCAAGGCGTCCAACGCTCAGAAGATGCAGGAAGCCGCGTCGGCCGAGGTGCCGCGTTGCACCCGCAAGCTCGGCACGCTTTCCATCACCAACGGCGACGATCCGCGCGGCTGGAACCAGTACAACCTCGCGCCGCCGGCCAAGCTTCTGCGCTCGATCGTCCAACGCTCGGGCTGCTTCAACCTGGTGGACCGCGGCGCCGGCCTCAACGCCGCCCAGGCCGAACGCGACATCGGGTCGGGCCTCGGCATGCAGCGCGGCTCGAACGTCGGCCAAGGCCAGATCAAGGCCGCCGACTACGTCCTGGTGGCCGAAGTGCAGGCCGCTGACGGCAATGCTGGCGGCTCGGCCCTGGCCGGCATCGCCGGCGGCCTGATCGGCGGCACGGCCGGCGCGCTGGTCGGCGGCATCAAGACCCGCAAGCTGGAAGCCAACACCGTGCTGTCGTTGACCAACGTCCGCACCACCGAAACCGTGTCGGTGACCGACGGCTACGCGGTGAAGAACGACATCGGCTGGAGCGCCGGCGGCGGCGGCTTCGGAACGACCGGCTTCGGCGGCGCCGTCGGCGGCGGCTACGAAGACACCGAGACCGGCCGCATCGTCACCCTGGCCTTCATTCAGGCCTATTCTAAGATGGTCAACGAGCTGGGCCTGGTCTCGGCCTCGCCGGGCGCGGCCCAGGCCTCGCCGGCCAAGACTTTCACCGCAACTGCGCCGGTGAACATGCGCCGCACGCCGGACGCCAAGGGCGCCCTGGTCCGTGCGCTGAACCCGGGGGCGATCCTCTATCCGACCGGCCAGAAGAACGGCCTGTGGTGGGAAGTCGCCGACGAGAACGACAATGTCGGCTGGGTGCTGAACACCAAGCTCGAACCCTCCCGCTAGGGCTCGAAATAGAGGGCGGGGGCCGCGGCTCCCGCCCTTTTTGATTCAGGACCAGGCGGCCCGATCCGGATCGTCGCGCCACACCCGCCAGCTCTCGAAGACGGCCAGGCCCGCCGCCGCGAGCAGGCCTGCCGCCAGCGCCTGCAGGCCGGCTGGCTGCGGCGTGAACGGAGCGGCGATGATCCCCGCCAGTCCGCCCCAGAAGAACAGCCGGCCCATCAGCCGGTTGGACTTGTCCCAGGCCAGCCGGCTGGCGAACGTCCATGGCGTGCGCACGCCGATCAAAGGATTGGGCGCGACCTTGCCGAGATAGGCCCCGATGCCGGTCAGGGCGAAGCTGATCGTCAGGTGACTGAAAAGCGCCGCGCCGCCGGCCGCCAGGCCGAACGCCACCGCCGCCATCAACACGCTGACCCCGCTGGCGACTGCGACGACGACGATTGTCGTCAGGCTCATGATTGTTGGTGACGCGACGGGCGTCCTTCGTCCGAGCGACAGATGCTCCAGTCCGAAGGTGGAGATCATCGAAAGGCCGGCCATCAGGCCGATGACGAAGGCGGCTTCGCCCCGGGTTCCCCAGCGGTCGACTTCGCCGGCGAGATCGAAGTGCATGGGGATCGGCGATGTCGGTCCAAACTGCGCCACATAGAGGGCCAGGGCGATCTGGGCCGTGGCGGCGGCGGCCCCGGCGGTGCGGACGATGGAGCGGTTCATGTCTCGGAGGCCTTCTGTGCGGGGAGGGGGCGGCGGTCCATGAGCTCAAGCAGGAAGGCCACGGCCTCCTCGACCGCCGAGATATTCAGGCGATAGCGAATCGATGCGCCGTCGCGCTCGGTCTCCACCAGCCCGGCGTCCTTCAGCGCCGTCAGATGCCCGGTGATCGAAGGCCAGGCCATGTCGAACTCGGCGGCGATGTCGCCGGACGCCATCGGGCGCTCGCGTAACATCTCGACGATGCGACGGCGGACCGGGTGGGAGAGGGCCTTGAAGACTGCGCTCATAGGATAAATCCTAATTAGGAAATATCCGAATTTCAAGTCGCGCGCCCAAAGCTCGGCGGTCGCGATGATCTGAGCGCTAGATCGAGAAGCTGACGCCGCAGCCGCAGCTGGACTTGGCGTTGGGGTTGCGGACCTTGAACTCGGCGCCGGCCAGTTCGTCGACGAAGTCGATCTCCGAGCCCTTCAGCAGCACCAGCGACATCTCGTCGACCAGGGCCGCGGCGCCGTCACGTTCGATCTTCAGGTCGTCGGGCTGCGCGGCGTCCACCAGGTCGAACTGGTACTGGAAGCCCGAACAGCCGCCGCCCTCGACCGCGATGCGCAGCATGATCGGCTTGCCTTCGGCGGCGCCGATTTCGTGCAGCCGCTTGGCGGCGGCGGGCGAGAGTGTGAGTTCGGTCGTAGTCATACTGCGGAAAACCTCTGCCTGGACTATATGAGATCGCCAAGCCCTTCGTCCAAGAGGGCGTCGTCAAACCGAGACCCGATGATCCTTCCGCCCCGCGCGCCCTACGCCGAAGATCCCACCAAATCCTTGGGCCGTAAGGTGTCCGAGCCGGAGAGCCGCACCCGCACGCCCTTCGCGCGCGACCGCGACCGGATCATCCACGCGACGGCGTTCCGGCGACTCAAGGAAAAGACCCAGGTCTTCGTGGCCCACGAAGGCGACCATTTCCGCACCCGACTGACCCATTCGCTGGAAGTGGCGCAGATCGCGCGCTCGGTCGCCACGGCCCTCGGTTTCGAGCCGGATCTGGCCGAGACCATCGCCCTGGCCCACGATCTCGGCCACCCGCCGTTCGGTCACGCCGGCGAGGACGAACTGCAGATCCAGATGGAGAAGTATGGCGGCTTCGACCACAACGTGCAGACCTTCCGGGTCGTCACCAAGCTGGAGCGCCGTTATCCCGGCTGGGACGGCCTGAACCTGACCTGGGAAACCCTGGAAGGGATCATCAAGCACAACGGGCCGGTGGCCGATAAGCTGGGCCGCCCGTCCTGGAACTCGATCGCCGAATTCGACAAGGGCTACGACCTGCGCCTGTCGACCTGGGCCTCGGCGGAGGCCCAGGTGGCCGCCCTGGCCGACGACATCGCCTACAACAATCACGACGTGGACGACGGCGTCGCCGCCGGCCTGTTCACCCTCGACGACCTGCTGGACGTGCCGCTGATCGGGCCGATCCTGGCTGGGGTCTACAAGGACTATCCGGGCGTCGATCCCGTGATCACGCGCCTGGAGGCTGTCCGGCGGATGATCGGGGCGATGGTCGACGATGTTCTGGCTGAGACCCATCGTCGCGCCCTTGAGGCCAAGGTCGCCACGCCCGAGGACGTGCGCAAATTGGACCACGCGCTCGTCTCCTTTTCGCGGGACATGCTTGAGGACCTGTCGCGGCTGCGCGAGTTCCTGATGAACCGCATGTACCGCTACTGGAAGGTCAATCGAACTCGCAGTCAGGCCCGCCGCATTCTTGCCGAGATGTTCCAGTTGTTCATGGCCGAACCCGACGTTCTGCCGACGGAGTGGTTCGCTCGATCGCAGAACCGCGACGAGGCCGGGCGGGCGCGAGTGGTGTGCGACTACATCGCCGGCATGACCGACCGGTTCGCCATCGAAGAGCACCGCCGACTTTTCCACCTCGACGTCTGGAATTAGGCGTAGGGCTGGCTTCGAAGCCTCGGTCCCCTTCGGTAAACTAACCGAAACGCTGCGCGCGATTCGCGCTGCGGCCACCGAGTCCTTTTCGGAGCCTTCCATGTCCGACCCCGATCGCGGCGCCTATACGCCCCCGACAGATGCGCCGCTGTCCTTCGATGCGCGCCAGCCGGTGCGCGGGGGTGGTCCTGCGCCCGTCATGCTGATCCTGAGCGCCCTGGTCCTCATCGCGCTCGTGGTCGCCATCATCATGTTCTACCGCTCCGGCGTGCGCGAGGCCGGCGATGCGCCGCGCACCGTCGGCGCGCCGGTGGCCGAGATGAAGGCCGCGCCGCCGGCCGAGGCCCAGCCCGCCGATCCGGCCGCCGGCCTGCAGATCTATCATTCCGAGGACGGCTCCGAAGCGCCGGCCGCGCCGAACTTCACCGCGCCGCCGGAACAACCACAGGCTCGCCCGGCTCCGGTGACCGTGCAGCCGCCGCCGCGTCCGGCTCCGAGCTCGCCGGTCTCGGCCGCGCCGATCGCCCCGACCACTGCAGGCGGTCTGCGTCCGGCCGTGGCCCCGCCGGCCGCGCCGGTGACCAAGGTCACGCCGCCGGCGGCTCCGGCCCCGAAGTCGATCGACGCCGCGCTCGCCCAGGCGCCGGCCCCCAAGCCCGCCGCCTCTGGTGGTCCGGCCGCGGTGCAGATCGGCGCATTCTCGTCGCAGGCGCTGGCGGATTCGGAGTGGAGCAAGGCTGTCGCGGGCGCGCCCGGCAAAGGCAAGAAGGTCGAGGCGGTCCAGAAGGGGACCTCGACCCTCTACCGCACTCAGGTCACCGGCTTCGCTAGCCGCGCCGACGCGGCGGCCTTCTGCGACAAGCTGAAGGCGGCCGGCAAGAACTGCTTCGTGAAGTGACCCGCGCGGCGATCCTCGGTTGCTCGGGGCTGAGCCTCTCGCGGGAGGAGGAAGCCTTCTTCCGCGACGTTCAGCCGTGGGGGTTCATCCTCTTCGCCCGCAACGTCGAGGCTCCAGACCAGGTGCGCCTGCTGGTCGACCAGCTGCGCGCCACCGTCGATCGTCCCGACGCGCCGGTGCTGATCGACCAGGAAGGCGGCCGGGTTCAGCGCCTGGGGCCGCCGCACTGGCGGCGCTACCCGCCCGGCCGCGCCTATGGCGAATTGGCCTCCAATGACCCGCTGCTGCGGCGGGAGATCACCCGCCTGGGCGCGCGCCTGCTGGCCCACGACCTCGCCGCGCTGGGGATCAATGTCGACTGCGTGCCGGTGCTCGACGTGCCGGTGGCCGGCGCCCATGACGTCATCGGCGACCGCGCCTACGCCAAGACCCCGGATGGGGTGGCGCTGCTCGGCCGCGCCGCCTGCGAGGGGCTGATCGCCGGAGGCGTGCTGCCGGTCATCAAGCACATCCCCGGCCACGGCCGCGCCATGGCCGACAGCCACCACGACCTGCCGGTGGTCGAGACCGCCTATGACGAGCTCGACGCCTGGGACTTCGCGCCGTTCAAGATGCTGTCGGACATGCCGATGGCGATGACCGCCCACGTCGTCTACTCGGCCGTAGACGCCAAGCGGCCGGCGACGACCTCGAAGAAAGCGATGCGCGGGGTGATCCGCGGGGCGATCGGCTTCGACGGGCTGGTGATGAGCGACGACCTGTCGATGAAGGCGCTCGGCGGCGAGTTCGCCGACCGCGCCCGCCACTCGCTGGCGGCCGGCTGCGACGTGGTGCTGCACTGCAATGGCGACATGGCCGAGATGAAGGCGGTGCTAGACGGGACCAAGGCGCTGTCGGGCCAGGCCCTGCGCCGGGCCAAGGCCGCGCTCGGTCGGTTGGCCAAGGTTCCTGAGCCCTTCGACCTCGAAGAGGCCCGGGCCCGGTTCGACGCCGCCTTCGACGGCAGGTGGGCTGCGTGAACGGCTTCCAGCCCACGCTCGACTTCGAAGCGGCCAAGACGGCGGCCGAAGACGGCGATGCGCTGGTCATCGACATCGACGGCTACGAAGGTCCGCTGCATGTCCTGCTGGCCCTAGCCCGCAACCAGAAGGTCGACCTGCTGCAGCTGTCGATCACCAAGCTGGCCGACCAGTACCTGTCCTTCGTCCAGCAGGCGCGGCGCGTGCGCTTCTCGCTGGCGGCGGACTACCTGGTCATGGCCGCGTGGCTGACCTACCTGAAGTCGCGGCTGCTGCTGCCCAGGCCCGAGCGCCCGAAGGCCGAGGAGCTTCCGGCCGAGGAGATGGCCGCCCAGCTCGCCTTCCGCCTGGCCAAGCTCGACGCCATGCGCAAGGCCGCTGACGCCCTGCGCGACGGCGCGCAACTGGGCCGCGAGGTGTTCGTCCGTGGGGATCCCGAAGCCATCAAGGTCGTGCCTTCGACCCGTCTCGAAGGCGATCTCTACGGCTTGATGAGCGCCTACATCGAACAGCGCCGCAAGGAGCAGGGCCGCCACTACACCCCGCGCGTCCAGCAGGCCTATCCTCTGGAGGACGCCCGCGACCGGCTGCGCCATATGCTGCCCGACCTCGGGCGCTGGACCCCGCTGACCGGGGTCGCGCCGCTGCGGCCTGCCGGCGAGGGACCGAGCCAGGCCTCCTATGTCGCCTCGACCCTCTCGGCCAGCCTGGAGTTGGTGAAGGAGGGGGCGCTCGAGACCCGCCAGCTTGAGGCCTTCGCAGACATCTATCTGCGGGCCCGCAAGGAGTTGCGGCCATGAGCGGCGACACCGAACGCCAGATCGAGGCGCTGTTGTTCGCAGCCGCCGGGCCGCTCAGTCACGAAGACCTCGCCAAGCGGCTGCCGGCCGGCGCCGACGTGCCCGCGGCGATCGCGGCGCTGCAGGCGACCTATGAGGGCAGGGGGGTGGAGCTGGCTTGCGTCGCTGGCCGCTGGCGCTTCCAGACCGCCCAGGACCTGGCCTTCCTGATGACCGAGGAGCGCGAGGAGCCACGCCGGCTCTCAAAGGCCGCGCAGGAAACCCTGGCCATCATCGCCTACCACCAGCCCGTCACCCGCGCTGAGATCGAGTCGGTGCGCGGCGTCCAGGCCAGCAAGGGCACCCTCGACGTGCTGCTGGAACTTGGACTGGTGCGGATGCGCGGCCGTCGCCGAACGCCTGGCCGGCCGGTGACCTATGGCACCACCGACGCCTTCCTCGAGCACTACGGCTTGGCGCACCTCAGCGACCTGCCCGGGGTAGCGGAGATGAAGGCGGCCGGGCTGCTCAGCCTAGACCTGCCGCCCGGCTTCAATGTTCCTAATCCCGCCGGCCTGGGAATGCCGGAGGAAGACCCGCTGGGAGACGACGAGGCGCCCGAATTCCACACGGATTTCCTGGGCGAGGACGATCCAGCGCACTAGGACGCGTGGCGTCTTGCAGCGTGACCGACTATATTCCGTTCTCAATAGGGACGGGCGCGCGGCCGAGGGCGGCCGCCGACGTTAAGGAGTTTGGCCTGATGGGCTCATTTTCGATTTGGCATTGGCTGATCGTTCTGGTCGTCGTGGCGCTGCTGTTCGGCGGCCGCGGCAAGCTTTCGGGCATCATGGGCGACGCCGCCAAGGGCATCCGCGCCTTCCGTGACGGCCTGAAGGACGAGCCGACCTCTGCGGAGAGCAAGCCGCTGCCGAACACCGAGCGGGAAAAGGACGAAGCGCGCGGCTGACGCGCCCGTCTCATCGCAGATTCGCCCGCGCCGGTTCCGATCGGCGCGGGCTCATACGTCTAGGCTGCCTTACGAATGCTTCCCGAAATCGGCGGGCTTGAACTCCTGGTGATCGCGGCGGTCGCTCTGATCGTCGTCGGCCCCAAGGACTTGCCTATGATGCTGCGCAAGCTTGGCCAGTTCACGGCCAAGATCCGCGGCATGGCCAACGAGTTCCGCGCCAGCTTTGATGAGATGGCGCGCCAGTCCGAGCTGGACGAGCTGCGCAAGGAAGTCGAGGCCATGCGCCGCGGCCAGCTCGCCGACACGGCGGCGGCGGACGCTTCCAAGGCCCAGGTCGACCAGGTCCTCAAGGAGATCGGCGACAGCCTGCAAGGCTCGGACGTGCGGTTCCCGCCCTCGGCGAGCCAGAGTTACGATCCGCCGGCCCCGGAGCCGGCGGCGCCTGACCCCGCGCCCATCGTTGAGGAAGCCAAGCCGCGCGCCCGTCGGACGGCGAAGCCGAAGGCGGAGACCGACGCCAAGCCGAAGGCCGCGAAACCGAAGGCCGCCGCCAAATCCAAGGCCGGAGCCAAGGCGTGAGCAGCCCCTACGACCACGACGAGGCCGAGATCGAGGCCTCGCGCGCGCCGCTGCTTGACCACCTGGTCGAGCTGCGTTCGCGCCTGATCGTCTGCGTGCTGGCCATGGCGATCGGGTTCGCCATCTGCTTCGGCTTCTCCAAGCAGATCTACATGTTCCTGCTGCATCCGTTCGCGATCGCCGCCCAGCTGCTGGCGGCCGAGCAGGCGGCGCACGCCCAGCAGGCCGGCGGCTTCGACATCCTGAAGTTCCTGTCTGGGACCAAGGACCTGTTTCTGGCGCTGATCGGCGCGCGCGAGGTGCCCGACGCGGCCGGCGCCGAGAAGCTGAAGCTGGTGTTCACCGCCCCGCTCGAGTTCTTCTTCACCAAGCTGAAGCTGGCCGGCTTCGGCGCGGTGGTGCTGACTTTCCCGGTGCTCGCCTGGCAGGTCTACGGCTTTGTCGCGCCGGGTCTCTACAAGCGCGAGCGCAAGGCCTTCCTGCCGTTCCTGCTGGCCTCGCCGAGCCTGTTTCTGATGGGCGCGGCGCTGGTCTACTACGTGATCCTGCCGTTCGTGCTGTGGTTCTCGCTGTCCCAGCAGATCGTCGGCGACGCCGGGGTCACGGTCGAGCTGTTGCCCAAGGTCTCGGACTATCTGAGCCTGGTGACCACGCTGCTGCTGGCCTTCGGTCTCTGCTTCCAGCTGCCGGTGGTGCTGACCTTGCTCGGCATGGCCGGTCTGATCTCGTCCAAGGCGCTGTCGAGCGGCCGCCGCTACGCCATCGTCGGCGTCTTCGTGGTCGCCGCCGTGGTCACTCCGCCCGATCCGATCAGCCAGACCATGCTCGCCGTGCCGATCATCCTGCTCTACGAGATCTCGATCTGGTGCGTGAAGCTGATCGAGATCCGCCGCAAGCGCGAAGAGGACGAGGCCGGCACGGACGTGGCCGTGGTCTAGAGCCCCTCGCACTTACGATGGATCATCGTGAGTGGGTAAGAAGGGCTTAAACTCACAGAATCGACCCTGTTCATCCCGGTTGGCTTGTTTCAAGCCGACCGGGACAGGGACGAGGGCGCTAGGGGTTGGCCCGCCAACCAACCCGCTCTAGAGAAGTCCGCTCACTCCCACCTGCGGCGGACCCATGCACGATATCCGAGCCATTCGCGAAACCCCCGAGCTTTACGAGAAAGCGTGGGCTGCGAAGGGCCGTTCCGGCGCCGCCGCCCAGGCGATCGAACTGGACGCCAGGCTACGGGCCGCCAAGCTGGCCCTCGAGACCGCCCAGAGCCGCCGTAACGAAGCTTCTAAGTTGATCGGCCAGGCCAAGGCCAAGAAGGACGAAGCCGAGGCTCAGCGCCTGATGGCCGAGGTCGAGCAGGTCAAGGGCGTGCTGGCCGAGCAGGCCGAGGTCGAGCGTGCGGTCTCCGCCGAACTGCAGAACCTGTTGGCCTCGCTGCCGAACTTGCCGATGCCGGAGGTGCCGGGGGGGGCGGACGAGCACGACAATGTCGAGGTCCGTCGCTGGGGCGAGCCGAACACCATCGCCGCTCCGAAGGATCACGTCGATCTGGGCGAAGGCCTGGGCCTCATGGACTTCGAGGCGGCCGCCCGCATGAGCGGCGCGCGCTTCACGGTGCTGCGCGGGCAGCTCGCCCGGCTGGAGCGGGCCATCGGCCAGTTCATGCTCGATATGCAGACGCTGGAGCACGGCTACACCGAGGTCTCGCCGCCGCTCATGGTGCGCACCAAGGCGATGTTCGGGACCGGCCAGCTGCCCAAGTTCGCCGACGATCAGTTCGTGGCCTTCCCGGGCGCCCAGGCGGCCCAGACGCTGGACCTCGACCGGCTGGACGAGACCGACGTCCGCTGGCTGATCCCGACGGCCGAGGTCTCGCTGACCAATCTGGTGCGCGAGCAGATCGTCGCCGAGGAGGAGCTGCCGCTCCGCTTCACGGCCCTGACGCCCAGCTTCCGCGCCGAGGCCGGCGCCTCCGGCCGTGACACCCGCGGCATGATCCGCCAGCACCAATTCTACAAGGTCGAGCTCGTCTCGATCACCGCCCCGGACAAGTCCGAGGAGGAGCACGAGCGGATGGTCGGCTGCGCCGAGGCGGTGCTGAAGGCGCTGGAACTGCCGTTCCGCACCATGCTGCTCTGCACCGGCGACATGGGCTTTGGCGCGCGCAAGACCTACGACCTCGAGGTCTGGCTCCCCTCCGAGGGGCGTTATCGCGAAATCAGCTCCTGTTCGAACTGCGGCGACTTCCAGGCCCGGCGGATGGACGCGCGGACCAAGAAGGCCGGCGAGAAGGGCGCTCGCTTCGTTCATAGCCTGAACGGCTCGGGCTTGGCCGTTGGCCGCACGCTCGTGGCGGTCATGGAGAACTATCAGGACGAGAAGGGCCGCATCGCCATCCCGCAGGCGCTGCACCGCTATCTTCCGGGCCTGACGCATATCGGTGGCGAATGAGAATCCTCCTGACCAACGACGACGGCATTCACGCTGAAGGTCTCGTCGCCCTGGAGAGCATCGCCCGAGCCCTGACCGACGACGTCTGGATCTGTGCGCCGGAGTACGAGCAGTCGGGCGCCAGTCGCGCCCTGACCCTGTCCGATCCGGTGCGGGTGCGGAAACTGGACGACCGCCGCTTCGCCACCACCGGCACGCCGACCGATTGCGTGATGCTGGCGGTCACCGAGCTGATGGGCGGCCTGACGCCGGACCTGGTGCTGTCGGGCGTCAACCGTGGCGCCAATCTGGCCGAGGACGTGACGCTTTCGGGCACCGTCGCCGGCGCCATCGAGGGCATGGCGATGGGTATCCCGTCGATCGCCCTGTCGCAGACCACCTGGCCGCTGGTCGACGGTCAGGACATGTTCGCCCCGGCCGAGCGTTTCGGCCCCGGCATCGTCAGGCGGCTGGTCGAGATCGGCTGGCCAAAGGACGTGGTGATGAACGTCAATTTCCCCTCGCGAGCGCCCGACGAGATCACCGAGGTCGAGGTCACCCGCCAGACCTTCCGCGACGTAGCGGTGCGTCACGCCGAGAAGCGCACCGACCTGCGCAACCGCGACTACTACTGGATGGGCTTCCGCCACGAAATGTCGCAGCCGGCCGACGGCACCGACCTTCGCGCCATCTACGACGGTAAGATTTCCGTCACCCCCTTGCATATCGACCTGACTCACGCCGAAACCGTCTTTCGCCTGAAGGGCGTGCTCGGGGGCGCGCCGCCGAAGGCCTGAGGCGGATATGGGCAAGCAAGACGACAACGGCGAAGAGGGGCGGGACGTCCAGCTCGCACGACTGGTGCTGTCGCTGCGCGCCCAGGGCGTCAGCGACCCGGCCGTGCTCGCGGCGCTCGAATCGACCCCGCGCGAGCTGTTCACGCCGGACCTTTTCAAGGAAAGGGCTTTCGAGGATTCGGCCCTGCCGATCGCCTGCGGCCAGACGATCAGCCAACCGTTCATCGTCGGCCTGATGAGCCAGGCCCTGCAGGTCGAACCGCGCTCGCGGGTGCTCGAGATCGGCACCGGCTCAGGCTACCAGACCACCATCCTCTCCAAGATTTCGCGGCTGGTCTACACGGTGGAACGCTACCGGACCCTGCTGGGCGAGGCCGAGGCCCGCTTCAAGCAGCTCGGGCTGACCAACATCGTCACCCGCTTCGGCGACGGCGGGCGGGGCTGGCCCGAGCAGGCGCCTTTTGACCGCATTTTGGTCACAGCCGCGGCGCCGGATGAGCCCAAGGCCCTGCTTTCGCAACTGAAGCCCTCCGGCATTCTGGTCGCGCCTGTGGGCAGGGGGCCGGTGCAAAAGCTGATCCGTTATCTCGGCGACGGGGCGGGCGGCTTCCGGGCCGAACACATGACCGACGTCCGCTTCGTTCCTCTGCTCGACGGCGTCGCCAAGGAGCCGTGAGGTACGACTAATTGGGTGGCCTGGGCGTCGGCCGTAACCCATCATTAACCCTGACGCCTCGACTGATTCCGATCCAATGTCCCCCGGAGCGGCGATGACGCTTTCCCTCTCGCGTACGGTTTTGTTCCTTCTGGCCGGCACGGCGCTGACCGCCTGCACCACGGTCGAGCCCATGCGCCCGAACTTCCCGACCAGGCCCAATCCCGCGCCGAGCCAGCCGCCGCCGGCGACGCCGCCTGTCGTGCGTCCGTCCGAGCCGGCGCCCGAGGCGCGGCCCACGCCGCCGGTCTCGTCCACGCCGCTGCCCAGCATTCAGCCGGCCCGGCCGCTGCCGCCTGCGCCGACCTCGCCGCCGCCTACGACCCAGGCTCTGCCGCCGGCGCCTCCGGTCATGCAGACCGTGACCCGTACGACAGTCGCCGGCCGGGTGGTCGACACCGCCGGCCCGGCCAAGGACTATACGGTCAAGAAGGGCGACAATCTCGACGCCATCGCCCGCACGCTCGGCACCGACCGCAAGCAGCTGGCTGAGGACAACGATCTCAAGGCGCCCTACGCCCTGCGGCCCGGCCAGGTGCTGAAGGGCCCGCGCACGGCCAAAAGCAAAGCCTATGTGGTCGAATCCGGGGACACCCTGTTCGCGATCGCCCGCCGCTTCAGCGTCACCGCCGCGGCGATCGCCGAGGCCAACGAGCGCGACATCGACGCGCCGCTATCGCCCGGCCAGCGCCTGATCCTGCCGGACGGCTATAAGGACAAAGGCCCGACCGTCGTTCGGACCCAGGTCCCGGTGGCTTCCAGCGGCTATGAGCCGCCGCCGCCCTCCGCGCCCCCGCCCTATACCCCGCCGCGCGTCACGCCGCCTGCGTCGCCGCCGCCCGTCGTCGACCAGCCGGCGACCACGGTGCGCATGCGCGTCACCGGCAAGGTGGTGGACACCGCCGGCAAGCCGAAGACCTATACGGTCAAGAAGGGCGACAATCTCGACGCCATCGCCCGCAGTCTCGACACCACCCGTAAGGACCTGGCCGACGACAACAAGCTGAAGGCGCCATATGCCCTGCAGCCGGGGCAGGTGCTCAAGGGGCCGGCGACCAAGGCCAAGGCCTATGTGGCCGGGCATGGCGACACCATGGCCCTGATCGCCCGCCGCTTCGGCGTCACCCAAAAGGCGCTGGCCGAGGCCAACGGCCTGCGCGTCGGCGCCTCGATCAAGGCCGGCCGGCAGGTGATCCTGCCTTCGGGCTATCGCGACCGGGGACCGATCCGCGAGGAGGTCGCCGCGCCGCGACCGGCGCCGGCTCCGACACCGGCCCCGCCGCCGCCCTACACGCCGCCTTCGACGACTACGCCTTCGACGCCGTACCAACCGCCGGCGGCCACCACGCCGACGCCGACGCCGACCCCGCCTGCGCCGGTGCGTCCTGCGCCGCCGCCGCCGAAGCCTTCGACCCCGGCCCCGACGCCGAGTTCTCCGGCCCCGACCAGCGGCACGCCGACCGATGCGCAGATCTCCAGCTTCGGGCGCGGCCGTTTCGTCTGGCCGGTCCGCGGCGACATCGTTTCGGACTACGGGCCCAAGGGCACCGGCCAGCGCAACGACGGCGTCAACATCCGCGCGTCGCAGGGCGAGACGGTCCGCGCCGCTGCAGCCGGCGACGTCGTCTATGCCGGCGACCAGGTGCCGGGCTTCGGCAACCTGGTGCTGATCAAGCACACGGACGGCTGGGTCACCGCCTATGGTCACCTGGCGCGCGTCGACGTGAAGATGCAGCAGAAGGTCGTGCAGGGGCAGCAGGTCGGCCAGGTCGGCTCGACCGGCGGCGTCTCAGAGCCGCAGCTGCACTTCGAGGTGCGCTACGCCCCGACGCCGCAGGAACGCGCCCGCCCGATCGATCCCAAGCTGGTGCTGCCGAAGTAGATTTCCCTCCTTTTGGGGGAGGGACAGATCGCGAAGCGATCAGGGTGGGGCAGGCGTCGAGTACCCCACCCATCACGGCACGTTGCGCCGCGCCGCCCTCCCCATGAAGGGGAGGGGAAGTCGCCCTACAGCGGCAGGTGCTTGCCCTGCTCGCCGGCCAGGTCGCGGATGAACTGATAGGCTACGCGGCCGGAGCGCGAGCCGCGCAGCTGCGCCCACTGCAGGGCCCGGCGGTCGAGCTCCGGATCGGCCAGGCCGTAGCGCTCGGCATAGGCGTTGATCGCCGCCAGATAGGTCGCCTGATCCATCGGCGGGAAGCCGATCCACAGGCCGAAGCGGTCTGAGACGCTGACCTCTTCCTCAGCGTCCTCGGCCGAGGCGACCAGGCCGCGGTCCTCGGTGTTCGTGCGCGGCATCAGGTGGCGCCGGTTGGAGGTCGCCACGAACAGCACGTTGCTCGGCGGACCGGAGACGCCGCCTTCCAGCGCCGACTTCAGCGCCTTGGCGGCGGCCGCACCTTCCTCGAACGAGAGGTCGTCGCACAGCACCACGAAGCGTTCGGCCCGGCCGCGCAGCTCGTCGAACAGCGACGGCAGCTCCGTCACCTGGTCGCGGTCGACCTCGACCAACTTCAGGTCGGGCGCGTCCTGCGAGACCTGCATGAACGCGGCCTTGGAGATTGAGCTCTTGCCGGTTCCGCGCACGCCCCACAGCAGGACATGGTTGCTCGGCAGCCCCTTGGCGAAGCGCTGCAGGTTCTCCAGGAACCGGTCCTTCTGCCGTTCGATGCCCAGCAGGGATTCGAGCGGCAGCGGATAGTCCGGCGCGGGATGGAAGGCCCCGGTCACAGGATCGTGGCGGAACAGGCGCGCGCCGTCGAACGAGGGCGCTACCTTGGCCGGCGGGGCCAGTCGCTCCAGGGCTTCGGCGATGCGGACGAGAACAGGCTTCAACGCGTCTTCCATGGCGAAGGTGCTTAGCCGCACGGCGCTTCCATTGCAAAACGAAGACGCAGCGCATAGCTTCCGCCGACCTGAAAAACCGGGCCGCAACGCGCCCGACTATTGAGCTTCGGAGCGCCATGTTCGCCACGCCCGCCTTCGCCCAGACCGCCGCCGGCGCCCCCACGGGCGGCCCGCAGGATCTGCTGATCCAGTTCCTGCCGCTGGTCGGCCTGGTCGTTCTCTTCTACTTCCTGATGATCCGGCCGCAGCAGCGCCGGATGAAGCAGCACCAGCAGATGATCACCAACCTGAAGCGCAACGACACCGTCGTGCTGAACTCGGGCGTGGTCGGCAAGGTGGTTCGGGTCGAGGACAAGGAAATCGGCCTCGAAATCGCCCAGGGCGTCACCGTCAAGGTGGTGAAGGGCATGATCGCCGAGGTCCGCGTGCGCGGCGAGCCGGCCCCTGCCAACGACTCCAAGGCCTAAGGGCTCGACGTACACATGATCAATCTCTCGCGCTGGAAGGTGATCGCCGTGGTTTTCGCGGCGATCTTCGGCGTGGTGTTCACCTTGCCGAACGTGCTGCCCGCCGATGTGCGCGACAGCCTGCCGGGCTTCATGCCCAAGCAGACCCTCAATCTCGGCCTGGACCTGCAGGGGGGCTCGCACCTCCTGCTGGAAGTGGACACCGCCGCGCTCAAGCAGGAGCGTCTCACCAACCTGCTGGAAGACGTGCGCACCCAGCTGCGCGAGGCCAATATCCAGTTCGCCGAGCTGCGGCTGGTCAATGATCAGGTCAGCGTCCTGATCAGCGATCCGGCCCAGGCGAACACCGCGGTCAACAAGCTGCGCAGCACCGTGGCCGCGGCCAGCGCCGCGACGCCGGGCGGCAGCGGCATCTCGGTCTCCTCGGCCGGCGGCGGGCGCATCGTCCTGTCGCTGTCCCAGGACGCGATGAACGCCGAGGCCGGCCGCGCGGTCGACCAGTCGATCGAGATCCTGCGCCGTCGGATCGACGAACTGGGCACCAAGGAACCGACCATCGTCCGTCAGGGCGTCAACCGGATCGTCGTCCAGGCGCCGGGCGAAAGCGATCCGCAACGCCTGCGCGACGTCATCGGCCAGACCGCCAAGCTGACCTTCCAGATGGTCGACGACAGCGTCACGCCGGAAGACATGGCCGCCGGCCGGGTGCCGCCAGGCTCCCAGGTCTATCCGGCCGACGACGGCTTCTCGCAGTCGTACGTTCTGAAGAAGCGCGCGCTGGTGACCGGCGAGATGCTGACCGACGCCCAGCAGCAGTTCGACCAGCAGAGCGGCCAGCCCGTCGTGTCGTTCCGCTTCAACGGCCAGGGCGCGCGCCGCTTCGCCGATGCGACGTCCCAGAACCTCGGCAAGCGCTTCGCCATCGTCCTCGACGGCAAGGTGATCTCCGCTCCGGTGATCCAGAGCGCCATCACCGGCGGCAACGGCCAGATCAGCGGAAGCTTCACGCCGCAGAGCGCCAACGACCTGGCGATCCTGCTGCGCGCCGGCGCCCTGCCGGCGCCGCTGAAGGTCGAGCAGCAATCCACCGTCGGCGCCGAGCTCGGGGCCGACGCCGTGAAGGCGGGGATCATCTCGCTCGTCATCGGCGGCGTGGCGATCATCGTCTTCATCATCCTGGCCTACGGCCTGTTCGGCGTGTTCTCGGCGATCGCCCTGATCGTCAACGTGCTGCTGATCCTGGGGATCATGTCGTTCACCCAGGCGACGCTGACCTTTCCCGGCATCGCCGGCCTGATCCTGACCCTTGCGGTGGCGGTCGACGCCAACGTGCTGATCTATGAACGGATACGGGACGAGGCCCATGCCGGCAGGTCGCCGATCGCGGCCCTGGAGCACGGCTATTCGCTGGCCCTGGTCTCGATCATGGACGCCAACATCACCAGCGCCATTTCCGCGCTGATCATGTTCCAGTTCGGCTCCGGCCCGATCCGCGGCTTCGCCTGGACGCTGCTCATCGGGGTCATCACCTCGGTGTTCACCGCCGTCGTCATCACTCAAGTGCTTATCGGTCTGTGGTTCCGCGCCACTCGGCCGAAAGTGCTGCCGATCGTCTAGGATTCGAGAACATGTGGCCTCTGATCCGTCTCCTGCCGCGCGAGTTCCACTTCAACTTCGTGCGTCTTGCGCCTTATGCGGCGATCTTTTCGGCGATCCTCATCGCGCTCTCGGGCGTGTCGTTCTTCACCAAGGGCCTGAACCTGGGCATCGACTTCATCGGCGGGTCGATGATCGAGGTGCAGACCCCGGGGCCGGTCGACATCGGCAAGCTGCGTCAGACCATGATGCGGGTCGGCGGCGAAGACGCCCAGGTCCAGCAGATGGGCTCGCCCAACAGTGCGATGCTGCGCTTTCGCACCGCCGAGGACGTCAATCCCGTCGACGGCGCTGAAGCCATCAAGACCGAGCTGACCAAGACTTTCCCGGGCATCACCTTCAAGAAGGTCGAGGTCGTGGGGCCGAAGGTCTCGGGCGAGCTGATGACCGGCGGCTTCATGGCCCTGGGCGTCGCGGTGCTGCTGATGCTCCTCTACATCTGGTTCCGCTTCCAGCTGCAGTTCGGCCTCGGCGCCGTGGTGGGCGTGTTCCACGACGTGCTGCTGACGATGGGCATGCTGTCGCTGACCCATCTCGAGTTCTCGATGACCTCGATCGCGGCGCTGCTGACCGTCATCGGCTATTCGATGAACGAGAAGGTCATCACCTTCGACCGTCTTCGCGAGAACCTGCGCAAGTACAAGACCGCGCCGCTGGCCGACATCATCAACAAGTCCGAGAACGAGCGTCTGTCGCGGACCCTGATCACCGGCTCCACGGCGATCCTGGCCCTGTCCGGCGCGGTGTTCTTCGGCGGCCCGGTGCTGCTGCCGTTGGTCGTGACCATGGTCTTCGGCGTCGTCGTCGGCACCTACTCGTCGATCTACGTGGCCCTGCCGATCATCCTGCTTTGGGGCGTGAAGCGCGGCGACGAGCCGGCCGAGCCGCTTAAGCCCATGGCCGCCCGCTAGGCGCGCCATGGCCCGGGACGCCCCCCAGATCGACGCCTACGGAGACGGCGGTTTCCGCCTCTCCACCGGCCGCCACGAGGGCTCCCTGCTGATCGTGCGCGACGAGGCCAGGGCCTGGCCCGTCCGCACGATGGGCGAGCTGTCGCCCGACCACTTCGCCGAGATCGTCGCCGCCGGTCGCGGCGAGGTGGAGTTCGTGCTGCTGGGGGCGGGGATGCACAACGCCCTGCCGCCGCGCGCCGTGCGAGAGGCCCTGCAGCGGGCCGGCATCGGCCTCGAATTCATGGACACCCCGGCCGCCTGCCGGCTCTACAACATCCTGACGGCCGAAGGCCGCAAGCTCGCGGCCGCCATCATCGCCGTCTAAGCTTGGCTTTTCGCCTGCTGCGAAGCGCCCTATATCCGGTCCTTAGGGCTGGAAACATAAGGGGCATCGACAATGCAGGGACTGCTGTCCAATTTCCGCAACACCATGATCGTGAGCTTCCTGCTCGCCGTGATCATGGTCGTTGGTTACATGAGCCACTACGGCTCGGCTGACTCGATCTTCTGGCAGGCGGTGTTCCGCTGGCTGCACACCTTCTTCGGGATCCTCTGGATCGGCCTGCTGTACTATTTCAACTTCGTCCAGATCCGGAAAATGCCGGACATCCCGGCCGAGCTGAAGCCCGCCGTCTCCAAGTACATCGCGCCCGAGGCGCTGTTCTGGTTCCGCTATGCGGCGCTGGCCACCTGGATCATGGGCGTCATCCTGGCCTTCAACCGCGGCTATCTGGTCCAGGCCTTCACCCTCGGCGCCCTGGACGGCTTCTCGGTGCCGCAGCACACCTTCATCGGCGTCGGCATGTGGCTGGCGACGATCATGTTCCTCAATGTCTGGGTCTTCATCTGGCCGAACCAGAAGATCGCCCTGGGCCTGGTCGACGGCGACGCCGACGCGAAGGCCAAGGCTGGCAAGGTGGCCATGCTGTTCTCGCGCACCAATACGCTGCTGTCGCTGCCGATGTTGGTCACCATGACCATGAACCAGACCATCTTCGGCTAACGGCCGAACGCGTCTAGGATCGGAAGGCCCGCCCCACCCGGCGGGCCTTTTGCTTGTGTGTGATGTCCGAAACCCAACCCGCCGCCGACCTCGACGACCAGGCCCGCCGCCTCGACCCGGAACGCTGGCTGTCCAGCCGCTTCATCGCCGACCCCGCCGCCCGTGCGGACGTCATGGCCGTCTACGCCTTCGACTACGAGCTGGCCCGCGCGCCCAAGGTCGCCTCCAACGCCCTGATGGGCGAGATCCGCCTGACCTGGTGGCGCGAGGTGCTGGATGAGGTGTTCGAGGGGCGGCCCGTGCGCCATCACCCGACCGCCCAGGCGCTGGCTGCCGCCATCGGCCGCCACGGCCTGCCGCGCGGCCCGCTGGAGGCGATGATCGACGCCCGCTACCGCGAACTCGATCCCGCGCCGATGAACCTGGCCGATGCGCTCGAATGGGCGCGGGGATCGGCGGGCGGGGCGGCTCGCGCCGTGGCGCTGATCCTCGACCCGCAGGCCGACCTGACCCGGGCCGAGCGCGCCGGCGAGGCGTGGGCCATCGGCATGCTGATGGGCACCGCCGGCATGGAGGGCGAGGCCGCCCAGGCGGCGTTGGCCGAGGCGCTGGCGGCCGGGCAGGGGATGTCGGTGGCCGCGTTCCCGGCCGTCGCCCATGCGACCCTGGCGCGGGTCAGGGCGCGGGGACGGCGAGCCTCCGACCTGGAAGCCCGCCTGCGGCTGTTCTGGGCCAGCGCCCGCGGTCGGCTCTAGCTACTCCGCCGCCAGCGCCGGCGAGCCGGCGACCCAGGCGTCGAGGTCGGCCAGGGCGCGTTCGCCCATCGCCAGCTTCTTGTTGCGGCCGCGTTCCTTGGCGCCGATGCGGCTGCCGTCCTCGCGCCGCTTCGGGCCGGCCGCTTCCAGCGGCGGGAGCAGGCCGTAATTGATGTTCATCGGCTGGAACGAGCCCTTGCCGGCGTCGATGTGGCCGCCGGTGATGTGGCCGATCAGGGCCCCCAGCGCCGTGGTGGCCGGCGGCGGCGCGATCGGCCGGCCCAGGCGCTCGGCGGCGGCGAAGCGGCCGGCCAGCAGGCCGACGGCGGCGCTCTCGACATAGCCTTCGACCCCGGTCACCTGGCCGGCGAAGCGCAGCCGCGGCTGGGTCTTCATCCGCAGTTGGGCGTCCAGCAGCTTCGGGCTGTTCAGGAAGGTGTTGCGATGCAGGCCGCCGAGCCGCGCGAACACAGCCTTTTCCAGCCCCGGAATGGTGCGAAAGATCTCGGTCTGGGCGCCGTGCTTCAGCTTGGTCTGGAAGCCGACCATGTTCCACAGCGTGCCCAGGGCGTTGTCCTGGCGCAGTTGGACGATGGCGTAGGCCTTCACCTCGGGATTGTGGGCGTTGGTCAGGCCGACCGGCTTCATCGGGCCGTGGCGCAGCGTCTCGCGGCCGCGTTCGGCCATCACCTCGATCGGCAGGCAGCCGTCGAAGTAGGGAACGTTCTCCCAGTCCTTGAACTCGGACTTCGGACCGGCCAGCAGGGCGTCAATGAAGGCCTCGTACTGCGCCTTATCCATGGGGCAGTTGATGTAGGCGGCGGTGTCGCCGGCCGGGCCGGCCTTGTCGTAGCGCGACTGACGCCAGCAGACGTCCATGTCGATCGACTCGAAGTTCACGATCGGGGCGATGGCGTCGAAGAACGCCAGTTCGCCTTCGCCGGTCAGCTGCAGGATCGCCTCGGACAGCGCCGGCGAGGTCAGTGGACCGGTGGAGACGATCACGTTGTCCCACTCGGACGGCGGCAGGCCGGCGATCTCCTCGCGCTCGATGGTGACCAGGGGATGGGCTTCCAGCCGCGCGGTGACCGCCTGCGAGAAGCCGTCGCGGTCGACGGCCAGGGCGCCGCCGGCCGGCACCTGGTTGGCGTCGCCGCAGCTCATGATGATCGAGCCGAGCTTGCGCATCTCGGCGTGCAGCAGCCCGACGGCGTTGCCGGTCCAGTCGTCGGCGCGGAACGAGTTGGAGCAGACCAGCTCGGCCAGGCCGTCGGTCTGGTGGGCGTCGGTCTTCCGGACCGGGCGCATCTCATGCAGGACGACCGGAACTCCGGCCTGGGCGACTTGCCACGCGGCTTCGGAACCGGCCAGGCCCCCGCCGACGATATGAACTGGTTGGATCGACATGCGTGACTAACTAGCAACGATCGTAACACTTCGCGAGCGGGGCCTTGCGAAGGTCGAGCCCGCTCACCAGAATCCGCAGCCAAACAGCGGCCGACTCGTTATTAGCGACGGCTTGGCCAGAGGATTGAGATGAGCGCGTTTTCGGCGACTGACGCCGCTTTCGAGGGTTTCCGACTGACGCGCGAACGCCCGAGGACGGTCCTCGTCTGGGCGATGCTGTGCTTCCTGGTCAGTGTCTGCAGCGCCATCTACCTGACCACCGTCGGGCGGGAGGCCAGCGCCCTGCTCGAGGCCGGGCCCGCGGACACGCCCGACGCCGCCGCGCTGGGCGAGATGCTCGCGGTGCTGTTCCCGATGATGATCATGGGGCTGCTGTTCCAGTGCCTGATGGCCGCGGCGGTCTATCGCGTGACGCTGCGTCCCGAGGATCGCGGCTTGGCCTATCTGAAACTGAGCATGGACGAGTTCCGGCTCGTCCTTCTGACCGGGGTCTACTTCCTCCTGGTTCTCGGCGCCGTAATCGGCGCGGTGCTGGTCGCGGGGCTGATCGCCGCCGTGGTGATGATGGTGGCCGGGCAGGGCGCGGGCGCGTTGATGGGCGTGGTCATCGAGTTCTTCATCCTCGGCGTTCTGTTCTACACCGCCGTGCGGCTCTCGCTGGCGCCGGCGATCACCTTCGCCGAGCATCGGCTGGCGATCTTCGATTCCTGGCGGCTGACCAAGGGCCAGTTCTGGAAGCTGACCGGCGCCTACACCCTCGCGATCTGCGGCATCATTGCGATGTCGCTGCTGGTGCTGGTGATCTTCGCGGCGGCGGTGGCGATCGCCAAAGGCGGCGACCTCCAGGCGGCCGGCCGGATGTTCAGTCCCGACAGCACGTCGGTGCGATCCTACTTCACCCTGACCACGGTGCTTTACCTGCTTGTCTCGGGTTGGCTGACGGCGATCTACTACGCCGTGGTGATCGCCCCCGCCGCGGTTGCGTATCGGGGGCTCACCAAGGCCGCCGCCTAGGCGTCAGCGCTCGGCCGCGCCTTCACGCGTTCGCGCCAGGCCTTCAGGTTGACGAACTCGTCCTCGACCGGCAGGCCGATCCACTCGGCGAAGTCGACGGTCGAGAGCAGGCAGATGTCGGCCATGGTGTAGCTGTCGCCTACCAGGAATTCACGGCCCTCCAGCTCCCGATCGACGTACTTCTGGGCTCCGCGGTAGGTTTCCTTGTTGGACTCGCCGAAGTCCTTGAACTGGGTCAGCAGCGCCGCGGTGAACGGGTGCGCATGGCGCCAGAAGTTGCCCACCGGCATCATCACCGCGAACTCGACGCGGCGGATCCACTGGTCGACCAGCGCCTTTTCCACCGCCGTGCGGCCGAACATCGGCGGCTCGGGATGGGTCTCCTCGAAGTAGCGGCAGATAGCGACGGTCTCGGAGATGCAGGTGCCGTCGTCCAGTTCGAGCGCCGGCAGCTGGCCCATCGAGTTTTTGGCTCGGAATTCGGCCGACTTATGCTCGCGCTTACGCATGTCGACTGGCGTCTCGGGCAGGTCGACGCCCTTTTCGGCCAGGAAGATGCGCACACGGCGGGGGTTCGGCGCCGGCATCGGCGCGCCGTAAAGTTTCATTGGATCGCACCCTAATGTTCTTAAGTATGGCGCGAGGCTATTTCGAACGCGCGTTTGAATGCAAGCGTCATTCCGTGGCGTCAGCGGTCGGCGGCGTGCAGGTCCGAATGCCGCCAGCGTACGCCGTCCGGCGGTGGTAGGATGGCGTCATGACCGAGGGTTTCGCCCTGTTCGACACTGCCATCGGCCTCTGCGGCGTCGCCTGGAACGGCCGCGGGCTGACCGGCGTCATGCTGCCGCTCAGCGAGGGCGGCGACCCGCGCGCGCGGATGACGCGCCGCCATCCGGGGGTGGAGGAGGGGGACCCGCCCGCCGCCGTCGCCGAGGCGATCGCGGGCATGCGGGCGCTGCTGCGCGGCGACAAACGCGACCTGCTGGAGGTGGCGCTGGACGACGGACAGGTCGCGCCGCTGGCGGCCCAGGTCTACGCGATCGCCCGCGCCATCCCGCCGGGCCAGACCCTGACCTATGGGGACATCGCCCGCCGGCTCGGCGACGTCAGCCTCTCGCGCGCCGTGGGCCAGGCGCTGGGCGCCAACCCCTGGCCGATCGTGGTGCCGTGTCACCGCATCCTGGCGGCCGGCGGCCGCAAGGGCGGCTTCTCGGCCCCCGGCGGGGCCGACACCAAACTGCGCATGCTGGAGATCGAGGGCGCGCTGGCCCCCGACACCCTGCCGCTGTTCGGCGGCCGCTAGAGCTTTTCCCTTCAAGTGGAATCATTTGAAGGGAAAAAAGGCTCTACTTCAAAGAGTTGGAGCGTGATGACCGCCGGAACCGGCTTCCACTTCCGGCTATCACGCTCTAGGCCCGCAGCTTCGCCCGCCGTTCGTTGCGGCGCTTGTCGTGCTTTTCGAGGATCTCGGCCAGGTAGCGGCCGGTCCAGCTCTTGGGGCTGGCGGCGACCTGTTCCGGGGACCCCTGCGCCACGATCTCGCCGCCGCCGTCGCCGCCCTCCGGGCCGAAGTCGACGATCCAGTCGGCGGTCTTCACGACATCGAGGTTGTGCTCGATGACCACCATGGTGTTGCCCTGGTCGGCCAGCTCGTGCAGCACCTCGAGCAGCTTCTTGACATCCTCGAAGTGCAGGCCGGTCGTCGGCTCGTCGAGGATATACAGCGTCTTGCCGGTCGCCCGCCGCGACAGTTCCTTGGAGAGCTTCACTCGCTGGGCCTCGCCGCCCGACAGCGTCGTCGCCGACTGCCCGACCTGGACATAGCCCAGGCCGACGCGCTTCAGCGTCTCCATCTTGTCGCGCACCGGCGGCACCGCCTTGAAGAAGTCGGCGGCCTCCTCGACGGTCATGTCCAGCACGTCGGAGATCGACTTGCCCTTGAACAGCACCTCGAGCGTCTCGCGGTTGTAGCGCTTGCCGTGGCAGACGTCGCAAGTGACGTAGACGTCGGGCAGGAAGTGCATCTCGATCTTGATCAGCCCGTCGCCCTGGCAGGCCTCGCAACGGCCGCCCTTGACGTTGAAGCTGAACCGGCCGGGGCCGTAGCCGCGGGCCTTGGCCTCGGGCAGGCCCGCGAACCAGTCTCGGATCGGCTGGAAAGCGCCGGTATAGGTGGCGGGGTTCGAGCGCGGCGTGCGCCCGATCGGCGACTGGTCGATGTCGATGACCTTGTCGAAGTTCTCCAGGCCCTCGATCTTGGCGTGCGGGGCAGGGGCGTCCGAGGCGTTGTGCAGCCGCCGGGCGGCCGCCTTGTAGAGCGTCTCGATCGTGAAGGTCGACTTGCCGCCGCCGGAGACGCCGGTGATGCAGGTGAAGGTGCCGACCGGGATCTCGGCCGTCACGTTCTTCAGGTTGTTGCCGGTGGCCCCGACGACGCGCAGCACCTTCTTCTTCGAGATCGGCCGGCGGTCCTCGGGAATTTCGATCTCGCGGGCGCCGGACAGGTACTGGCCGGTGATGCTCTTGGGATTGTCCATGACCTGCTGGGGCGTGCCCTCGGCCACCACCTCGCCGCCGTGGACGCCGGCGGCCGGGCCCATGTCGATGACGTAGTCGGCGGTCATGATCGCCTCTTCGTCATGTTCGACCACCAGCACCGAATTGCCGAGGTCGCGCAGGCCCTTGAGGCTTTCCAGCAGCCGGGTGTTGTCGCGCTGGTGCAGGCCGATCGACGGCTCGTCCAGCACGTAGAGCACGCCGGTCAGGCCCGAGCCGATCTGGCTGGCCAGGCGGATGCGCTGGCTCTCGCCGCCCGACAGGGTGCCCGAGGCGCGGCTCATGTTCAGGTAGTCGAGCCCGACATTGACCAGGAACCGCAGGCGGTCGTTGATCTCCTTCAGGATCCGCCGGGCGATCTCCATCTGCTTGTCGGTCAGATGGTTGTCGAGCTCGGTGAACCACTCGCCGGCGTGCTTGATCGAGAGCCGGCTGACCTCGCCGATGTGCTTGCCGTCGATCTTCACGGCCAGGGCTTCGGGCTTCAGGCGGTAACCTTCGCAGGCCTCGCAGGGCGTCTCGGACTGGTAGCGGCCCAGTTCCTCCCGCACCCAGGACGAATCCGTCTCGCGCCAGCGGCGCTCCAGGTTGGGCAGGACGCCCTCGAAGGTCTTGTTGACCTCGTACTTCCGGGCGTTGTCGTCATAGACGAACTTGATCTTCTCGCTGCCCGATCCGTACAGCACCACTGTCTTGGCGCCCTCGGGCAGCTTCCACCACGGCATGTCCATAGAGAAGCCGTAGTGGCCGGCCAGCGCCTGCAAGGTCTGGGTGTAGAGCGGCGAAGGCCCCTTCGCCCAAGGCGCGATCGCGCCCTTGTGCAGGGTCTTGTCCTTGTCCGGCACGACCATATCGGCGTCGAAGGCGAGCTTGGCGCCTAGGCCATCGCACACCGGACAGGCGCCATAGGGATTGTTGAACGAGAACAGCCGCGGCTCGATCTCGCTGATCGTGAAGCCCGAGACCGGGCAGGCGAATTTCTCCGAGAAGATCAGCCGGCGCGGTTCGTCCTCGCCCTCGGCCTTGTCGGCCCACTCGGCGGTGGCGATGCCCTCGGCCAGCCGCAGCGCGGTCTCCAGGCTGTCGGCGTAGCGGCTCTCCAGGCCGGCCTTGGTGACCAGCCGGTCCACGACCACGTCGATGTCGTGCTTGAACTTCTTGTCGAGCGCCGGGGCGTCCTCGATCGGATAGAACTCGCCGTCGATCTTCAGCCGCTGGAAACCGGCCTTCTGCCACTCGGCGATCTCTTTGCGGTACTCGCCCTTGCGGCCGCGCACCACGGGCGCCAGCAGATAGATCCGCTCGCCGTCGGGCAGGGCGGTCAGCTTGTCGACCATCTGGCTGACGGTCTGGCTTTCGATGGGCAGGCCGGTCGCGGGCGAGTAGGGAACCCCGACCCGCGCCCACAGCAGGCGCATGTAGTCGTGGATCTCGGTCACCGTGCCGACCGTCGAGCGCGGGTTGCGGCTGGTGGTCTTCTGCTCGATCGAGATGGCCGGCGACAGGCCTTCGATCAGGTCGACGTCCGGCTTGCTCATCAGTTCGAGGAACTGGCGCGCATAGGCCGAGAGGCTCTCGACATAGCGACGCTGGCCCTCGGCGTAGATCGTGTCGAACGCCAGCGAGCTCTTGCCCGAGCCGGACAGGCCGGTCAGCACGACGAGTTCGCCGCGTGGAATATCCACGCTGACGTCCTTCAGATTGTGCTCGCGGGCGCCGCGAACGCGGATGAAATTAAGCTGTTCGGCCATGCTTTTCCGGAAAACGCTTGCAGCCGCCGATGCCCTCGGCGGCTCTCGTCCAATGTAGTTCCGAGACTCACCGATAACACGGGAACATTAGGGGAACAAACCCGCTGCGGCGATATCACCGGCAGGTTCTAGCCCATCGCTTGCACAAACCTGTCAGCAGCGTTGTCAGCAGGCCTATGAGCCGGCGCCCTTGACGGCCCGATTTACGCATGTAATCCAATTGCGAACTACAAATGTAAATTGGAGGAAGCGATGCAGACGACGGTCATCCCGCAACCGGATCCCATGAGCCCCGTCATCGTGCCGGAGTTCGAAAGGCTGAACTTCGTGCAGGTGTTTCTCGACGCCTCGCGCCTGAACCAGGGTGTCATGCTGGTCCTGATGCTCATGGCGGCGGCGGCGGTCGTGCTCTGGGCCCTTGGGCTGGGGCGCTCGCTGTCGGCCCAGCCGAGCCGCTCGGTGGCCGGCCTGCGCTATCTGAAGGGCATGTGGGTCGGGGCGCTGCTGCTTGGCCTGTCCGGCGCCTCCTACACCCTGCTGGCGAGCTTCATCGGCCTGGCCAACGTCCGTCCGACGCCGTCGCTGGCGATCCTGGCGCCGGGCTTCGCCGAGATCATGGCGCAGATCACCCTCGGTCTGGCGGCCGCGGCCCTGGCGGTGATCTGCCACCAGGACTTGGACGCGCGCCTGCGTCGGCTCGCGGCGTGATCGCCGTCACCGAGGCCGAGCGCCACGTGATGGAGGCGCTGTGGGCCGGCGAGCCGCTGAGCCCGGACGAACTGGTCCGGGCGGTCGCCCCCGCCCAGGGCTGGGGCGAGGCGACGGTCAAGACCCTGGTCAACCGGCTGCTGAAGAAGGGGGCGATCGCCTCGCGGCGCGCGGACGGCCGCACGCTGTACGCGCCGCTGGTGGCCCGGGACGAGTACGTGACCGCCGAAAGCCAGGGCCTGCTCGACCGGCTGTTCGGCGGCGAGCTGGCCCCGATGGTCGCGCACTTCGCCCGCCGCCGGGCCCTGTCGGACGAGGAGAAGGCTCGCCTGCGCCGGCTGCTGGACGAGCTGGACCGCGAGTAACCCGCTAGCTCTCCCGCCGCTCGTAGCGCGGCGGGCGCTTTTCCAGGAAGGCGGCGACGCCCTCGCCGAAATCGCCGTCCAGGCTGGCCAGGATCTGGTTGCGGTCTTCCATGGCGATGGTCGCCTCCAGGCCTTGGGCGTCGATGGCGTGGTTCAGCGCCTCTTTGGTCAAGCGCAGGCCCAGCGGCGTGGCGTGCAGCATGTCGGCGGCGAAGCTCTGCGCCTCGGCCGTGATGGCGTCCGGCGCAACGACCCGGCTGACCAGGCCCAGCTGATAGGCGCGCTCGGCGTCGATGAAGCGGCCGGTCAGCATGTATTCCGCCGCCACCGACGAGCCGACCATCCGCGGCAGGAAATAGCTGACCCCGATGTCGCATGCCGAGAGTCCGATGCGGATGAAGGCGGCGTTCATCCGGGTCGTCGGCGTGACGATCCGCACGTCCGAGGCCAGGGCAAGTGCGAAGCCGCCGCCGCTGGCGGCGCCGTCGACGCAGGCGATGATCGGCTGTGGGCAGCGGCGCATGGCGATGACGATCTCGCTGATCTGCCGCTGGCCGGTCAGGCTGGCCCCGACCGACCGACCGCCCGGCGCGGCGGTACTGCGCTCCTTCAGGTCCAGCCCCGCGCAGAACGCTCCGCCGGCCCCGCACAGCACCACCACCCGCACGTCGCGCCGCCAGTAGAGCCCGACGAAGAAGTCGCGCAGTTCCTCGACCAGCTTGCGGTTCAGGGCGTTCAGCCGCTCGGGCCGGTTCATCGTGGCCCAGACGACGTCGCCGTCCTGGCGCAGGTCGAGGTGTTCGTACATCGCAGGCCCTCCGAGGTTTCGAAGGAGCCTGCGCCCGCCGCCGCTGCGTCAGGCAAGCGGCGGCTATTTCGCCTTCAGCTCGTCGGCCTGCTTGAGCACCCGCAGGGCGTTGCCGCCCCAGAAGCCGGCCAGCTCATCCTTGGTCCACCCGGCGGCGACCAGCCGTTCGGTCAGGGCGGGGAAGTAGGTGATGTCGTCGAAGCCCTCGATGCCGCCGCCGCCGTCGAAGTCGCCGGAGACGCCGACGTGGGCCTTACCGGCGACCTGCGCCGCGTGCTGAATGTGCTTCATCAGGTCGTCCATGTTGGCCCGCGCGATGGGGTACTTCGCCTCGATGGCGTTGCGGGCGGCGCGATAGGCCTCGCGCTTGTCGGCCGGGACGTCGCGCGGCGAGCCGTAGGTCTTGAACAGCTCGGTCAGGGCCGCCTTGCGCTCCGGGATCTCCGGCATGTCCTTCATGTAGCCGGAGAAGGCGTTGATCTGGATGACGCCGCCCTTGGCCGCCAGCTTGCGCAGCAGGTCGTCGGGAACGTTGCGCGGGTGGTTGTAGATCGCCTTGGCGCCGGAGTGCGACAGGATGATCGGCGCCTTGGACAGGTCGAGCATCTGGTCCAGCACCAGGTCGGAGGCGTGACTGGCGTCGAGCAGGATCCCCAGACGGTTGGCCTCGGCGACAAACTGCTTGCCCAGCGGCGAGAGGCCGCCGTGGATCGGCCCCTTCGGGTCGGTGGCGCTGTCGGCCAGGTCGTTGTTGGCGAAGTGGACGGGCGACATCATCCGCACGCCCATGTCGTAGAAGGTCTTCATCAGCGTCAGGTCGCCGGCGACCGGCGAGCCGTTCTCCATGCTGATGTAGACGAAGCGCTTGCCGCTTTGGCTGATCGTGGCGGCCTCGTCGGCCTTGGTCGCCTGGGCGAAGATGTCGCCGTTCTTGGCGACCATCTCGTGGATGACCATGGTCCGCAGCAGGGCGTGGTCGCGCGCGGCGATGTTGCCCTCCTTGGTGTTGGCGCCCTGGGGCGTGAAGACCACGAAGAAGCCGCCGTCGACGCCGCCCTCGACCATCCGCGGATAGTCGACCTGGCTGCCGTCCTCGACCTTGTTGCGGGCGCGGATGTCGAAGCTGGGGTTGGCCTCGTTGGCTGGGGTGTCGAAGTGGGTGTCCAGCACGATCAGATTCTCGTGCAGGATCCTGGTCTCGGGCTTCACCTTGGGAGCCTGGGCCAGGACCGGCGAGGCGCTGGCGAGCAGAACCGCGAGCGGAAGACCAAACTTGAACACGAACGCCACTCCCCGAAATGAACCGGCGCGAACCTTCAGCATTCCGGGGAGTCTGCGCAAGCCTCAGTTGCGGTCGATCCGCGCGGCGAAACAGCCCCTGCCTGCATTGTGGGCATGCAGATAGGCCGTCCCCGGCGCGGCCAGCATCCGCTCGATGATCGGGACGAGATCGGCGCCGGCCGCGATCTCGGCGGCGGTCATCATGCCGTCGGCGTCGTAGGCCCGCAGGGCGATCGCCCCACGCACGGCCAGGCATTGGGGAATCTCATCGACCAGGGCGGCGCTCGCCGTCGCCGCCTCGTTGACGAAGATCGCGTGGCGTGAGCGATAGGGCGTATCGGCCGGCTGGTGCTCGTAGTTCAGCAGCAGCAGGGTCTGGCCGACCTCGGCGTCGCGCAGGGTGATGCGGCAGGGGAAGCCGATCGGCGTCGTGGCCGTGTAGCGGACGGCGCCCAGGGCGGCGAGCTCGGCGTCTCCGAGGCCGAACAATGGGCGAAACTCATCGACCGGCAGGCCGGTGATCTTGAAGGACATGGCAGGCTCCAATGGGCTCAGGTCGCGTCGTGGAAGATGACGCCCAGGGTGTGGCGTTGGCCGCTGCGCAGCTGGCTGACGCCGTGGCGCATGGTGACGCGGTAGCTGCCGCGGGTTCCGCGCACCGGGCGGTGGTGAACGGCGAAGATCAGGCCGTCGCCCTGGCGCAGCGGCGCAACCTCCGCCCGTGACTGCATGCGCGGCCGCTGTTCGGTCAGCACGAACTCGCCGCCGGTGAAGTCGCGGCCGGGCTCCGACAACAGCACCGCGACCTGCAGCGGAAACACGTGCTCGCCATAAAGGTCCTGGTGCAGGCAGTTGTAGTCGCCGGGCCCGTACTGCAGCAGCAGCGGCGTCGGCCTCCGCTGTCCGGCCTCGTGGCACCGCTCCAGGAACGCCGCGTGCTCGGCCGGATAGCGCACGGCGATTCCCATGGCTTCGTTCCAGCGGTTGGCGATGGAAACGAGGCGTGGATAGAGCCGGGTCCGCAGGCCGCCGATCAGGGCGGGCAGGGGATAGGCGAAGTACTTGTACTCGCCACGGCCGAAGCCGTGCCGGCTCATCACCACCCGGCTGCGGAACCCGTCCTCGCGGGGATAGAGGCCGGCGATCGCGGCGCATTCTTCGGGCGTCAGCAGGCCCGGCAGCAGGGCCGAGCCCTGGGCGTCCAGGTCGCTTTCGACTTGGCGCCAGTCGAACGACGCCAGACGTCCTTCTCCGGCTGCCGGCTGGAGGACCGCGGCGCTCATGCCGCGGCCTCGCGGTCCAGCAGGGCGCGCTTGCGCTCGACGCCCCAGCGATAGCCCGACAGCGCGCCGTCGTTGCGCACCACCCGGTGGCAGGGGATCGCCACGGCCAGGGCGTTGGCGGCGCAGGCCTGGGCCACCGCGCGGACGGCCGAAGGCTTGCCGATCTGCTCGGCGACCTGGGCGTAGCTGGCGGTCTGGCCGGCCGGGATTTCCCGCAGCGCCTGCCAGACTCGCTGCTGGAACGCCGTGCCGCGCACGTCTAGCGGCAGGTCGAGGCCGAGCCGCGGCTGCTCGACGAAGCCGACCACCTGGGCGACCAGCGCCTCGAACTGGGCGTCGCCGCCGATCAGCTCGGCCTTGTCGAAGCGGTCCTGCAGGTCGCGGACCAGGCCGCCGGGATCGTCGCCGAACAGGATGGCGCAGACGCCCTTGTCGGTCGCCGCGACCAGGATCGAGCCCAGCGAGCACTCGCCGACCGCAAAGCGGATCTGCTGCGCCTCGCCGCCGGCCCGGAAGCGGGTCGGGGTCATGCCCAGCACCCTTTCCGACTGCTCGTAGAAGCGGCCTCCCGAATTGAAGCCGGCGTCGTATATCGCCTCGGTGATGCTGCTGCTCTCGCCAAGGGCCCGCCGGACCCGCTCGGCGCGACGGGCGTCGGCAAAGGCCTTGGGCGTCAGGCCGGTGACCGACTTGAAGACCCGGTGGAAGTGGAACGGACTCATGCGCGCTTCCGCGGCAAGGACCTCGAGCCCGGGCGATTCCTCGGCGGCCTCGATCAGCCTGCACGCGGCGGCGACCGCCGCGGCGTTGCGCTGCGCCAGCGGCGCCTGATCGGGCTTGCAGCGCTTGCAGGGGCGAAAGCCCGCAGCCTCGGCCTCGGCCGTGGTGGCGTGGAAGGCGACGTTCTCGGGCCGCGCCGGCCGCGCCGCGCAGGAGGGGCGGCAGTACACCCCGGTCGTGCGCACGGAATAAAAGAACGCGCCATCGGCGGCGGCGTCGCGGGCGGCCAGCGCGGCCCAGCGGGCGCTCTCGGTCTCGAATGCGATCTGCATTTCAAATGCTCCATCGATCTGGTGAGCGATGGGATAGGCCCGCGATCGGGCGCTGAAACTCCGGCTCTTGCTTTCAAATCCGCATGCGCGGCCCGCATCGCAAGCGCGGCCATGGCGCGAGGTCCGAAATCCGCGATTTGCGAACCCATGCGCCGCCCCCTATATCGGTCGCTCACCGCAGGGAGACCGCAGCACCATGGACATCGCGACGACCAGCCAACTCGTCCCGAACGTCAATCTGTCCATGGTTTCGCATGTCCGCCTTCCTCACGCTCGACGGCCTTTCGTACAAAACGCCTGACGGCCACCCGCTTTTCGACGATCTGACCCTCGCCTTCGGGGCCGAGCGCACTGGCCTCGTGGGGCGCAACGGCGTGGGCAAGACCACGCTGATCCGGCTGATGCTGGGCGAGATCGCGCCCGCGGCCGGGGCGGTCGTCGTGCGCGGCCGCGTCGGCGTGCTGCGCCAGGCCCTGGCCCCGCCGCCGGGCGCCAGCGTGGCCGATATCCTGGGGCTCGCTGGCGAACTGGCCCGCCTGGACCGGATCGAGGCCGGCGGCGGGAGCGAGGATGACTTCGCTGACGCCGACTGGAGCCTGCCCTCGCGCCTGGAGGCGGGGCTGGCCCAGGTCGGACTGGCGGGGCTCGATCCCCTGCGCCCGGCCGCCGAGCTCAGCGGCGGGCAGGCGACCCGCGCCTCGCTGGCCGGGCTGCTGGCCCGCGAGCCGGACCTGCTGCTGCTGGACGAGCCGACCAACAATCTCGACGCCGAGGCGCGCGACCTGATCGCCCAGGTGCTGGCCGCGTGGAAGGGCGGGGCGGTGGTGGTCAGTCACGACCGCGCCCTGCTGCGCCTGATGGACCGGACGGTCGAGCTGACCAGCCTGGGGGCCAGGGTCTATGGCGGCGGCTACGACCTCTATGCCGAGCGCAAGGCCCAGGAGGAGGCGGCCGCCGTCCGAGAGCTGGCCGACGCCGAGCGGGCGGTGGCCCGCGTCGAGCGCGAGACCCAGGTCGCGCGCGAGCGCAAGGACCGCCGGGACGCGGCGGGGCGCAAGTTCGCGGCCAAGCGCAGCGAGCCCAAGATCCTGCTCGGCGGCATGGCCGAACGGGCGGAGAACTCAGGGGCGCGAGAGGGGCAGGTGGCCGCTCGGCAGCGCGAACAGGCCGCCGGCGACCTGGCCGAGGCGCAGGGGCGCGTCGAGCGTCTGCGGCGCCTGGCGTTCGACCTGCCGCCCTCGGGGCTGGCGGCCGGCAAGACGGTGCTGGCCCTCGACGACGTCGCTTTCGCCTATCCAGGGACGGGACCTGTAATCAGCGGCCTGTCGTTGCGGATCGCAGGCCCCGAGCGAGTGGCGGTGACCGGCCGTAACGGCGCGGGCAAGTCGACCCTGATCAACCTGGTCACCGGCGACCTGACGCCCACCGCCGGCCGCGTCACGCACGGCGCATGCCTTGCCTTGCTTGACCAGCAGACCGCCATGCTGGCGCCCGACGAGACCCTGGTTGAAGCCTTCCAGCGGCTGAACCCCGGCTCCACCCGCAACGACGCCCACGCGGCGCTGGCCCGGTTCCTGTTCCGCAACACCGCCGCGGAAAAGCCGGTCGCCGTGCTCAGCGGCGGCGAGCGCCTGCGCGCGGCCATGGCCTGCGTGCTGATGTCGGCGACGCCGCCTCAGCTGCTTGTGCTCGACGAGCCGACCAACCACCTGGACCTCGACTCGATTGCGGCGGTCGAGGCGGCGCTGCGCGGCTATGACGGCGCGATGCTGGTGGTCAGCCACGACCGCGATTTTCTGAACGCGATCTCCGTGGATCGGGAAGTGCGGCTCGGCGGCGACTAGGCCTGGCTGGAGTCCAGGGTCACCGCCGCGACCAGGCCGTCGGGGACCAGATCGCGGATGACGCTGGCCAGGCCGATGCGCACCGCCAGCTCGCCGCCGTCCTTGACCAGCAGGGTGGTGGCGATCTGGCTCGGCCGGCCGCCCTGCAGCACGGCTTCCAGCGCCGCGGTCAGGTCGGCGCGGTCGCGCGGCCGGGTGATGTCGGGCAGGCGGCAGGAGACCAGTTCGTCGGCCGAGAAGCCGAGCAACTTGGCGAGCCCCGGATCGATGGTGGTCAGGACTCCGCGGACGTTGAGCCGCAGCACCATCACCTGCGGCAGCATCGACAGCGCCGCGTCCAGGGCGCGCGCTTGGTTCAGCTGCGCCTGCATCTCGCGCTCGGCGGTGCGGTTCTGGATCAGCACCGCCACGCCGCCCGGATAGGGAAAGGCGCGGAAGCTGTAGCGGCGCACGCCGGGCGCGTCGCCCGGGGCTTCGAACTCCAGCGTCTCGCCGGTGCGCAGTGCGCGCTTGAGCTGCTCGTCCATCAGCGAGCGGGCGGTCGCTGGAAACAGGTCTTCCCAGAACCGGCCGACCAGCTGCGAGGCGCTATGGCCCACCAGCGCCTCGAACACGTGGTTCACGGCGGTGATGTGCAACTGAGAGTTCACGGCCATGAAGGCCTCGGTCACATGATCGAGGATCGCGCGCTGGCCGGTTTCGAAGGAGGGCGCGTCGTCCTCGCGCGGGTGGAAGGAGTGGTCCTCCTTCGAGGTTGAGTAGTAGTCGGCCGACACCAATACGACTCGTGGTCGCCCATGGTGGGTGACGATGACCGGACCGCCCAATGCCCGATCCTGCCACTGTCCGAAATTCCGGCTGATCTCACCGGCGGTGACGACGGATGGCTCTCCGTGGCCGTTGTTCATTGCTCTTCCGAGCTTCGCGTGAATTCCGCAGACCGCGCAATTCCCTGGAAGGCTCGCCCCTAAGCCCAGCTACGCTTAACCAAACGCTAGCGTTGCTTTGCGGCCGAGCGCAACTCGAAATGTGCGGCCCGCGCTGAACGATCTTCATCCGCAAAAGATGCGTAAAATGCGTACTTTATGGGGCTGCTCTACGCAAAGGTGAGAACTCTGGAACGCCGCCTGGCGCTGCTCCAGCAAATGACGCTGGAATCGGCCGAGTCGCTCGCCGCCCACCTGTTGGCCAGCGGGTGGCGGCCCCGGACCGACACGTCCGAGGCCGCCTGACGTCGCGCCGCGGCTAGGCCGCGGTCTTGCGCACCACGCGGAAGGTGCCGTTGGCCCGTGCGCAGGGTTCTCCGTCGGCGGTGACGAAGGCCTGGGCGAAGGCCAGGGTGGAGCCCGGCTTCACGAACACGGTGTCGAACTCCAGCCACTGGCCGATCTTCGCCGCGCCCAGGAAGTCGAGCGCGAGGTTGACGGTGACCAGGCTGGCGTCCGGCCCCAACCGGTGTGCGCAGGAGAGCCCCATGGCGTTGTCGGCCAGCGCGCTGATCAGCCCGCCGTGCACCATGCCGCGGCTGTTGGTGTGCGCGGCCTCGGCCACCAGCCCCAGCACCACCGCGC
The DNA here is from genome assembly GCF_026411515.1 of Phenylobacterium sp. 58.2.17. Lineage (NCBI taxonomy): Bacteria > Pseudomonadati > Pseudomonadota > Alphaproteobacteria > Caulobacterales > Caulobacteraceae > Phenylobacterium > Phenylobacterium sp. 58.2.17. Next base: position 49,947 of record NZ_JAPMTQ010000001.1, on the reverse strand, counting down.
TGTCGGTGCGACGGCTGTAGATCGGCTCCCAGGGGTCGGTGACCGGACTTTGCCGGAAGTGCCGCTGGAAGCCGGGCGGGATGACGAGGGTCTCCTGCATCATCCCATGCCTCACGCCGCCGCGGCGAGCTTGGCCAGGCTGGCGATGGTCTTGGCCACGGCCTGGGCCGCCTCCGCGCCCTTGGTCACGAAGTGCTCGCGGAAGAAGGTCTGGTGGACGTCGTGCTCATGGAAATGGTGCGGCGTCAGCACCACCGAGAACACCGGCACCTCGGTCGAGAGCTGCACCTGCATCAGGCCGCTGATCACTGTCGAGGCCACGAAATCGTGGCGATAGATGCCGCCGTCGACCACGAAGCCGGCGGCGACGATGGCCGCGTACTTGCCGGTCTTGGCCAGGGTCTGGGCGTGCAGCGGGATTTCGAAGGCGCCGGGCACCTCGAACCGGTCGATGGCGCTCTCGGAAAAGCCGAGGCCGCCGATCTCCCTCAGGAAGCCCTGATAGGCGTTGTCGACGATCTCGCTGTGCCAGCCGGACTGGACGAAGGCGATGCGGGCCAGACGGAAGGCGCCGTTGGCGGTGGGGACTTCGAAGTGGGTGACAGTCATGGTCAGATCCCTGAGATGGGTTGAAACCACGACTCAGGGAGACGCTAGGCCCCGGCCAGGGAATCCCCGCACGCAGGCGTGCAAGGACTGGCCGTCGCCAGCGGTTCTCATAACCGGACTCTAACCGTCGGCCCCGGAATCGCACCGGAATCTGCTGTCCCCGACGGCCTATCGACCGTCAGGCGCCCGCGGGCTCGTGCGGCCGAAGCCGCCATTACCGCCGGTGGGGACTTTCACCCCGCCCTGAGAACGCGGTCGCCGGAACAGCCCGACGACAGCGCCAAGGGTAGGCCCATGACCCAGCGTCAAACAAGCGTTTAATTTCTGAAGCGGGGCCCCAGAGGGGCTAACAGCGCATCTACGCCCGCTTGTTCAGCGTGATCGAGGTGGCCGAGGCCGCGGGGGCGGCTGCGCCGCCTCGGCCGTAGCCCGAACCGGTGTTGCGCTTGGAGGCCACTTCCTCGGCGATCGCCCGAACCAGGCCCTCGGTGACCGTCTTGGCGGCATCCAGGGCGCGGCCCTGGCGAGCCAGCACCGCGTCGAACGCCTCGGTGGCGCGGATCAGCCGCGTGCGCTGGACCAGCGGCGCGCCGGCCACCAGGTTCGGGTTGGCGCGCACGCGGGCCGACTCGTGACGATAGACGTTGGCCAGCTTCGAGGTTTCCTCGATGTGCAGCGCCGCGTCCTGGGGCCGCCGCTCCTCGAACGCCAGCGCCTCGTGCGCGATCAGCTCGGTCAGGCGCTCGGTCAGAACGATCAGTTGTTCGACGCGGTCGGTCGCGTCCGTGGCGGAGATCGCCATGCCAAACTCTCCTAACTCAGACCTTGAAGCTTCAACATTTCCTGGGCGACGCGATCGGCAAGGCCGACGCCGCCGGCCTTGCCGACTTGCTTGGCCATGGCGTCGCTCAGGAACGACTTGAACGCCGCCTCGCCGTGGCCGCCGTTGAACGGCGCCTCGGCCCCGACGTCCTTGAACATCTGGCTCAGCATCACCGACAGGAACGAGGCCTCGAAGTCCTTGGCGGTCTTCTCGATCTGGCCGCGCTTGGCCAGTTGCTCGGCGGTGAGTTGCGGCGTCGCCGCCGTCGGAATGCTGAAGGTGCTGGAGGTCAGGTCCATCACATCACCTCGATGTCGGCTTGCAGCGCGCCGGCCGCCTTGATGGTCTGCAGGATCGAGATCATGTCCCGCGGGGTGACCCCCAGCGCATTCAACCCGGCGACCAGGCTGGCCAGCGAGGCTCCGTCGCGCAGGGTGATGAACTTCTTGCCCTTCTCCTCGTCCACCTGGACGTCGGACTGCGGGACCACCGCGGTCTGGCCGCGGCTGAACGGGGCCGGCTGGCTGACCGCCGGGCTCTCGCGCACGGTGATGGTCAGGTTGCCCTGGGCGATGGCGACCGTGGAGACGCGGACGTTCTCGCCCATCACGATCACGCCGGCGACTTCGTCGATCACCACCTTGGCCGGGCTGTCGGTCTCCACGCTCAGGTTCTCGACCTGCGACATGAACGAGACCATGTCCTGGCCGCCCGGCGAACGGATGGTGACGATGGTCGGGTTGTCGGCGCGCGCCGCGCCGGGGAAGCGGGTGTTGACCGCGTCGGCGATCTTGCGGGCGGTCGAGAAGTCGGGATTGCGCAGGGTCATGCGCAGCTCGCCCATGCTCGCCATCTGGAAGCCGATCTCGCGCTCGACGATGGCCCCGCCGGCGATCCGGCCGGCCGTCGGCACGCCCTTGGACACCGACGAGCCCGAGGCCCCGCCGGCCGAGATCGAGCCGGTCTGCACCGTGCCCTGGCTGACCGCGTAGGCCTGGCCGTCGGCGCCCAGCAGCGGGGTGACCAGCAGCGTGCCGCCCTGCAGGCTCTTGGCGTCGCCCATGGCCGACACGGTGGCGTCGATCGGCGCGCCGGCGGCGACGAAGGCGGGGAGGCGAGCCGTCACCATCACGGCGGCCACGTTCTTGGTGTTGAGGTTGGTGTCGCGGGTGTTGACCCCCAGCCGCTCGAGCATGGCCTCCAGGCTCTGGCGGGTGAAGGGGGCGTTGCGCAGGCTGTCGCCGGTGCCGTTCAGGCCGACCACCAGGCCGTAGCCGACCAGCATGTTGTCGCGCACGCCCTCGAACTCGACGATGTCCTTGATCCGCGACTTGGCGAAGGCCGGCCCCGAAACCAGGGCGGCGGCGACGAAAGCGGCGCTGAAGAGGCGGAAAGTTCGACGCATGGGACCTCGACGCAATACGGACGGCAAAGAGCTTGCTGGTCCCTTGCGACGGGCGTGCCAGTTCGAAATATCAGCAAAATCAATGGTAAAGGTCTGCGCGACGCCGCGTCGGAGGCGCCTGGCGGCAGAAATTGCCCGGCATTAACCATACCATAAGCTTGCCCCGAGAGATTTGGGGCGAAGCATGGTAGAGGGCCTTTCATGAAGGTCAGCGGAACAAGCGGCGTTGGATCGGCCGCCGGGCCGGGCAAGGCTAAGTCGGCCGGCGGCGGAGGCTTCCAGGTCGCCCAACCCACAGCGGCCGCAGGCGCAGCTCAGGTCGCGCGCGCCGGCGGGGTCGGCGGGGTGATGAGCGTCGATGCGATCCTCGCCCTGCAGGATATCGGCGGGCCGCTGGAACGCCGCCGCCGCGCCGTCGGGCGCGCGGGCAAGATTCTCGACGTTCTCGAAGACGTGAAGATCGCGCTCCTTTCGGGCGATGTGTCGGTGGACGATCTAGAGCGCCTGAAGCGGGCGGTGGCCGAGGAGCGGCAAGGCTCGGACGACGAACGCCTAGAAGGTGTATTGAACGAGATTGAAACCCGTGCTGCCGTGGAGCTCGCTAAACTCGAACGCGCGAATCGTGCGGCGTAATGGCCCGCGGAGAGCGAGGTTCGTTGAAAGCGGATTTCTATTTGGTATAAGCGGCCCGCGTTTCGTCGGGTTGATGTACCGAGGGGGCTTGAGGCGTCTATGAGCACGGCCACGATGTTGGCGGAAAAGCCTGAATATCGTCCTTCCGAGGACGAGGAATTTATGAATGAGCGGCAGCTCGAGTACTTCAAACAAAAGCTGCTGAACTGGAAAGAGGACATCCTTCGCGAGTCCCGGGAAACTCTCGCTCATCTTCAGACTGAGACCGAGAATCATCCCGACTTGGCGGACAGGGCGACGTCGGAAACTGACCGAGCCCTCGAACTCCGCACTCGCGACCGCCAGCGCAAGTTGATCTCGAAGATCGACGAAGCGCTGCGGCGGATCGAGGATGGATCGTACGGCTACTGCGAGGACACCGGCGAGCCGATCGGCGTCGCCCGCCTCGAAGCCCGTCCGATCGCGACCTTGAGCCTGGAGGCCCAGGAGCGGCACGAACGCCGCGAACGGGTCCATCGGGACGACTGAGATCGAAAAGGGCGATCCTCCGGGGTCGCCCTTCTTCATATGGCCATGAGACTGTCGCGCAGCATTCACGCGGCTGAACTCGCGTCGTCATGCGCAAGGGCTAGCAGCCCCCCAGTTGTTTCGGGGGACCGTTATGCGCCTAATGACCACCACGGCTGCCGCCGTGCTCGCCTTCGCCATCGCCCAACCGGCCTTCGCCGAGGCGGACACGGCCTTCACCCAAGTTGAGGACGTCATCGTCACCGGCACCCGCCGCGTGGACCGCACGGCGTTCGAGTCCGCCGCCCCCGTGGATGTCATCTCGGAGTCGGTGCTGGAAAGCACGGTTTCCGACGAACTCATGGAAAAGTTGGTCGCGGCGGTGCCGTCCTTCAACGTCCAGCGGCTGCCCGCCGCGGACGGTCAGGCCTTCGTGCGTCCCGCCACCTTGCGGGGCCTTTCCCCCGACCAGACCCTGGTGCTGATCAACGGCAAGCGCCGGCATCGGTCCGCCTTGCTGGGCGGTCGCGGCGCCCAGGGCGTCGATCTAGGCCAGATCCCCAGCTTCGCCATCAAGCGGATCGAGGTGCTGCGCGACGGCGCCTCGGCCCAGTACGGCTCGGACGCTATCGCCGGCGTCATCAACCTGATCCTGAACGACCAGCCGGGCGTCAGCGCCTTCGCCCAGGCCTCGCAGTATTACGAGGGCGACGGCCGGGTGCTTGAGGGCGGCGTCCGCGCCGGTTGGGCCATCGGCGACGGCGGCCATCTCGTCGCCACCCTGACCTACACCGACAGCGAAGCGACTTCGCGCACCCGTCAGCGTCCGGACGCCATCGCCTTCCAAGCCGCCAATCCCACGCTGACGGTCCCCAATCCGGTGCAGCGTTGGGGCCAGCCGGATCGCGACGCCACCCGCTTCGTCCTCGACGCCTCCATCCCGCTGAACGAGGCGGTCGAGCTCTACGGCTTCGCCACCTACACGGACTCCAGCGGCGTGACCGACTTCAACTGGCGCAACCCCTCGACCGACACCGCCTATCGCAACAGCGCCGCGTTTCCGGGCTGGAACCTGCGCCAAATCTATCCGGTCGGCTTCTCGCCTAAATTCGGCCAGGACGAGACGGACTACGCGGTCAACGCCGGCCTGCGCGGCGAGTTGGACAGTGGATTGTCTTGGGATTTCAACGCCTCGCTGGGCGAGGACAAGATCGACTATTTCATCAATGAGACGATCAACGCCTCATTCGGCCCGCAATCGCCGACCGCCTTCCGCGCCGGGGTCCTGACCCAGCGCGAGCAGAACCTGAACCTCGACTTCGCCAAGCCGGTGGAATTGGGCTTCCTGGCCGAGACCGCCAATCTGGCGTTTGGGGCCGAGCGGCGGGTGGAGACCTACAAGATCGGCGCAGGCGATCCGATGTCCTACCAGGTCGGCCCCGGCGCCCCGGCCGGTCTGCCCTCTGGCTCCAACGGCTTCCCGGGCTACAGTTCTTCGCAGGCCGGGTCGTGGGACCAGACCAGCTACGCGGGCTATGTCGACCTCGACCTTTCCTGGACCGACGCCTTCTCGACCGACATCGCCATCCGCTACGAGGACTTCTCCGAGTTCGGCTCGACCACCGACGGCAAGATCGCCGCCCGCTATGAGATTTCCCCGAACTGGGCCGTTCGCGCCGCGGCCTCAACCGGCTTCCGCGCTCCGACGCCTGGGCAGTTGAACAGCACCCGCACCTCCCAGGGCTTGGACACCACGACGCTGCAGCTGTTCACCGCCGGCCGTCTTTCGCCGGCCAACCCGGTTGCCCAGTTCTTCGGCGCCAAGCCGCTTGAGCCGGAAACCTCGAAGAACGTCTCGGTGGGCCTGGTCTATCGCAACGCCGACAACGGCCTGACAGCTTCGCTGGACTACTACCGGGTCGAGGTCGACGACCGCTTCGCCACCTCGCCGAACTTCACCGTGACCCCGGCGATCCGCGCCCAACTGCTGGGCTTGGGCGTGCCCGGAGCCGACTCGCTGACCTCGGTCAGCTACTTCACCAACTCGTTCAACACCCGCACGCAGGGGATCGACGCCGTCGGCTCCTGGAAGACCGTGGTGGGGGAGGGAACCCTGACGCTGACCGCCGCCTACAATTGGAACGACACCAAGGTCACGCGCTCCAAGCTCAGCGAGGTCTCCAACCTAGCCCGCATCAACATCGAGGACGGCCTGCCTGAGCACACAGGCAACGTCACCGGGTTCTACGCCTGGGGCATGTTCGAGGGCATGGCCCGGGTCCGCTATTTCGGCGACTGGACCGACGCCCAGTTCCAGTCGTCCGCCGACCTCGTCCAGGCCTTCGGCGCGCGGACCTTCGTCGACCTGTCGCTCAGCGCCCAGGTCACCGACCAGGTGAAGATCACCGTCGGTGCGGAGAACCTCTTCGACACCTACCCGGACGAGGCGACCTTCCAGGCCTCGCGCGGCCTGATCTATTCGCGCAACGCGGTCTACGACACCGACGGCGGGCTCTACTACGTCCGCGTCGGCGCGAAGTTCTGAGGGCGCGATGGGCGACATCACGCGGCGCGGCCTGGCGGGCCTGGCCCTGGCGGCCCTCCCGGCGGGGGCCGGGGCGGCTGACGCCCTGGCCGCGCTGAACATCACCGAGAACCCGTTCGGCCCCAGCGCCGCCGCCCGCGCGGCTCTGGCCAAGGCTGTGACCCACGTCGAGCACTATCCCCACGCCGAGGAAGCGGCGCTGATGGCGGTGATCGCCAAGGCCAACGGCGTCACCCCGGCCCATGTGGCGATCTCCACCGGCGCTCTGGAGCCGCTGGCCATGATGTCGTCCTTCTGGACCAAGGGCGGCGTTCAGCTCGCGCCGGCCCTGACCTACGACACCCACATCAGTTACGCCGCGCGGGTGGGCCAGCAGGCCCGCCGTGTGGCGATGGCGCCAGACCAGCAGATCGACTTCGCCGCCATGACGCGGTCGCTGGGGCCGGACGTGCAGTTGTCCTACGTCTGCAACCCCAACAATCCGACCGGCCTGCTCGCCGACCGGACGGCGTTGCGCAGCTTCTGCATCCACGCCGCCAGATTCGCCCCGGTGATCGTCGACGAGGCCTTCATCGACATGTGCCTGGATCCGGCCGCCGAGAGCGCCGTCGACCTGGTGCGTGAAGGCCACGACGTGATCGTCGTCGGCACCTTTTCCAAGAGCTACGCGCTGGCCGCCGTGCGCATCGGCTACTGCATCGCCCAGCCCGAAAGGGCGCGGGCGATCCGTATGCTGCTGGCGCCCTCGCGCAACGGGCCGGGTTTGTCGGCGGCGACCGTCAGCTACCGCGACATGGACTATCTGGCCGCCTCCAACAGGGCGATGGAGCAGGGGCGTCAGATCCTCTACCGCGCCTGCGAGACGGTCAAGATTCCCTATCTCCGCTCACATGGCAGCTATGTCTGGGCCAATTTCGGCACGGCCCAGACGATCAAGCGGCTGGAGACCGAGGGCGTGATGCTGCGCCTGTTCACTGGCGCCGGCCCCGGCTGGGCGCGAGCTGCGGTCGCCGACCCGAACGCCATGGCCCACTTCGCGCGCGTCTTGCCGAAGGTAATGGCCGCCTAGCTCTGGCCCCCGGCGAATGGCGAGGCTACATGGGATTCATGTCCACGCGCCTCGTCATCGCCGCCATTCAAGCCAATCCGACCGTGGGCGCCATCGCCCATAATGAGGCGCTGGCGCGCGAACGCTTGGCCCAGGCCAAGGCCGCCGGCGCCGACATCGCGGTCTTCTCCGAACTGTTCATCAACGGCTATCCGCCCGAGGACCTGGCGCTGAAGCCGGCCTTCTGGGCGGCCGGCAAGGCCGCCGTCGAGCGCCTGGCCTTGGAGACCAAGGACGGCCCGGCCGCCCTGGTCGGCGTGATCTGGCCCAACGCAAAGCCCGGTGGGCGGCCGCACAACGCCCTGGCCTTCCTCGCCGAAGGCGAGATCAAGGGCCTGGCGATCAAGGGCGATCTGCCCAACTACGGCGTCTTCGACGAAAAGCGGGTGTTCGAGGCGGGCGCCTCGGCCAGCGTCTTCGAATGGAAGGGTGTGAAGCTCGGCGCGCCGATCTGCGAGGACATCTGGTCGGATGCGATCTGCGCCGATCTGAAGGCCAAGGGCGCCGAGATCCTGCTCGTCCCCAACGGCTCGCCGTTCCGCCGCACCGCCGATCATGAGCGGATGGGTGTGGCCAAGGCCCGCGTGGCCGAAACCGGCCTGCCGATGCTCTACGTCAACGAGGTCGGCGGCCAGGACGAGCTGGTCTTCGATGGCGGCTCTTTCGCGCTGTCGGCTCAGGGCGAGGTGGTCATGCGCCTGCCGATGTTCGAGGAAGCCTTCGCCCTGACCGTCTGGGAGAAGGGAGCGGGCGGATGGGCCTGCGTCGAGGCGCCGATGGCCGAATGGGTCTCGGGCCCGGAGGAAGTCTACCGCGCCATGGTGCTGGGCCTGCGCGACTACGTGAACAAGTCGGGCTTCCCCGGCGTGCTGCTCGGCCTCTCCGGAGGTGTGGATTCGGCGATCAGCGCGGTGGTCGCCGCCGACGCGCTCGGCCCCGACCGGGTCCGCTGCTTCATGCTGCCCTCGCGCTACACCAGCCAGGACAGCCTCGACGACGCCGAGGACTGCGCCAAGCGGCTCCGGATCCGTCTCGACGAGATCTCGATCGTCCCGGCCATCGACGCCTTCGCCCAGATGCTGACCCCGCATTTCGAGGGCAAGGCTCCCGACCTGACCGAGGAGAACATCCAGGCCCGCGCCCGCGGCGTCTCGCTGATGGCGCTCTCCAACAAGCTCGGCCTGATGCTGATGACCACCGGCAACAAGTCGGAGATGGCGGTCGGCTACGCCACGCTCTACGGCGACATGTGCGGCGGCTACAATGTCCTGAAGGACATCTACAAGACCGAGGTCTACGCCGTCTGCGACTGGCGCAACGCCAACGATCCCTATGGCGTGGCCGCCGACCCGATCCCCGAGCGCATCCTGACCAAGGCCCCGTCGGCTGAACTGCGGCCCGACCAGAAGGACCAGGACAGCCTGCCGGAGTATGCCGAGCTCGACGCCATCCTGCATGGGTTGGTGGAGGAGGAGGCGACCCTCGACGAGATCGTCGCCCGCGGCCATGCGCCCGAGACCGTCGAGCGCATCCAGCGGCTGCTCTACAATTCCGAGTACAAGCGCCGCCAGGCCGCGCCGGGGGTGAAGGTCGGGGCCCGCGCCTTCGGCCGCGACCGCCGCTATCCGATCGTCAACGGCTTCCGCGACGTGGTCGGCAAGTGATCGCGCCGGTCATCGAAACCGAACGGCTGGTCCTACGGCCGCACGCCAAGGCCGACCTCGACGACTGCGCGGCGCTGTGGAGTGATCCGGAGGTCATCCGCTTCATCGGCGGCCGCGCCTTCACGCGCGAGGAGTCCTGGGCCCGCCTGCTGCGCTATGTGGGCCACTGGCGCGAGATGGGCTTCGGCTTCTGGGCGATCTGCGAAAAGCCGTCCGGCCGTTTCGTCGGCGAACTGGGCCTGGCCGACTTCATGCGCGGTTTCGAGCCGGGCTTCGGAGACGCCCCGGAAATGGGCTGGGTGCTCAGCCCCTCGGTTCACGGCAAGGGCTATGCCAGCGAGGCGATCGCCGCGGCCCTGGCCTGGGCCGACGCCAACCTGCCGGGGGGTCGTACGGTCTGCATGATCAATCCGCAGAACGCGCCGTCCCTGCGCGCCGCGGACAAAGCCGGCTTCCGGGAGTACGCCCGCGCCGACTATCACGGCGAGATCGTGTTGCTGGAGCGGCTGCGGCCCTAGGTCAGTTGGGCGACGTCCGGCGCGGCGTCCGGTCCGGTCGGCACGCCGCGGCGCAGGGCCGGGATGATCTCGTCGATGGAGTCGACTGCGACCCAGCTCGTCATGAAGCTGGGCGGGGTCAGGTGCTGGTCGACCGTGTGCTGAAACAGGTGGAACAGCGGCTCCCAGAAGCCGTCCGGATTGTAGAACACCACCGGCTTGCCGTGCAGATCCAGCCGCCGCCACGACAGCAACTCGACCACTTCCTCCAGCGTGCCGATGCCGCCCGGCAGCACCACAAAGCCGTCCGAGCGCTCGAACATCATCATCTTGCGCTCGTGCATGGACTCCACGACGACGGTCTCGACGATGTCGAGGCGGCGTTCGCGTTCCTTCAGGAAAGCCGGGATGATGCCCAGCACCTTGCCGCCGGCCTCGTGCGCGGCGACCGCGCAGGCGCCCATCAGCCCGACCCCGCCGCCGCCGTAGATCATCGTCAGCTCCGCCGCCGCCAGTCCGCGGCCCAATTCGGCGGCGCTGGCCAGCAGGGCCGGATCGGCCGCATCGGACGAGCCACAGAAGACGCAGACGGAGTCGAGGCGGTCGGGCGCGTCGCCCATTTGATGAAGCTCCTGGAGAATCAACGCGGCGCGCTTGCAGAGGCGCCGGGAAAGACCGATTAGCTAGGCCGAGAACCAGGGAGTTTCAAGCTGCGCCGAGTCCCGCTTCATCCGCCGCTGCTGGCGGCGCTCGCCCTCGGTCTGGCCGCCTGCGGCCAGGACCCTGCGCCCAGCGTTGCGCCGGCCGCCAAGGGGGCGCCGGCCCAGGCTGACGTCGGCTATCTGGCGCCGCCGCAGGTCAACGAGGTGCGGCTCGACGGCGACAGCCTGCGGATCAGCGGCTCGGCCCCGGGCTCTTCGCGGGTGCGTCTGGCGACGCCGCAGGGCCAGGCCCTGTTCGCCGACGCCGACTCAAAGGGCGTCTGGCGCCTGGCGGCGCCGCGCGGGACCCAGCCCCAGATCTACGGCCTGTCGGCGACCGGCGGCGGGCGCACGGTGCAGAGCGAGGGCTATCTGCTGCTGACCCCCGACGGAGAGGCGGCGCTGCTGCGGGCCGGGACCGGCGCCTTGCGTGTCGGCCGTACCGGCAAGAACGACCTCGACGCCGTCGACTTCGATCGCGAGGGCGGGGCGGTGGTGTCGGGCCGCGCCCCGGCCGGCGCGGCGCTCAGCGTCCACATCGACGGCCGCAAGTTCGCCGAAGGGCGGGCCGACGGCCGCGGCCGCTATGTCCTGGCCCTGACCCAGCCGCTGGAGCCGGGCCGCCGGCAGATCGACGTCTTCGGCGACGCCACCGAGAACCCGGTGGAGGTCGATGCGACTCCCGCGCCGGCGCTGGCCAGTGGGCCGTTCCGGGCCGCCGCCGTGGCCGGGGGCCTTCGCGTCGACTGGATGACCCCGGGCGGCGGGGTCCAATCGACCATCCTGCTGAAGTGAGCCGCCGATGACCCCCGCCATGGCCGCCCGCCGTCAGGCGGTTCCCGACGCCATCGCCCCGGCGTCGGTGAAATTCGACTTCTGGCGCTCGATGCGTGACCTGGCCGCCCTGGTCATGAGGTCGGGCGCGCCCGGCCTGCGCTGGCGCGTGGCCGCGTCCCTGGCCCTGGTGTTCGCGGGCAAGGCGGCCGGGGTGGCCGCGCCGGTGGCCCTGGGCGATGCGATCAACCGCCTGGCGCCGGGCGCCGGCCAGGCCGCCCAGCTTGGCGTGGACTTTCTGCTGCTGGCCCTGGCGTTTGCGGGCTTACGGTTGGTCGCGGCCTGCGCGCCGAACCTGCGCGACATGATCTTCACCGTGGTCGCCCAGTCGACCATGGCCAAGGCCGCTACCGAGACCTTCGCCCATACCCTGGCGCTCGGGCTCGACTATCACCAGGGCAAGCAGACCGGCAGCCTGGCGCGGGTCATCGACCGCGGCGCCCGCTCCACCGACTTCCTGATGCGCAGCGTGGTGTTCAATCTCGGCCCGACGGCGATCGAGCTGGTGCTGGCTATGGCGGTGATGGCCATGCGCCTGGATTGGCGTTTCGCCGCGACCGCCTTCGTCACCATCGTCCTCTACGCGATGCTCACCTTCAAGATCACCGACTGGCGGCTGAGCCATCGGCGCGAGCTGAACGAGGCCGACAGCCGCAGCGCCGGCCTCTCGGTGGACGCCCTGTTGAATTACGAGACGGTCAAGACCTTCGGCTCCGAGGACCGCACCGTCGACCGCTACGAAGCGGCGATGGCCGACTATGTCCGCGCCGGGGTGCGGGCCAACGCCTCGCTGGCCATGCTCAACGCGGTGCAGGCCCTGGTCCTGAACCTCGGCCTGGCGCTGATGACGGTGATGGCTGGCTACGAGGTCATGAACGGCCGCATGCGGATCGGCGACGTGACCATGGCGATCCTGCTGCTGATCGGCATCTACGGCCCGCTCAACATGCTGGGCTTCAACTACCGCGAGATCCGTCAGGCCTTCATCGACATGGAGCAGATGGTCCAGTTGCGGGCGGTGAAGCCCGACATCGTCGACGCCCCTGACGCCCGGCCTCTGCCGCCGGCCAGCGGCCGCGGGGCCGAGATCGTGTTCGAGGACGTCGAGTTCCGCCATGACGCCCGCTCGACCGGCCTGATCGACGTCAGCTTCCGCGCCGCACCCGGCGCGACGGTGGCCCTGGTCGGGCCGTCCGGGGCGGGCAAGACCACCGCCATCCGCCTGGCCCTGCGGCTGATCGATCCACAGAGCGGCGCCATCACCCTCGACGGCGTCGACCTGCGCCAGGTTCGGCAGAGCTCGCTGCGCCAGGCGATCGCCCTGGTGCCGCAGGACGTGGCGCTGTTCAACGACACCATGGCCGCCAACATCGCCTTTGCGCGGCCCGCCGCCAGCACGGCCGAGATCCGGGCCGCCGCCGAGGCGGCCGAACTGGGCGGCTTCATCGACAGCCTGCCGAACGGCTTGGCCACACGGGTCGGCGAGCGCGGCCTGAAGCTGTCCGGCGGCGAGCGTCAGCGCGTCGGCATCGCCCGCGCCCTGCTGGCCGATCCACGCCTGTTGATCCTCGACGAGGCCACCAGCGCGCTGGACGGCCCGACCGAGGCGGCGATCCAGGAGACCCTGCGCAAGGTCCGCGCCGGCCGCACCACCCTGGTCATCGCCCACCGCCTGTCGACCATCGTCGACGCCGACCTGATCCTGGTGCTGCGCCGCGGCCGCATCGTCGAACGCGGCCGCCATGCCGAACTGCTCGAAAAGGGCGGCGAGTATGCGGCTCTTTGGCGTCGCCAGACCCGCGAGGCGTGACGCCGGCTGTAGACTGGGTCTAGGCTCTGGCGCTCAAGTCTCCGAAGGCGCGCCGATGTTCAATCCCAATCCCTGGCTGAAGCTGTCGATCGACGCCTTCTGGCTCGGGGCCGAGTCCAGCCAGGTGGTGGCGCTGCGCATGATGAAGCTGGCCGGCGGCGGGACGGGGGCGGCGGCCGAGGCCCAGCGCATGGTGGCCGAGAAGGTCTCGGCTGCGATGGCGGCGCAGACCGAACTCGCGCTCGGAGCCATGAGCGGTTCGCCGCACGCCGGGGCGACCAAGGCCATGGCGCTCTATCGCCGCCGGGTGCGCGCCAACCGTCGGCGGCTGGCGCGCGAGGTCTGAGAGCCTATTCGGCGGCCTTGGCGATCTCGCTCTCGCCGCTGGCGACGATCTCGTCGCTGCGCCGCTTGCGCCGGCGCAGGCCCAGCCGCTCTCCCAGCCAGCCGAACCGCCGGCCATAGACCTTCGGGGCGGCCAGCATCACCGGCGTCAGGATCAGCGTCAGCAGGGTGGCGAAGGACAGGCCCCAGACCACTGCTCCGGACAGCTGCACCCACCACTCCGAGCCGGGCGCCTTGTACTCCAGGTGCAGGCCGTGGAAGTTCGGGTGCAGTTGGAACATCAGCGGCAGCAGGCCGACCACCGTCACCAGCGTGGTCAGCATGACCGGCCGGAACCGCTGGGTGGCCGCGCGCACCGCCGCCTCGTCGGCCGGGAAGCCGGCGCGGCGCAGCTGGTAGTAGGTGTCGACCAGCACGATGTTGTGGCCGACCACGACCCCGGCCAGCGCCACGACCCCGGTCCCCAGCATGATCACCGAGATGTAGTCGAAGGTGTGGGCGATGTTCACGACCACGCCCAGCAGCACGCCGACGGTCGACAGCGCCACCGCCGACAGCGTCACCAGCACGCCGTAGAACGAGTTGAACTGCCAGAGCAGGATGACGCCCATCAGGAACAGCGAGACCGCCATGGCGGCGACGAAGAACCGCGCCGCCTCCTGGCCTTCCTCGTCGGCGCCGGTGAACTTCCAGCGCACGTTGGGGTCGAGGTTGGCCTTCTCCAGCCAGGGGCGCAGCTCGGCGATCTTGTGGCTGGCCGCAACCCCCTCGATGGCGTTGGCCTGGATGACCGCCAACCGCTGGCCGTCGCGGCGCTGGATCGTCGTCACCTGCTGGGCCGGGGCGAGCTTGATGAAATAGCTGGCCGGCACCGGCCCGAACTGGGTCGGGATCTTCAGGGTGTCAAAGGCCGCGACGTTGCGGCCTTCGGGCGGGAAGCGGACGCGGATGTCCAGCTCGTCATCGGCGTCGTCGGGGCGGAATCGCCCGACCAGGACCCCGCCGGTCACGAATTGGATCGCCTGCCCGACGGTCAGCACGTCGACCCCGTAGCGGCCGGCGGCCTCCCGGTCGACGGTCATGTTCCACTCGATCCCGGGCGATGTGCGGTTGTCCTCCAACTCGTGCAGCTGCCGGTCTGCGGCCAGCTTGGCCTTGACGATGTCGGCCGCCTTGTTGAGCGCCGCCGGGTCCTGGCTGCGCAGCTCGACCTGCACGTCCTTGCCGACCGGCGGGCCGCCCTGCGGCTCGCGCACCTCGACCTCGACGCCGGGAATGCCGGCCACGCGCTTGCGAACCTCGTTGGCGATGTCCTTGCCGACAAGGCCCAGCTCCAGCCGGTCCTCGTAATCGACGAAGTCCACGTTGATGCGGCCGATGGTGTCGTTGGGGATCGAATTCGGCCCGCCGCCGGGGCTCGCCGTGCCCGATCGCACGAAAATCGAGTTGATGCCCTTGAGCCCGATCAGCCGGCTTTCGACCTGGCGCACGATGACGTCCTGGGCCTGCGGCGACAGGTTGCCCCGCGCCTTGACGTAGACGGCCACGTATTCCGGGTCCTGCTGCAGGAAGAACTCGGTCGGCTTGTTCTCGGCGCGGAAGGCGATGACCACCACCACGATGACCGCCAGGGTTGCGAACATGGTCGTGGTCGGGTGATGGCCCAGGCTGTCGATGGTGCGCGCGTACCAGCCCATGAAGCCGGTCATCTCGCGCGGGTCGCCCCGTTCGGATTTCTCGATCTCGGCCAGGTGCGCCTCGTCCACCGCCGCCTTGCGTCCGAAGATCGAGCCCAGGGCCGGGGTGAAGATCAGGGCGATGAAGATCGACGCGCCCAGCACATAGAACAGGGTCATGGGCAGGAAGCTCATGAACTTGCCGGGGATCGAGTTCCAGAACAGGAACGGCAGGAAGGCGCAGAGCGTCGTCAGGGTGCCGTTCAGCACCGGCCAGAACATCCGCTTGCCGGCCGCGGCGAAGGCTTCCTCCTTGGACATGCCCTCGGCCATCTTCCGGTCGGCGTACTCGACCACCACGATGCCGCCGTCGACCAGGATGCCGACCGCCAGCACCAGCCCGAACATCACCATCTGGTTCAGGGTCACGCCGGTGGCGTTGAGCATCAGGAAGGCCAGCATGAAGCAGGCCGGGATCGCCGCGCCGACCATCAGCCCCTGGCGGATGCCCAGCGTCGCCACGATGATCAGCATGACCAGGATGGTGGCGATCAGCAGGCCGCTCTCCAGCACCACCAGGGTGCGGCCGATGAAGTCGCTTTCATCGAAGATGTACGAGACCTTGACCGTCTCCGGCCAACGCTTCTGCTCCTCGGCGACGACCTTGCGGACTTCCTTGACGGTGTCGAGGACGTTGGCCCCCGACCGCTTGGCCACATCCACGGAGAAGGCCGGCTGGCCGTTGAAGCGGGTGATGTAGTTGGCTTCCTTGAAGGTCCGCCGCACGTCGCCGATGTCGCCGACCGTGATCAGCCGGTCGCCGTTCTTCTTGATCGGCAGGGCCAGGATGTCGGCCGGCTGGTTGACCACCCCGGGGACCTTGACCGCGAACTTGCCGGCGCCGGACTCCAGGTTGCCGGCCGGGACCAGCTGGTTGTTGCGGCCGATCACCTGCGCCAGCTCACCCGGCGAGACGTTGGCCGCCTCCATGCGCACCGGGTCGATGGTGACTTCCAGCAGCTCCTCGCGGCCGCCGTTCAGATAGACCTCCAGCACCCCGGGGGTGCTTTCCAGCCGGTCCTGCAGATTGCGCGAGATGTGGAACAGGGTGCGTTCCGGGGCCGCGCCCGACAGCACGATGCCGATGATCGGCTCGCCGGAAGCGTTGGCCTCCTCGATGATCGGCTCCTCGGCGTCCGGCGGGAACTTGCCGCGGGCCAGGTCGACCTTGGCGCGGACCTCGCCCAGCGCCTTGTCCTTGTCGAAGTCGGCCTCGAACTCGAGGTTTACGATCGCCATGCTCTGGCGGGCGACCGCGTTCATCTCCTTGACGCCCTCGATCGTCTGCAGCTCGGTCTCCAGCGGCCGCACGAGCAGCCGCTCGGCGTCCTCGGGACTGACGCCGGGGTAGGGCACCACCACGGTGAGGAAAGGGAAGTCGATGTTCGGGTTGGATTCCCGCGGCATCGACAGGTACGCGAAGAACCCGAACAGGCTGGCGATCAGGGTGACGGCCAGCACCACCTTGCGCCGTTTGATCGCGCCATCGATCAGAGGTCCGATCATAGCCTCGTCTCCTGATGAGCAGGGGCGCGCCTAGCGCGCCGCAGCCACTCGAACCTTTTGACCTTCGGCCACGTACGATTGGCCGACCGTGATCACTCGAACCGGGCCCTTGAGGCCGGTCACCCAGATGCCCTGCGCCGTCTCCTCCAGCACCTTGATCGGCGCGAAGGCGACTTTGTCGTCGGCCAGCACGTAGCGCACGCCCTGGCGCCCGCCCGCGTCCAGCACCAGCGAGGACAGCGGCACCAGGTGCGCCGGGCCCGACCCGGCGTTGATCCGCACCGCCGCCGACAGGCCCGAACGGGTCATCTGCGGGTTCGCGGTGGTGATTTCGATGCGATAGGTGCGGGTCTGCGCGTCGGCCTCGCGCGCGGCGTAGCGGACCTTGCCGGCCAGGGTCTCGCCGGAGGTCAGCTGGGCGCTGGCGCTCGAGCCGAGCTTGACCTTCGAAGCCTCGGTCTCGGGCAGGTCGCCGACGATCAGCAGCGGGTTGAGCTCGATCATCGTGCCGCAGGGCTGGCCTGGCGCCAGATAGGCGCCGACCTCGGCGTCGCGCTTGTCGAACACGCCGTCGAACGGGGCGCGGATGCTCATCTGCTCGACGCCCAGCTCGGCCTGGCGGACCGTGGCCGCGGCGCTGTCCAGGTTGGCCTGGTCCTGCAGCACCTGGGTCTGCGAGCGATAGCCCTTGGCCGCCAGCTCGGCCGACGCCTTCTGCTGCAACTGGCGCGAGCGCAGGTTGGCGCGGGCCTGGTCCAGCGTCGCCTGGCGGGCGTCGACGTTCAGCCGGCACAGCACCGTGCCCTTGCGTACGAACGAGCCTTCGACCGCCGGGGTGGCGGCGACGACGCCGGCCGTTTCCGAACGCACCACGACGCTGCGCGCCGCCTCGGTGCGGCCGCGGATCGCCACGGCGTATTCATGAGTCGCTTCCGGGGTCAGCACCGCCTGCACTGTGGGCAAGGCGTCGGCGGTCTTGGCCTCGGCCTTTCCAGACTTGCTCGCCCGGCTGGCGATGGTGCCGATGGCGAACGCCAGGACCAGCACGGCCACGACGGCGATCACAAACAGGTACTGTGACTTGACTCGCATTCAGCCGTTTCCCCCCGGGCAGCAACGAAGTCGCGACCGCTCTTGGAATCGCAGTCGTACGCCCGGGCCGCAGAAAATAGGTTTTAGCGTCTTCTGATGCCGCTGTTCTGCGACTGCAAATGAATTCGCGGACAGACGACACAAAGGACCGATAATGTGCCCCAGGCGCCGCATGATTGCAGCATGGCCTTGCTTGCTCTTTAACGCCGCGGGCGCTCCAATATCCGCCGCCTGCAAGGAAAGTACGCCGCCGTGAAATACCTGCACACCATGGTTCGGGTGACCGACCTCGACGCTTCTCTGGACTTCTACTGCAACAAGCTGGGCTTGGTCGAAGTCTCCCGCACCGAGAACCAGGGGGGACGATTCACCCTGGTGTTCCTCTGCGCCCCCGCCGACCGCGAGGCGGCCCTGGCCGCCAAGGCCCCGATGGTCGAGCTGACCTACAACTGGGATCCGGAGGACTATCAGGGCGGTCGCAACTTCGGCCATCTGGCCTATGCCGTCGACGACATCTACGCGACCTGCCAGCGCCTCGCCGACGGCGGGGTGACCATCAACCGCCCGCCGCGCGACGGTCACATGGCCTTCGTGCGCTCCCCCGACGGCATTTCGATCGAGCTGCTGCAGGCCGGCCCGCGCAAGGAGCCGGCCGAACCCTGGGCCTCGATGCCGAACACGGGGGCGTGGTGAGCGGCCGCCTTTCCGGGCGCTCGGCGCTCGTCACCGGCGCGGCCGGGGGCATCGGCCTGGGCTGCGCCCGGGCCTTCGCCGCCGAGGGGTGCGATCTCGTGCTGCTCGACCTCGACGAGGCGCGGGTCGTGGCGGCGGCGCAGGACCTGGCCCGCGCCAGCGGCCGTCAGGTCCATGCCCTGGCCTGTGATCTCGCCGACGCCGAGGCCGCGCGCATGGCGGTGATCCGGGCCGCGGCGCTGCTGGGCAAGATCGACGTGCTGGTCAACAACGCCGGCATGCTGGTCGCCGGCGACATCCTCGACGCCGAGCTGGAGGACTTCGACCGGGTGATGGCGGTGAACCTGCGCGCCCCGTTCGTGGTCGGCCAGACCGTGGCCCGCCACATGGTCGACGCCAAGATCAGGGGCTCGATCATCAACATGTCCTCTATCAACGCAGTGCTCGCGATCCCCAACCAGATCGCCTACGTCGCCTCCAAGGGCGGCTTGGCGCAGTTGACCAAGGCCATGGCCCTGGGCCTGGCGCCGCATGGCGTGCGGGTGAACGCGATCGGGCCGGGCACCATCGTCACCGACATCCTGAAAGGGGTGATGCAGGACGACGAGGCTCGCCGCCGGGTGCTGCAGCGCACGCCGCTCGGCCGCTTCGGCGAGGTCGACGAGATCGGCCGCGTCGCCGTCTTCCTGGCCAGCGACGACAGCTCCTACATCACCGGTCAGACCATCTATCCCGACGGCGGCCGGCTGGCCTTGAATTACACGGTGCCGGTCGCGGACTAGAGACCGAGTGTCATCCCGGAAATCCCGCAGGGCTTGTCCGGGACCCATTCGCGCCGACGCGTCGGGCGGAGCGAGGCGTTCCAAGTCAAATGTTCATGGATCCCGGCCTTCAGCTCGTTGAAGCCGGAATGACATCGATAGACATCCCCGCGCTTCCCTCCCTCCCTAGACCGGCTAAAAGCCCCCAAATGCTGCGACTGACCGAAATCAAGCTGCCCCTCGGCCACCCGGAAGAGGACCTGCGCGCCGCCGTGCTGGCCAAGCTGGCCGGCCCCGAATCCGAGCTCGTCTCGTTCGAGATCTTCCGCCGCGCCAACGACGCGCGGCGCAAGTCGGCGATCCTGATGGTCTACACGGTCGACGTCGTGGTGCAGGACGAGGCGGCCGTGCTCGCTCGCCACGCCGGCGATCGCAACGTCCAGCCGACGCCGGACATGGCCTATCGCCACGTCGCCCAGGCGCCGGCGAACCTGGCCAGGCGTCCGGTGGTGATCGGGGCCGGCCCCTGCGGCCTGTTCGCCGGCCTGATCCTGGCCGAGATGGGCTTCAAGCCGATCATCGTCGATCGCGGCAAGGTCGTGCGTGAGCGCACCAAGGACACCTGGGACCTCTGGCGGCGCAGCAAGCTGCATCCCGAATCCAACGTCCAGTTCGGCGAGGGCGGCGCCGGCACCTTCTCCGACGGCAAGCTCTACAGCCAGATCAAGGATCCGCGCTTCCTCAGTCGCAAGGTGCTGACCGAGTTCGTCGCCGCCGGCGCCCCGCCCGAGATCCTGACCGAGGCCCACCCCCACGTCGGCACCTTCCGGCTGGTGACCATGGTCGAGGCCATGCGCGAGAAGGTCGAGGCGCTCGGCGGCGAATACCGCTTCGAGCACAAGGTCGAGGACTTCGACATCGCCCTGGAGGGCGGCCAGCGCCGGCTCGTCGGCCTGCACCTGCAGGGCGGGGGCTACATCGAGGCCGACCACGTCGTGTTGGCGCTCGGCCACAGCGCCCGCGACACCTTCCACGCGCTCTACGACCGCGGCGTCCACATCGAGGCCAAACCGTTCTCGCTCGGCTTCCGCATCGAGCACCCGCAGTCCTGGATCGACCGCGCCCGGTTCGGGACCAATGCCGGGCACAAGGACCTGGGGGCTGCGGCCTATAGCCTCTCGCATCACTGTTCGAACGGACGGACCGTCTACAGCTTCTGCATGTGCCCGGGCGGCACGGTGGTGGCCGCGACCTCCGAGCCGGGCCGCGTCGTCACCAACGGCATGAGCCAGTATTCCCGCAACGAGCGCAACGCCAACGCCGGCATCGTCGTCGGCATCGAGCCCGAACGCGACTATCCAGGCCATCCGCTGGCCGGGATCGAACTCCAGCGTCACTGGGAATCCCAGGCCTTCGTGGCCGGCGGCGAAACCTATGCCGCGCCCGCCCAGCGGGTCGGCGACTTCCTGGCCGGCAAGCCGTCAACGAGCCTCGGCGAGGTGGTTCCATCCTACCGCCCCGGCGTCACCCCGACCGATCTGTCGACCTGCCTGCCGGACTTCGCCATCGCCGCGATCCGCGAGGCGCTGCCGGCCTTCGCCCGCCAGATCCCCGGCTTCGACCACGCCGACGCGGTGCTGACGGGCGTGGAGACCCGCACCTCCTCGCCGGTCCGCATCACCCGCGGCAAGGACTTCCAGAGCCTCAACACCGTGGGCCTGTACCCGGCGGGCGAGGGCGCGGGCTACGCCGGCGGCATCCTCTCGGCCTCCATCGACGGCATCAAGGTCGCCGAGGCGTTGGCAAGGAACATTGTGGACGGTCGGCCAGCCGCTACGGCTTGATCCGGGCCGCGTCTCGCCGGCGACCTGTAGGCGCGTCGTCCTGCAGGCCCCGCTGGGCGAACCAGGCGATGATCAGGCCGAAGGCAAGCATGGCCAGACCGTTCTTGATCAGGCCCTCGGGGCTGAATGTCGGAACCCTGCCCACCGCCGACAGCGGCATGACCACGTAGTTCATGACCCCGTAGATGACGACGCCGTAGGCCAGACCGGCGGCGATCCAGGCCCGGCGCAGCACCGGCGCGGCCAGGCTGGCCGATACGAAGACCGCGGCGATGATCAACCCCATCGCTTCCTGTAGCGCCGCGCCCAGGACTGCGGTGGCGGTCCCGCCGCCGAACGCAGCCTTGCCGATCAGGCCGCTGGCGATGAACTGCAGGATGGTCGTCAGACCGGCGCCGCTGATCAGCATGGCCGCGCCGATGTCGAGCGTCGCGGCGATCACGCCGCCGCCGACGATGGCCGTCAGGATCGAGCGTTTCGAAGCCACGTGTTGCGTTCCCCGACCAGCCTTGGGCAGGGGACGCTAGTTCAGGATCGGTGTTCGCTCAATCGTGGCGCTTCGGGGGGTAGGCGTGGATGACCCCGTTCGGATCCTCGACGCTGGTCTCGCCGACATAGTTCGGGCCGACCGGGACCTTGCCGT
The DNA here is from genome assembly GCF_026411515.1 of Phenylobacterium sp. 58.2.17. Lineage (NCBI taxonomy): Bacteria > Pseudomonadati > Pseudomonadota > Alphaproteobacteria > Caulobacterales > Caulobacteraceae > Phenylobacterium > Phenylobacterium sp. 58.2.17. The sequence continues at coordinate 28,191 of NZ_JAPMTQ010000001.1, read as the reverse complement.
GGCCGCCGGGGATGTCGAGCACGTAGGTCGGCTGGCAGAGGCCGGAGAAACGCCCGCGCAGGGCCCGCATCACGGCGCGGCCCTCCGCGATGCTGGTTCGCTGGTGGCTGGTGCCCGGCGCCAGGTCGCCCTGGTGCAGGTAATAGGGCCTGATCCGGTTCTCGACGAAGCCGCGCATCAGCGCGCCCAGCGTCTCGGGGTCGTCGTTGACGCCTTTCAGCAGCACGGTCTGGCTCAGCATCGGCAGGCCGGCGTCGATGATCCTGGCGCAGGCGGCGCGGGCGGCGGGGGTCAGTTCGCGCGAATGATTGGCGTGCAGGGCGACATAGACCGCCTTGCCCTCGCACTTGATCGCCGCGACCAGCTCGTCGGTGACGGCGCCCGGATCCACGACCGGCACGCGGGTGTGATAGCGCACGACCTTCACGTGTTCGATGGCCGCAAGCCGCGCCGAGATGTCGGCCAGCCGCCGTGGCGACAGTACGAACGGGTCGCCGCCGGTGACGATGACCTCCCAGATCTCCGGCCGCTCGGCGATATAGGCGAACGCCGCGTCGAGCTGGGCGGCGGTCAGGTTCGACAGCCCTTCGGGCCCGACCATTTCGCGCCGGAAGCAGAACCGGCAGTAGACCGCGCAGGTGTGGGTCGGCTTCAGCAGCACGCGGTCGCGATAGCGGTGGACGATCCCCTCGACCGGACTGTGGGCGAAGTCGCCGATCGGATCGGCGTCCTCCTCGGGCGTTGCGTTCAGCTCGGCCGCGTCCGGCATCAGCTGGCGGGCGATCGGGTCGGCCGGGTCGGCCGGATCGATGAGTTCGGCCATGTCCGGGGTGATCGCCAGCGCATAGCGGGCGGCCACGCGCTCAAGCTCCGGCAGCCGCTCCGGCGGCGCCAGCCCGGCGGCGACCAGGTCGCCCGGTTTGCGAAGCGTGCTCATCCCGCGCGCATATGGCTCATGGAGGGCCTGGGGGCAAATGCGGCCTAGCGCGCGACGTCGGCCACCGGCGTCCACACCACCTGCTCGATGCGGGCCGCGCCGGTCGCCAGCATCACCAGCCGGTCGAAGCCGAGCGCCGAACCGCAGGCGCTCGGCATGTGCGGCAGGGCGGCCAGGAAATCCTCGTCGATCGGATAGCGTTCGCCGTAGACGCGGGCCTTTTCGTCCATCTCGGCCTGGAACCGCCGGCGCTGCTCGACCGGATCGGTCAGTTCGCCGAACGCGTTGGCCAGCTCGACCCCGCAGGCATAGAGCTCAAAGCGCTCGGCCACGCGCGGGTCGGACGCCTTGGGCCGGGCCAGGGCCGCCTCGCTGATCGGGTACTCGCAGAGGATAGTCGGGCGGCCCATGCCCAGGTTCGGTTCGACCTTCTCGACCAGCACCTTCGAATAGATGTCGGCCCAGACATCGTCGTCGGCGATCCGCACGCCCGCCCGGGTCGCGGCCGCGGCCAAACCGTCTCGGTCGGTTTCGCCGTCGACGGCCACGGTGGCCAGCAGGTCGACGCCGGCGTGCCGCTGAAACGCCTCCTGCAGGCTCAACCGTTCGGGTTCCTGGAAGGGGTCGCTGGATAGCTGTCGATAGGAGAAGGTCTTGGCCCCCGCCGTCTCGGCCGCCAGCCGCAGCAGGTCGGCGCAGTCGGCCATCAGCTGCTCGTAGGGCTCGCCTGTGCGGTACCACTCCAGCAGGGTGAATTCAGGGTGATGCAGCGGCCCGCGCTCGCGGTTGCGCCAGACCCGGGCGAAGTCGAATATCCTCGTCTCGCCCGCGGCCAGCAGCTTCTTGCAGGCGAACTCCGGCGAGGTGTGCAGGTAGAGCGGCGCGGTCTCGCCCGAATTGCCGATGATCTCCGTGGCGAAGGCGTGCAGGTGGGCTTCGTTGCCGGGCGAGACCTGCAGCGCCGCGCCCTCGACCTCGGTGAAGCCGCGGTCCTCGAACCATCGGCGGGCGGCTCGGGTGATCGCGCCCCGCGCCAGCAGGAACGGCCGGCGGTCCTGGTGGATGTCGGCCCGCCACCAGGGCGATTGAGAAGTCATCGGCGCGGGCGTCCTCTATGCGGCCATTTCGATCATGACTGGCGAATTTCGCCTTCATCGTATAGGTGCGCGGCAAGACCGCCGCTCGGCGGAATCGCGCGGGGGTCGATGGCGGCCCCTCCAAAATAGGCTTGAGGACGAACTTACGTGAAGGTCGCTGCCAGCTCGCTCAGGAAAGGCGCCGTCGTCGACATGGACGGCAAGCTCTATGTCGTCCTGACCGCCGAAAACATCCACCCCGGTAAGGGGACCCCCGTCACCCAGCTCAACATGCGCCGCATCGCCGACGGCGTGAAGGTGTCCGAGCGTTGGCGCACGACCGAGCAGGTCGAGCGCGCCTTCGTCGACGACCGCAACTACAACTTCCTCTACCAGGACGGCGAGGGCTACCACTTCATGCAGCCCGAGACCTACGATCAGGTCGTGGTGTCGGAAGAAACCGTCGGCGAGAACGCCCCTTGGCTGACCGACGGCCTGACGGTCGTTCTGTCGGTGCACGAAGGCGTTCCGATCGCCATGGAGCTGCCGCGCACCGTCATCTTCGAAATCGCCGAGACCGAGCCGTCGGTGAAGGGCCAGACCGCCTCTTCGTCCTACAAGCCGGCCATTCTGACCAACGGCGAGCGCATCATGGTGCCGCCGTACATCGCCGCCGGCACCCGCGTGGTCATCCTCACCGAGGACTGGACCTACTCGGAACGCGCCAAGGACTAAGACTTCCGCGCGGCGGGGATCAGGCGAAGCGCTTGGCCCCCGCCACGCACAGCACGACCCCGGCGGTTACAGCCGCCATGGACCAGCCGACCGGCTCGCCCAGCAGCCAGGCCGCCAGGCCCAGGCCCATCAGCGGCTGCAGCAGCTGCAGTTGGCCCACCGCCGCCACCCCGCCCAGCGCCAGGCCGCGGTACCAGAAGACAAATCCGATCAGCATGCTGAACAGCGAGACGTAGGCCAGGCCCGTCCAACCGCGCGCGCTGACCTGCGCCAGGTCGGTCGGCCACGTCGCCAGCCCCAGCGCGGCCATGGCGGGCAGGGCGATGACCAGCGCCCAGCAGATCACCTGCCAGCCGCCCAGGGTGCGCGACAGACGCCCGCCCTCGGCATAACCGAGGCCGCAGACCGCGACCGCCGCGACCATCAGGAGGTCGCCGCTCAGCGAGCCTTCCGCGCCGCGGGTGAGAGCGAAGACGGCCACCAGCGCCGCCCCAAGGCCTGCAAAGGCCCAGAACGACCGGCTCGGGTGTTCGCCGGCGCGGACCACCGCGAACAGCGCCGTGGCCATGGGCAGCAGCCCGATGAACACGATCGAGTGCGCCGCCGTGATCTCGCGCAGGGCGATCGCGGTCAGCAGCGGGAAGCCCGCCACCACCCCGGCCGCCACGAGCGCCAGGGCCGCGAGATCGCGCCGCGCCGGTCGCGGCGCACGCATGACGCTCAGCAAGCCCAGCGCCAGGACTCCGGCGATCACCGCCCGCGCCGCCGTCAGGAACAGCGGGTCGATCTCGGCAACCGCCACGCGGGTCGCGGGCAGCGATCCGGAAAAGATCGCCACGCCCAGCAGCCCGTCGATCCAGCCTCTCGTCTTGTCGTCCATGGTCGCCTCCAGGGGCGCAGGACTAGGGTCTCGGTGCTCGCCTCGACAGGTACGGTGAGATACAGTTTGGCAAAACTGTACTGGATATTTGGCGGGACAGATGGCGCGCGGCGGTCGGGTCGAGGCGGTGATGGGCGGCATTCGCGAGCGGATCGCGGCGCGAACCCTGCAGCCTGGCGCCAAGGCGCCGTCGATCCGCGCCCTGGCCGCGGCGAGCGGCGTCGCCAAGTCGACGGTGGTCGAGGCCTACGACCGGCTGGCGGCCGAGGGCGTCCTGCAGGCCCGGCGCGGCTCGGGCTTCTATGTGGCCGGCCGCGCGCCGCCGCTGGCCCTGGCTGAGCTGGCGCCGCAGCTCGATCGCTCGATTGATCCGCTATGGGTGTCGCGCCAGTCGCTGGAGGCGCCTCCCGGGGCGCTCAAGCCGGGGTGCGGCTGGCTGCCCGGTGACTGGATGCCCGACGAGGCGGTGCGCCGGGCCCTGCGGGGGCTGGCGCGCAGCCGACAGGCCAACCTGACCGACTACAGCCCGCCGCTCGGCGCGCCGGCCATGCGCCAGCACCTGTCGCGCCGACTCGCCGCCTACGGGCTGGAGGCGCCGCCCGGCCAGGTCATGCTGACCGAGTCCGGCGTCCAGGCGCTGGACCTGGTCTGTCGATTTCTGCTGGAGCCGGGCGACACCGTCCTGGTCGATGATCCCTGCTATTTCAATTTCCACGCCCTGCTGCGCGCGCATCGGGTCGAGGTGACGGGCGTGCCCTGGACCCAGGCCGGCCCGGACCTCGAACAGTTCGAGCAGCTGCTGACCGCCCGCCGGCCGCGGCTCTACATCACCAATTCGGGCCCGCAGAATCCGACGGGCGGCACGCTGTCGGCGGTGACCGCCCATCGCCTGCTCAAGCTCGCCGAGCGGCACGACCTCCTGATCGTCGAGGACGACGTCTATGCCGACCTGGAGACCGAGGCCTCGCCGCGCCTGGCGGCGTTCGACGGCCTGGAGCGGGTGGTGGTGATCGGCAGCTTCTCCAAGACCCTGTCGGCGGCCGGGCGCTGCGGCTTCGTCGCCGCCCGCGCGGAGTGGATCGAGGGCCTGATCGACCTCAAGGTGGCGACCTCGTTCGGCGGGGGCGGGCTGGCGGCGGACCTGACGCATGCGATCCTCGCCGACGGCGCCTATCGCCGCTACCTCGCCGCCCTGCGCGAGCGCCTGGCCCGCGCGCGCGGCGAGACCCTGGCGCGCCTACGGCCGCTGGGGCTCACGCCCTGGATCGAGCCGGCCGCGGGAATCTTCCTCTGGATGAGGCTGCCGGACGGGCTGGACGGCGGCGCGGTCGCCCAGCACGCCCTGGCCCACGGCGTCGTGCTGGCCCCGGGCGAGGCGTTCAGCGCCTCGCGCGGCTGGCGCGACCACCTGCGCTTCAACGCCGCCCAGTCAGGCGACCGACGCATCTACGAGGTGCTCGACTTGGCGATGCGGTCGGCGCGGGGCGCGCCGCCGATGGCGACGCCGCCATTGGGTTGAGCTTCGTCGGCATCGCTACTAATGATGGCGTCCGTGCGTAATTGCTCGCCCCTGTTGTGAAGGAAAGCATGGCCAGCCCGACCGTCCAGCAAGTTCTCGATTGGATGCTCTTCGACAACGCGAAGTGGTCTGGCCCGGTCATCACCTTCAGCATTCCTGGACCGTCGAGCACCTGGCCGGGCTATCCGGATCTGGGCAGCGATTGGAAGGAGTATTGGGGCAATGAGCCCTGGCGGCCGGGCTTCGGGTTCCTGACCGATGGCCAGGCCGACGTCTTTCGGTCGTTCGTCGCGAGCTACGAGCGCCTGATCGCTACGCCGCTCCGGGAAACCGACGACGTGATGCAGCCTGGCGATATCCGCGTTGCGTTCGTTGATGCCGATCCGTGGGGCGGATACGCGACGCCGCCGCCCGCTATCGGCCAGGCCGCCGAGCCCGGGCACGGGGACATTTGGATCAACGTCGACTACGCGGAGACCTCCCTCAAGGTGGGGTGGGACTTCGTGAAGGGCGAGCGCGTCATGCCTACCGTGCTGCATGAGCTCGGCCATGCGCTGGGGCTGGATCACCCCTTTGAAGGCGCGTCGCTGTTGCCGGCGCAGCTCGATTCCACCCGCTACTCGGTGATGTCCTACACGCTCGCCAAGGATGTCGAGACCTACAGCTTCTATTGGTACGGCGATGGCCTGCTGACCCGCGGAGAGAGCCTGCTCGTCGATCAGCCGATGGTGTTCGACATGCTGGCGTTGCAGTCGCTCTACGGCGCCAACCCGGCGACGGCGGCGGGCGCCGACGTCTATAGCTGGGACGAGAGCGTCCCGTTCCTGACCTCGATCTACGATGCCGGCGGCGTCGATCGGATCGACCTCTCGGCGCACAGCCGGCCGTCGTTCATAGATCTGACCCCCGGCGCCTACAGCAGCATCGCGATCTATACGCGCGAGGCCCAGCAGGCCTTCTGGACGGCGAGACTTCCGAATTTCGCCGACCGGATCGCGGGAACCTACGATAACGCCGAGGCCCACGGCATTCTCTACACCGGCCGCGACAACCTGGGGATCGCGTACAGCACGACCATCGAGGACGTCGCCGCCGGCAAGGGGGCCGACACCATCATCGGAAATGCGGCGGCCAATTCGCTCTCCGGCGCCGGCGGCGTGGATCGCATCCTGGCCGGGGACGGCGCCGACACGATCCTTGGCGGTTCGGGGAACGACTTCCTTCGGGGAGAGGCCGGAGACGACAGCCTGTCGGGCGACGACGGGGCCGACGACATGCATGGCAACATGGGGGCCGACGTGCTCTTCGGAGGCCAGGGCGATGATTGGGTGGTCGGCGGCCAGCACGACGACAGACTCTACGGCCAGGCCGGGAACGATCTCATCTACGGAAACATGGGGCGCGACCTGCTCCTTGGGGGCGACGACGCTGACACGATGCTCGGCGGCCAGGACGACGACTCGCTCTCCGGCGGGGCGGGGGCGGATTTCCTCTCCGGCGATCGGGGCGACGATACGCTCAGCGGCGGCAGCGGCGCTGACACCTTCTACGCATTCGATGGCGCGGGGATCGACCGGATCCTCGACTTCAACCGCGCCGAGGGCGATCGCGTCGCGATCGGCGGGGGCGGCGCCTATGCCGTAGCGAACGTCGACGGGGATGTCGTGATCAGCCTGGGCGGCGGCGGTCAGATCATTCTGGTGGGGCGCTCGGACGCCAATCTCACGGGCGAGTGGATGGTCTCGGTCTAGGGAGCCACCCGCCGCGCGGTGATGATCTTCACCGGCTTGGCCAGCATCTCGCCTTTCATCACCCCTTCACCGGCGGTGGGGGAGGTGGGGGCGGCTAGGATCTGCTTCACCGTGTCCATGCCCTCGACCACCTTGCCGAAGGTGGCGAAGCCGAGGTTGTCGCCCGGTTGCTTGGGATCGGCGTCCATATAGGTCATGTCGCCGACGCAGATGAAGAAGTCCGAGGTGGCGGTGCCTGGGCTGGTGCGGCCCATCGAGATCGCGCCGTCGATGTGCGACAGGCCGGTCTTGGTGGTCGGCTCGTGGGCGATCGGTTTCAGCACGCGCTTGGGATCGTTCTGCACGCCGCCCTGCACCAGGCCGTATTCGGCGGCGTTGGGAACCTTGGACGCCCGATAGAAGGTCGCGCCGTCGAAGCGCTTCTCGTCGACATAGCGCAGGAAGTTGCCCGCCGTTATCGGCGCCTTGTCCGGATAGAGCTCCAGCACGATGGGGCCGTCCGCGGTGTCCAGGCGCACCTTCACCGGTCCCGCGGCCGGCTGGGCGGCGGCCGGCGCGGCCGCCAGCGCGGCCATCGCCCCTAGAAACACACGTCGCTTCATCGCCTGGCTCCCGGTTCAGCGTGCAGCTTAGCGTCGGTCGTTCGCACGGCCAATGCGGCCGTCACGGGCGTTTGCCGACAATATTGGCAAATGTTCAGGACGACGTTCCGCGGGCGTGTTCGACGATGACAATCAAAATTGTCACGCTTGAAATGCATATCGCCGTTGTCGTCAGGCATTGTGTCGACCGTGCCGGCGATCGGTTGTCATGTTTGCGTAGTTGGATTTCGAGTTATGCGTGAAGAGGGACCAGATGACGCCCTGAGCCTTGCTGGTTACCTGGAAGGCGTAGCCAAACCGCTGCTCAGGAGCGAGGCGGTTCTCTTGGCTGGGCGTTTGGCTGGCCTGCTGGCGCTGGATTCGGCTGATCAGGTCTCCTTGAACCTCGCCCTGCTCGGTGACTACCGACACGCGAAGGCCCTGGCGGGCCGGTTGCTGCCTCGCGGTGCGGCGTGGTCGATCGATCCGTCGCCCGAGGGGGTGAAACGGCGGGCGACGCGCTTCATCGTGACGATGGGCCAGGTGCGGGCGGTGGGAGCCGTGCCGGCTCTGGTGCTGCTGGCGGCGCTGCTGCGGCGCGCGGGCGGCTGAACCATCCGGTGTTTTGAGATTTGTGGGGGAGGGCGGCTCTGCGCCTGAAATCCAAGTGGCTCCCCGAGCAGGACTCGAACCTGCGACAAGTCGGTTAACAGCCGACTGCTCTACCAACTGAGCTATCGGGGATCACGTTGGAGGCGGCGATATACCCAGCACGGGCCGGGTGTGCAAGCGCTCAAATCGACTTTGTCCACAGAGCAAAAAAAGAGCCCGGCCGGAGCCGGGCTTGAAACGAAGTTCGGTGATGGTGGGGTGTCTTCAAGGAAGACGCCGTCATGGTCCCGCTTTGATGGTTAAGTGGCGATTAACGCTCATGGCCGCCAATGGGCAGGCGCGACGCCGCGACCTCTCGACGGGCTGCGCGCTCGCCGCTACCAGGGGCGAAATCGTGAGATCTAGGGCGGAAATGCGTATCCATTTCACCGGCATAGCTGGGGCGGGCATGAGCGCCGTGGCCCTGATGATGCGCGACGCGGGCCACGAGATCTCCGGATCGGACGAAGACGTCTTTCCGCCGATGTCGACCTATGTCGAGGGGCTGGGCTTTCCGTTCCACCGCCGATTCGACGCGGCCAACCTTCCGGACGACCTCGACGTGCTGGTTCTGGGAACCAGCGCCAAGCTCGGCGCCGAGACCAATCCCGAGGTGGTCGCCGCCCGCGCCCGCGGCGTGCGGGTCACCACCTTCGCCGAGATGCTGGGCGAGGCGACTCGCGATCGGGCGGTCACCGTGGTCGCCGGATCGTTCGGCAAGTCCACCTGTACGGCCCTCATGGCGCACGTGCTGCACCAAGCCGGGGCGAGTCCCGGCTGGATGGTCGGCGCCATCTCCCCCTCGCTGCCGGCGACCGGCCAGTGGGGCGCGGGCGAGGTCGTGCTGGAGGGTGACGAGTACATCGTCTCGTCGGCGGACACGCGCTCCAAGTTCGAGCTCTATCACCCGAACCACCTGCTGCTGACCTCGCTGGTCCATGACCATGTCAACGTCTTCCCGACCTTCGAGGCGTACGAGGCGCCTTTCCGAACCCTGCTGCGCAGGCTCCCCAGCGATGGGCTGGCCGTAATGCGTGAGCATCCGGCGACGCGGGCCGTGGCCGGCGAGAGCGCCGCGCGCGTCGTCTGGTACGACACCAGCCCCTGCGACGGCTGGTACGCGGCCAATGTGGCGTTTGGCGAAACCACCACCTTCGATCTCATCGGGCCCGGTGGTCGGACGCTCGCGCTGACCACCCAGCTGCTCGGCGCCCACAACGTTGAGAACGTGGTCGGCGTCGCGGCCTACCTGCTCGAGCGCGGCCTGGTCACTGAGGCGGCGCTGGCCGCGGGCGTGGCCAGCTTCGCCGGCATCCGCCGCCGCCTGGACCGCCTGACCACCACCTCGCGCATTCCGGTGATCGAGGGCTTCGGCAGCTCCTATGAAAAGGCGCATTCGGCCATCGACGCCATGCGGCTGCACTATCCGGACCGCCCGCTGGTCGTGGTGTTCGAGCCGCATACCTTCAGCTGGCGCAGCCGTGACGCCCTGCCGTGGTACGACACGGTGTTCGACGGGGCCTCGCGGGTGCTGATCTGTCCGCCGCCGGTGCACGGCGCCGGCAGCCACCACCAGTCGACCTTCGAAGAGATCCTGGCCCGCGCGCAGGCGACCGGCATCGCGGTCAAAGGCGTCGCCGACGCCGAGGCCGCGACCGAGGCGCTGTCGCATCTGCGCGGCGACGAGGTCGTGCTGCTGCTGTCCTCAGGGCCGCTGCTGGGCCTGCCCGACAGCCTGCCAGCCCTGTTCGACCGTCTCTACGGCGCGCCTGCCTACGCCTGAGGCGCCCTGCAATCGTCCGTTGCAGGCATCCATCTTACGGTTGGAGGGGAGCGCCGCTCGGTGCAGGCTGCCTGCTTTGAGGAGAGGGGCGCATGCATACACGGCGGAACTTCGGTCTGATGCTGGGCGCCGGCGCCTTGGCCGGCTGTACGACCACCGGGACCAGCGGCTTTTCCGACCCGCTGCAGCCGGCGGGCCCGCTCCGACTGGCGCCGGTGCATGTCTCCGAAGACCGGGTGATCCGCGTCGTCGCCGGCCTGCGGCCGTTTCGCCCCGGCGGCTTCGTGGTCAGGGCCGAGCCGTTCGGCCGCAAGACCCTGGTGCACAACTACGGTCACGGCGGGGGAGGGATCACCCTGTCCTGGGGGACCTCGCATATGGCGGTCGATCTCGGCTTCGCCGGGCCCGAGCGGGATTATGCGGTGCTCGGTTGCGGGGCGGTGGGGCTGGCGACGGCGCGGCTGATCCAGCGCCGCGGCGGGCGGGTGACCATCTACGCCAGGGCCCTGCCGCCGGAGACGACCTCAAACATCGCCGGCGGGCAGTGGTGGCCGGCTTCGGTCTACGACAGCAAGGTCGCCACGCCCCAGTTCCTCGACCAGCTGGTGACCGCCTCAAAGCTGTCCTACCGCCACTTCCAGCAGCTCTCGGGGCCGGAGTACGGCGTTCGCTGGACCCGCAACTACGTGGTCGATGAGGATCGCTTCGGCTCCACCGATCTGTTCGGTCGCCTGGCCGAGGTCGCGCCCGAACTGAAGCGCGCGCCTGCCGGCGAGCATCCGTTCGGCGCCCTCAGCCTGCAGTACTGGGACGGCATGATGGTCGAGCCGCCGATCTACCTGCAGGCGATGATGGAGGATGTGCTGACCGCCGGCGGCAAGATCGTCGTGCGCGACCTGAAGACGCCCGCCGACGTCCAGGCCCTGGCCGAGCCGGTGGTCTTCAACTGCACGGGCCTGGGGGCCGGCGAACTGTTCGGCGACAAGGAGATCACCCCGGCCCGCGGGCAGCTTGTCGTGCTGCTGCCCCAGCCGGAGGTGACCTACAACCTGATGTCGGGCCGCGCCTACATGTTCCCGCGCCGCGACGGGATCATCCTCGGCGGCTCGTTCGACCGCGGCGACTGGTCGACCGAGCCCGACGGCGAACTCACCAAGCGAATCCTCGCGGACCACAAGGCGATGTTCGCCAAGCTCAAGGCTTGAGCTACTCGGCCGCCTCCTTGAACTGCGCCCGGCGCGGGCCGAGGTAGCCGAACAGGAAGGCGGCGACCTTGCGCATCTGGATCTCCTCGCTGCCCTCGGTGATCCGATAGCGGCGGTGGTGGCGATAGATGTGCTCGAACGGCTTGTGGCGCGAATAGCCGATGCCGCCATGCACCTGCATCGCGCGGTCGGCGGCCTCGCAGACCAGTCGGTTAGCCCAGTAGTTGCACATCGACACCTTGTCGGAGAGCTGCTTCTCGACCTCCTTGTGCGGCATGCGGTCCATGTCCCAGGCGGTCTTGCGGATCAGCAGGCGCAGCATCTCGGCCTGGGTGGCAAGCTCGACCAGGGGCCACTGGATGGCCTGGTTCTCGGCCAGGGCCTTGCCGAACGGCTTACGGGCGCGGGCGTACTTGACGCTTTCCTCTATGCAGTAGACCGCCGCGCCCAGCGACGAGGCCGCCTGGCGGATGCGGTTCTGGTGCACGAACGATTGGCCGAGGCCCAGGCCGCGGTCGATCTGGCCCCAGTAGCTGTCCTCGGGGATCCACACGTCGGTGAAGCTGACCCTCGGGTGGTCGGTCGGCATGTTGAAGGTCCACAGCCACTCCTCGACCTTCACCCCGGGGGTGTCGGCCGGCACGATGAAGCAGGTGATCCCCGTGGCGTCGCCGTCCTGGCCGCTGGTGCGCGCGAACACCATGCAGTGAGTGGCCACATGCATGCCCGTCGACCACATTTTTTCGCCGTTGATCAACCAGCCGGGCTGGCCGTCGCGGTCCTGGCGCACGGCGCGGGTTTCCATGAAGGTCGCGTCCGAGCCGTGGTTCGGCTCGGTCAGGCCGAAGATCGTCCGCATCCCGCCGCTGAGCAGTTTGTCCGCGTCGCGCTCGTACTGAGCGTTCGTCGCGAACTCCTTGAACATCAGGATGAAAGGGTTGTTGCCGACGATCGAGTGCTCGTTCTGCAGGTCGTTGTGCAGGCCCAGTCCCTTGGCCGCCAGATGCTCGCGGATCACCGCCATGTCGAGGTTGGTGCCGGCCTGGCCGCCCATCTCCTTGGGCCAGGCATAGCGCAGGTGTCCGGCCTCGTCGGCCAGCTTGCGGGCCTTGGCCAGCAACTCCTCCCACTCCTTCTTCGGCAGGCCGCCGGCGTCCCAGTCGGTGCGCTCGTACTCGCGGCGATGGTCGAAGAACCGGATGTTGTCGTCCTGGTTCTCCAGCGGCTTGATCTTGGCCTCGATGAAGGCGTCCAGCTCGTCCAGATAGGCGGCCAGTTCGGGCGGCAGGCTGAAATCCATCGCGTCTCTCCCTGTTTTGCGAAGCAGCCTAACCCAGGTCCGCGCTTCCGCCGGGTCAGGGGGATTTGATCGATCCGTCGACCGTCCGGCGCGACCGGTCGCAGGCGCCGCGTATGGCAGGGCGGAGGCTGTTAGCCGGACCCCAAGTCCCATCCGGAGGTCCGCATGCGTCTCATCCTGCTCGGCGCGTTGGCGTCGCTCTGCCTCGCCGCGCCGGCCCTCGCCGGCGTTCCGGCCGGGTCCTGGTCCCAGAAGTCCGACGGCCAGGAACTGACCTTGGTTCCCAAGCTCAAGATCGCCCCCAGCATGTCGGCCACCGGCATGGTCCTCGGCATGAGCGGCTACGGCGGCAATGCGACCACCACGACCCTGCAGAGCGAGTTCGTGCCGATGCGCACCCAGCGCTCGATGTCGCTGGTGATCCGCCCCGACGGCGCCTTCACCTGGAGGATCGACAAGAGCCGCCCGGCCTCGGCGCAAAACGCCGGCTGCAAGCTGCTGATCAGCGAAGAGAAAACCGGCCGGGTCCGCGCTGAGGGCGACCGCCTGGTGTTCGACGTCACCGGCGGCGTTCAGAGTTCGCGCGACAGCTGCGACCCCGCCAAGGCCTCGCGCGGCGCCAAGGCCCCGGCCAGCGAGAGCTACGGCTACCGGCTCTCCGGCGGCGCTCTCAACCTCACGGCCGCCGGCGGGGTGAATTGGACTTTCAGCGGCGGTTGACGCGGCGAGAGCCGTTTACAGCCGCGCAAAACCCCGCCCTGATCGCGCAAAAGGCCAAGGGAGGCTGCGCGGCGGATGTCCGATCAGGTGCTGGAAGGGCTGCAACGGCTGGCGCCGGAACTCGCCGGCGAGGGGGCGAGCGTCGAGGGCCTGCAGCGCCTCTCGGGCGGCGCCAGCATGGAGACCTGGGCCTTCGTGCTGGTCGGCCCGGGCGGGCGCGACGAGCTGGTCCTGCGCCGCCGCACCGCGCCGATGGCGCCGGAGGAGGGGCGCTCGGTGTCGCTGGCCACCGAGGCGGCGCTGATCACCGCCGCGCACGCGGCCGGGGCCCCGGTGGCGCAGCTGGTCCATCTGGCCCGCCCCGCCGACGGCCTGGGCGAGGCGCACATCACCCGTCGCGTCGCCGGCGAGACCCTGGGCCGCAAGATCGTCTCGGACCCCCGCTTCGAGGCGGTGCGCCCCAAGCTCGCTCGCCAGTGCGGCGAGATTCTCGCGCAGATCCACGCCGCGCCGCCGCCGCCCGGGCTGAAGACCGTCGACGCCCTGGAGGAGCTGGCCCGCTACGAGGAGGTCTACCGCAAGTCCGGAGCCGAGCGGCCGATCCTGGAGCTGGCCTTCCAGCACCTGAAGAAAATCGCCCCGCCGCCGCGCGAGCCGGTGCTGCTGCACGGCGACTTCCGGAACGGCAATCTGATGATCGATCCTGAGCGCGGGGTGAGCGCGGTGCTCGACTGGGAGCTGTCGCACTGCGGCGACCCGGCCGAGGACCTGGGCTGGATCTGCGTCAATTCCTGGCGCTTCGGCCGCGCCGACCTGCCGGTCGGCGGTTTCGGCGCCTACGGGGACCTGCTGGCCGGCTATGTCGACGGCGGCGGGCCGGAGATCCCGCTGTCCCGGGTGCTCTACTGGCAGGCGCTGGGCTCGCTGAAGTGGGGCGTCATGTGCCTGATGATGTACGCCAGCTACGCCAACGGCGCCGAAAGCTCGGTCGAGCGCCCGATGATCGGCCGCCGGGTGTCCGAGACCGAGATCGACCTGGTGACCCTACTGGAGAACGGCCTGTGATCGAACATCCGAAAGCCGAGGAACTGGTCGAAGCCGTGGCCCGCTGGATCGACAGCGTCCGCCCCCAGCTCGCTCCGCGCGACGCCTTCCTGGCCCGGGTGGCCGCCAACGCCCTGGGCGTCGTGCGCCGCGAACTGCAGCAGGGGCCGGCGGCCGAGGCCGCGGCGGTTGAGCGGCTCGGCGCGCTCCTGGGGCGCGCCGGTTCGCTGGCGGAGCTGAACGCCGACCTCTGCGCCCGCCTGCGGTCGGGCGAGATGGACGCCGCCACGCCGGGGCTGCTGGCGGCGCTGCGGGCGAACATCACCGAGCAGATCGCCATCGATCAGCCGAGTTATGCGCCGGAGCCGGGCTGAGCGGTGATTCCCACCCTGGCGGCCGGGGGCGTTCACGGATAGAGCGGCGTCATGTTGAGCCGCAAAGACTGCCTGGACCTCGACGCCCGCGACCTGCTAGCGGCGCGGCGCGAGTTGTTCGATCTGCCGGCCGGGGTGATCTACCTCGACGGCAATTCGCTGGGCGCGCTTCCCCGCAATGTTCGCCCCCGCCTGGAGGCGGCGGTGCAGAACGAATGGGGCCGCGACCTGATCAAGAGCTGGAACACCGCCGACTGGATCAATCTGCCGTCCCGTGTGGGCGATCGGATCGCCCGGTTGATCGGGGCGGGGGCGGGCGAGGTGATCGCCGCCGATTCGACCTCGGTGAACCTCTTCAAGCTGGCGGCGGGGGCGTTGAAGGCGCGGCCCGGCCGCAAGGTGATCGTCACCGAGCCCGGCAATTTTCCGACCGATCTCTACATCCTCCAAGGCCTGCGCGACCTGCTTGGCGACGTGGAGCTGCGGGTGGTCGAGCGCGGAGCCCTCGCCGCGGCGCTGGACGAGGACGTCGCCCTGCTGCTGCTGACTCACGTCCACTACAAGACCGGAGCCGTCCATGACATGGCCGCCCTGACCGCGCGGGCCCATGCTGTCGGTGCGCTGGCCCTGTGGGACCTCAGCCATTCGGCGGGCGCCCTGGCCGTGGACCTCAATGGCTGCGGCGCGGACCTCGCCGTCGGCTGCGGATACAAGTACCTCAACGGCGGGCCTGGCGCGCCGGCCTTCCTGTTTATCGCCAAGCACTTGCAGCAAAGTTTTCAGACGCCTTTGACCGGCTGGATGGGGCATGCCGCGCCGTTCGCGTTCAGCGACGATTACGCCCCCGCGCCCGGCGTGCTGCGCGGTCTTTGCGGCACGCCCTCGGTGCTCGGCCTGACGGCGCTGGAGGCCTCGCTGGAGGCCTTCGACGGCGTCGACATGGGCCAGGTGCGGGCCAAGTCGATGGCGCTGGGCGACCTTTTCCTCGACCTCGTTTTCGAGCGTTGCGAAGGCTTTGGCCTGGGATGCTCACGTGACGCGACCTCTCGCGGCAGCCAGGTCGCCCTGACCCACGAGAGCGGCTATGCGATCATGCAGGCCCTGATCGCCCGCGGCGTCATCGGCGACTTCCGCGCGCCTGACGTGCTGCGCTTCGGCTTCACCCCGCTTTATGTCCGCTACGTCGACGTCTGGGACGCCGTCGACATTCTTTCCGACATCATGGCCCGCGGCGAGTGGCGGCAGGCCCGCTATCACGAGGTCTCGGCCGTCACATGAGCGAGAAGCTGCACACCCCGC
This sequence comes from Phenylobacterium sp. 58.2.17, assembly GCF_026411515.1. Taxonomy (NCBI): domain Bacteria; kingdom Pseudomonadati; phylum Pseudomonadota; class Alphaproteobacteria; order Caulobacterales; family Caulobacteraceae; genus Phenylobacterium; species Phenylobacterium sp. 58.2.17. Next base: position 12,336 of record NZ_JAPMTQ010000001.1, on the reverse strand, counting down.
CGGCGATGAGCTATGGCGACTACCTTGGCCTCGACACGCTGCTGGCTTCCCAGAAGCCGCGCTCGGACGAGCATGACGAGCTGCTGTTCATCATCATCCACCAGGCCTCCGAACTGTGGCTGAAGCTGTCGCTGCACGAGCTGCGTGCGGCCCGCGCGCACATCCGCGCCGATGACCTCGGCCCGGCCTTCAAGATGATCGCCCGGGTCAGCCGCATCCAGGGCCAGCTGATCCAGTCCTGGGACGTGCTCGGCACCATGACCCCCAGCGACTATCACGCCCTGCGCCCGCACCTCGGCCAGAGCTCGGGTTTCCAGTCGTTCCAGTATCGGATGCTCGAGTTCGTAATGGGGGCCAAGGACGCCTCCATGCTCCTCGTCCACGAGGGGACGGAGGTTCACGCGCCCTTGGTCGCGGCCCTGGCCGAGCCCAGCCTCTATGACGAGGCCATCGCCCTGCTGGCGCGGCGTGGTTTCGACATCCCGGCCTCGGTGCTGGAGCGTGACTGGCGCGAGCCGCATCGCGCCGATCCGGCGGTCGAAGCGGCCTGGATCGCCGTATACCGGGATCCGGATAAATACTGGGATCTCTATGAGTTGGCCGAGAAACTTGTCGACCTGGAGTTCCGCTTTCAGCAGTGGCGCTTCGCGCACCTGAAGACGGTCGAACGCATCATCGGCTTCAAGGGCGGCACCGGCGGCAGCGCTGGCGCGGCCTATCTGGCCAAGGCGCTGCAGGGCTCGTTCTTCCCCGAGTTGTTCGGGGTTCGCACGGTCCTCTAGTGCTGCGGCGGGGGGGCGCTCAGCACGCGGTTCAGCGCCTCGCCCAGGGCCTCGGCCAGCAGCGGCTTCTCGACGATGTCGACGCCTGCGGCCTGCGCCCGGCTCCGCACTATGGCGGTCGGATGGGTGGTGATCAGCAGGGCCGGCAGCCGAACGGCCCGGCGGCGCAGCACCTCGACTAGTTCCAGCCCGTCCATCCCCGGCAGTTGTAGATCGACCACCAGACAGCCGTCCGCCGGGAGCCGCGGGCAGGCCGCCAGGCTCTCGGCGTCGGGGAAGGTCTCGACCTCATAGCCGTCGAGCTCCAGGGCGAACTTCAGCGCCGTGCGCACGGCCGGGTCGTCGTCCACCAGAAGCAGGGGGGCGGGGCGCACGGCGGCTTCCATTCTCAGGCCGCGGCCTTCCAGGTCGGCTCAAGCTGCGCGTGCGGCGGGCAGGGGGCGACCGGGGTCTGCGGCAGGCCGACCATCTCGTTGGCGAAGCCGTGGTTGACGTCACGGTGATGGGCTTCGTCGGCCCGGACCACCAGGACCACGTCGCGCAGGGTCGCGGTGGCGGCCAGACCCCAATAGCGCTTGGCGATCTCGGGCGCCGGCACGTTCGGGCTGCGGCCCTCGTCGATCTCGGCGAGGTAGTGCGTATAGCTGATCACCGCCTCTTCCTCGAAATAGCCGACCACGCGGTGTGCGGTCTTGGCGGAGACGATGTAGAGGCCGAAGAAGAACAGGTAGAACACCCACTGCACCGCCACGACCACGAAGCGTTCGAACAGCGTCGGCTTGCTGACCTCGATGAAGGTCATCAGGTGCATGCGCTCGTTCTCGGCCTCGTCCATCAGGGTCTTGATCCAACCCTTGTCGTCGCACATGCGGCGCAGGCACTTCAGGTGGGTCAGGGTGGCGCCGACCATGCCCGGGACCGCCGCGACGGTCTCCAACACCACCGCCCGGTGGCCGTAGCGCTTGGCGAAGAAGGTGTCCGCGCAGAACCGCAGCAGCTTCACGAAGCCGAAGGCGACGCTGTCGGAAAGGCCCTGCGGCTTGTGATGGACGCTGGTGTCGACGAGGGGGGCGGTCATATTCGGGCTCCTGCTCCGATGTTGGCGAACAGGTACGCGTGCGGGCCCTTGGACAGAATCCGTGTCTTCCTCTTAAGGGGTATCCCCTAGCTTCGCCGCGCCTGGCGGTGCGGTATCGGACAGGCGGCGCAACAGGGAAGGCCAGATCCTGCAGTACGGCTCGTCCAACGTCTGGATCGGTGCGGCGGTGGCCATCCTGGCCACCCTGGCCGGCGTCGCCGCCCACGTGCTGCTGGCCCCGGTTGTCGGCGATCGCGTCGCCTTCCTGGTGTTCGTGCCCGCGGTGGTGCTGGCCTCGGCCCATTCGGGACTGGCCCCTGGCGCGCTGGCGGCCATGCTCGGCGTCTGGTGCGGCCTTTTCCTGGCCCAGCGGCTCGGGCCGATCAGCGACGCCGACATCGCCAGCGCCATCGTCTTCGCCGGAGTCGCCGCGGCCATCGTCGTCGGCGGCGAGTCCTTCCAGCGCTCGCGGCGCGAGGCGGTCGCCGTCAACCGCGATCTGGCCGCGCGCGAGGCGCACCTAAGCTCGATCCTCGACACCGTGCCCGACGCCATGATCCTGATCGACGAGCAGGGGACCATGCAGTCCTTCTCAAGCGCCGCCGAGCATATGTTCGGCTGGACCGCGGCCGAGGCCCTGGGGCGCAATGTCAACCTGCTGATGCCGCCCCCGCACAGGGAGGCGCACGACGGCTATCTGGAGCGCTACTACCGGACCCACGAGCGGCGGATCATCGGCCTCGGCCGCGTCGTCGTCGGCCTGCGCAAGGACGGCTCGACCTTCCCGATGGAGCTTTCGGTCGGCGAAATGCGCACCGCCGACGGCCGTTTCTTCACCGGCTTTGTCCGCGACCTGACCGAGCGCCACCGGACCGAGGCGCGGCTCAAGGAGCTGCAGTCCGAACTGGTCCACATCTCGCGGCTCACCGCGCTCGGGGAAATGGCTTCGGCCCTGGCGCATGAACTGAACCAGCCGCTGTCGGCCATCGCCAACTATCTGCGCGGCTCCGTGCGCCTGTTGGCCAGCGATCCGATCCCGCGCGAGCGGCTCAGCGAGGCGCTCGACAAGGCGAACGAGCAGACCCTGCGCGCCGGCCAGATCATCCGCCGCCTGCGCGACTTCGTGGCCCGCGGCGAGACTGAACGGCGGGTCGAAAGCCTGCCCAAGCTGATCGAGGAGGCCGGCGCCCTGGCCTTGGTCGGGGCCAAGGAGCACGGCGTGCGGGTTTCGTTCGACCTGGACCCGGCCGTGAACCTGGTCCTGGCCGACAAGGTCCAGGTCCAGCAGGTCATTCTCAACCTGATCCGCAACGCCATCGACGCCATGGACGAGGCGCCCCGACGCGAGTTGCGCATCCTGACCCGGCCCGCGGACGATCAGCTGGCCCAGGTGACGGTGGCCGACACTGGGCCGGGCATCAGTCCGGAGGTGGCCGAACAGCTCTTTCAGCCCTTCATCACCACCAAGCGGCATGGCATGGGGGTTGGGCTCTCGATCTCGCGTACGATCGTCGAGGCGCATGGGGGCCGAATCTGGGTGGAGACCACGCCTGGCGGCGGCGCCACCTTCCATTTCACGCTGCGCAGCGTTGCGGACGAGGAACTTGATGGCTGACGAACTGGTGCATGTGATCGACGACGATCCGGCGGTTCGCGATTCACTGGCCTTCCTGCTGGAGACCGCAAACCTCAGTCCGCGCACCTACGACTCGGCCGTAGCCTTCCTGGAGGCCCTTCCGGAGGTCACGAGCGGTTGCGTCGTCACCGATGTGCGGATGCCCGAGATGACGGGCATCGAGTTGGTGCGGCGGCTGAAGGGCCAGGGATTTCGCCTGCCGATCGTGATGATCACCGGTCACGCCGACGTGCCGTTGGCGGTCGAGGCCATGAAGGCTGGGGTCGCCGACTTCATTGAAAAGCCGTTCGACGACGAGGTGCTGCTGGCGGCGATCCATGCGGCGCTGCGCGACGGCGAAAAGGACCGCCAAGGTGCGGCCGAGGCGGCTGAAATCTGCGCGCGGATGGACACCCTGTCGGGGCGTGAACGCGAGGTGCTGGGAGGTCTGGTGGCGGGCCACGCCAACAAGGTGATCGCTTTCGACCTGGGGATCAGCCCGCGCACCGTCGAAATCTATCGCGCCAACGTCATGACCAAGATGAAGGCGGCCAGCTTGTCGGAGCTGGTCCGCATGGCCATGCTGGCGGAACGGGGCTAGCCGCGCTTCTTGCCGCCGGCCGCGCTCCAGATCGAAACACCGCCGAGGATCAGCGCGAAGGCGGAAAAGGCGACGACGACCATGGTCAGGTAGAGGGTGTCGAACGACATCGGGTGGGCTCCTGTCTGATGGACCCAAGGTGATGCTTTCAACCCCGCCGGAATATTCGTGAGTGCTCCTTAAGGGCTTCTACGGAAGGGCCTGGATTGGAAACTCGACCCCCGAAGCGACCGGCGCACGCCATGCGCCGGTCGCTTCATTTTCGCCTGTTGCAAAAATCCTAGTGATCGCTAGGAATCGATCGGGCGACCATCGGGGAACGAGCGAACGTGAGCAGGCGTCTTCTCATCGGGCTGGACAGCGGCGGGGCCAAGACGGCGGCCGTTCTCTGCGATGAGACGGGGCGTGTCCTGGCCCGCGTGCGCGACATCGGCGCCGCGATCGTGGGCCTGCCGGACCTGCGCTTCTACAAGGTCGTCGGCCGGGTGCTGGCGCGGCTCTGCGAGCAAGCGAGGGTGTCCCTGGCCGATGTCGAGCGGGTCGCCATGGGCCTCAGCGGCGTCGACTACGCCGACGAGCAGGCCGAGCAGCACCGGCTGATCGCCGCCCGGTTCGGGCTCGAAGGCCGGCTCGAACTGGTCAATGACGGGCTGGTGGCGCTGTGGGGCGTGTCGCGGGCCGACGCGGTCGCCCTGTTCCAGCACGGCAGCGGCGTCACCACCGCCTACCGCGCTGCGCCCGGCGGCGAGGCCATCTACGACAGTCTCGACGTGGCCGAGGTCTTCGACGTCCGCCGCGCCGCCTTCGCCCTGACCGCCCGGATGATCGACGGCCGCGCCGCGCCGAGCGAGCTCAAGGATCGGGTGCTGGCTCACTGCGGCGTGCCGGCCGAACGCTTCGCCGAATGGGCGTTTCGGGACGAGGCCGCGCGCGAGCGGCGGATGGCGGTCGCGCCGGTGGTCTTCGCCGCCTGGCAGGCCGGCGATCCGGCCGCGGCCGAGATGATCGACCGCGCCGCCGACGACTACGTGCTGACCATGCGTGTGATGGGCGAGCGGATCGGGGCGCCCTTCGAGGCGGCGTTCGGCGGCGGGGTCATCACCCAGGGCGGGACGGCCTTTCAGCTGCGGCTCGGCGAGATGCTCTCACGCCAGCTGCCGGACGCGCGGCTGACCCCGGTGGCGCTGCCGCCGGACCTGGGCGCGGCGGTGTTCGCCGCCTTCCGGGCGGGCCTGGACCCCAAGCCTTTCTTCGCCAAGCTCGCCGAACTGGAGACCGTCTGATGCGTCCCATCGTCCTCTGCATCGTCGGCGCCGGGGGCAGTTACACGCCCGAGATCGTCGAAGGCGTGCTGGACCGCCCGGGGCTGGAGCTCGCCGAGGTCAGCCTGACCGACAGCGACCCGCAGCGGCTGGCCGTCATGGCCGGCCTGACCCGCCGGATGATCGCCGCCAAGGGCGCCAAGATCGCCGTCCGCGAGAGTTCCGACCTCGCCCAGGCGGCCGCCGGGGCCGACTTCGTCGTCACCCAGATCCGGGTTGGGGGCATGGCCGCCCGCCAGCTCGATGAGACGATCCCTCTACGCTACGGGGTGATCGGTCAGGAGACGACCGGCCCCGGCGGTATGTTCAAGGCGCTGCGGACCATCCCGGTGATGATCGACATCGCCCGGACGATCGCCCGGGTCGCGCCGCGCGCCTTCATCCTCAACTACACCAACCCCAGCGGTATCGTGACCGAGGCGGTGCTCAACCACACCGACGCCAAGCTGCTCGGGCTGTGTTCCTCGATCCCGCTGCTCCAGCATCGCCTGCGCCGCTTGCTCGCGCCGGTGTTCGGGGAGGTGCAGATCGCCAGCGTCGGCCTCAACCACCTGGGCTTCATCCACCAGATCACCGCGGGGGACGAGGACGTCACCGCCCGGGCCATCGCCCACCTGGCAGACGGCGCTACGGCCAACGACGCCCTGTTCGCCTCCGCGCTGAAGATCGCGCCTCGGCTCGGCGCGATTCCGGTCGAAAAGTACGGCGACCTCTACTTCCATCGCCGGGCCGAGTTCGAGGCGATGGCGAGCGCCCAGCGGACTCGCGCCCAGGCGGTCATGGACATCGAGGCCGAGGTGCTGGCCGAAGCCGCCGACCCGGCCGTGGCGACCAAGCCGCCGGCCCTGATCCGCCGGGGCGGGGAGGGCTACAGCGGCGTCACCTTCGACACCCTCGACGCCGTCCTCAACGACCGGGGCGCGAAGATCGTGATGAGCGCGTTTAACAACGGCGCGGTCGTCGGGCTGCCCGACGACGTCGCGGTCGAGACGGTCTGCCATGTGGACGCCTCGGGGGCGCGGCCCCTGCCGGTGGGCGAGATCCCGCTCGCCTATCGCGGCCTGGTCCAGGCGGTGAAGGCGCACGAGAGCCTGACCGTGCAAGCGGCGGTCACGCGCAGCCGCGACGTGGCCCTGCAGGCGCTGCTGGCCCACCCGCTGGTCGGCGACATCGATATCGCCGAGCCGATGCTCGACGAGATGCTCGCCGCGCACGGCCTGAACTACCAATAACGTCCGGGGAGGGACGCCATGGAGCCTGCGAAGAGTCTGGTCGAACGCCTTGGCTACGACGCCGATGCGCGGCTGCTGATCATCAACTGCGACGACGTCGGCTCCAGTCACGCCGCCAATCTGGCCTGCCATGAAGCGATGACCTCCGGGGTCGCCACCAGCGGCACGCTGATGGTTCCCTGCGCCTGGGCGCGTGAGGCGGTGGACATGTTCGCTGGCCTCGATCTCGGGGTGCATCTGACCCTGACCGCCGAGTATCCCGGCTATCGCTGGCGTTCCCTGACCGGCGGCCGCTCGCTGCACGACAGCGACGGCTTCCTGCCCTCGACGGCCGCGGCGGTCTTCGCCCGCGCCCAGATCGACGAGGTCCGCGCCGAATGCCGCGCCCAGATAGAGCAGGCCCTGGCCTGGGGCGTCGACATCACCCACCTCGACTCGCACATGGGCGCGAACCAGATCGATCCCCGCTTCCTGGAGGTCTACGTCCAGCTGGCGCAGGAATACGATCTGCCGCTGCGCATGCTCGGCCCGGACCTGGAGGCGATGCTGGGCGTCTCCGGTCGGGCTATGGCCGCGGCCGCCGGCCTGGTCTGCAACGATGAGTTCGTGTCCCAGTGGGGGCGGCCTACCGGCGAGCTCCTGCGCACGACCCTGCCGGAGCTCGCAGCCGGCGTCGCCGAGGCCAACGTCCACCCGGTGCTCGATGGCCCTGAACTGCGCGGTTACGACAAGAAGGAGCCGCTGATCCGCATCGACGACCATGCGGTGGTCATGGATCCGGCGACCCGCGGCTTCCTCGACGACCAGGGCTTCCGGATGATCAGCTTCCGCCCCCTGCGCGACCTGCAGCGGCGCGCCGCATGAGCGCGCCGCCTGGAACCCGTCAGCCCAGGGGCAGGGCGCGCCGGGCGGCGGTGCTAGACGCCGCGCGGCGGCTGTTCGCGAGTCAGGGTTTCAAGGGCTCCAGCCTGGCTGCGATCGCGCAGGAGGCCGGCATCACCGATGCGGGCCTACTCTACCATTTCCCGACCAAGAACGCTCTGCTGCTGGCGGTGATCGCCGAGGGCGACCGCGAGCAGGACGAGGCGCTGGAGAAGGTCCGTGACGTCCAGGGCTTGCCGCTGCTGCAGCGCATGGCCGAGTTCGGCGCCGACCTTGAGGCCGATCCGATCCTGACGGCGCTGGACGTGACCCTGTCGGCCGAGAACCTGTCGGGCGGATCGGAGATCAACGCCTACTTCGTGGGCCGCTACGACCGCTTCCGGGCGATGCTGACCCAGGCCTTCGAGGAGGCGCGCCGCGCCGGCGACCTGACCGGCGATTTCGACTCAGGCGTCGAGGCGGCGAACATGACCGCGGTGCTCGACGGCCTGCGCCTGCAGTGGCTGCTGAGCGACGGGGCGGTGTCGATGGCTGGCGGCATGCGCGCCTATGTGGCCGGGGTCATCGCCAGGCTGTCGCCGCGATCCTAGGGCGCTTCCGGCGGCAGCTTGCGGGCGCGCGCCTCGGTCCAAAGATAGAGGCCCAGCACCGTCAGCGCGACGACGCCGGCGCCCGCCCACATGGTCTGCTCGGGGAACGCCTCGGGCGCCACGGCGATGGGCGAGGGGTTGTTGGTCGCCACGATCAGCCCGGCCAGCGCCACGTTGAACAAGCTCTCGCCGACGATGAAGCCTGAGGCCAGCAGTACGCCCAGTCGCTGGGCCGCCGCGCCATGCGGCTTGCGGCTCACCCAACGGTCATAGGCCCAGCCCACGACCGCGCCCAGCACGACGGGCAGGGTGACCGCCGCCGGCAGATAGATGGCGATACCGACGCCCAGCGGCGGCAGGCTGTACTTGCCCGACCGCCGCAGCAACTCGTCGACGACGACCAGAACGACGCCCAACGCCACGCCGACGCCGATGTAGATCCACGGCAGGTCGCCCTGAATCACCCCCTTGGCCAGGGTCGAGATCAGCACCGCCTGCGGCGCGGCCAGCGGCTGGTCGGAGATGGCGTGCAGGTTCGGCGCGCCGGCGAAGCCGAAGGCCCTGTTGAGAATGTCGAGGATCGGCGGGATCACGCAGGCGCCGGCGACGACGCCGACGATCAGCGCCGCCTGCTGCTTCCAGGGCGTGGCGCCGACCAACTGGCCGGTCTTCAGGTCCTGCAGGTTGTCGTTGGCGATGGTCGCGACGTTGAGCAGCACCGCGGTGACGAACAGGGCGTAGGCGACCAGGGCGCCGTGGCCGGTCGGGCCCACCGTGTTGGCCGCCAGCAGCACCAGCAGCAACGAGGCGCCCAGCACCGAGAGGATGGCCAGGCCCGAGACCGGGCTGTTGGACGAGCCGATCAGCCCTGCCATGTAACCGCAGACCGCCGCCACCAGGAACCCGGCGATCACGACGTACAGCACCCCGCCGGCGATCAGCGGCCAGATCACGCTCTCCAGCGGACCGGCGGCGAGGAAGCTGTGCAGCAGCACGGCCAGGGGCGGCAGGGCGCCCAGGATCACCGCTCCGACGATCCAGATCGGCATGTCGCGCTCGGTCAGCGGCAGGTCCGCGCCCTTGCCGGCGGCCCGCAGGCCGGAGGCGCGGATCGCGCCGGCCAGGCCCGCCCAGACCGGCCCGGCCAGCTTGGCCAGCGTCCAGATCGCCGCCGCGCCGATCGCGCCGGCCCCGATGAAGCGCACGTCCGGGGCCCAGGCGGCCTGGGCGATCTCGGCCGCGGTCCCAGTCGCGGCCGGGTTCGTATGGGTCATGATCGGCACCGCCACGCCCCAGGCGATGATCGTGCCGACCAGCATGGCGATTCCGACTGCGATCCCCATCAGGTGTCCGGCCCCGATCAGCGCCAGCTGCAGGCCGCCGGCCAGTCCGGTGGCGGTGGTGGGCGTCGGCCGGAACCAGACCGCGATCTCGGCCGCCAGGGCGCGCATTCCGACCGCCGCGGCGATCGCCGCCGAGCCCAGCGATCCGACCACCACCGCGGCCAGGCCGGCCTTGGCCTCCGCGCCGCCCGCCGTCTCGCGCGTGCCTGACCCGACCTTCAGCACCTCGGCCGCCGCGCGGCCTTCCGGATAGGGCAGGTCCGAATTGGTCACCAGCGCCCGGCGCAGCGGGATCGTGTACATGACCCCCAGGACCCCGCCGATCACGCAGATCCAGAATGAGGTCCAGAACGGAAAGCCGGTCCACCAGCCGACCATCACCAGGCCGGGCAGCACGAAAATGATCGACGACAGCGTCCCGGCGGCCGAGGCCACCGTCTGGACGATGTTGTTTTCCCAGATGGTCGAGGTCTTCAGGCCCCGCAGGATCACCATTGAGATGACCGCTGCGGGAATCGACGAGGCGAAGGTCAGCCCGACCCGCAGGCCGAGATAGACGTTGGCCGCGGTGAAGACGACCGTGATCAGGCAGCCCAGGGCCAGACCCCGCAGGGTCAGCTCGATTCGCTTGTCGCCCTGTCCCATGGCCGAATCCCCGCAGAGGCGCAGTGTTCGGGTCAGTTGTGGCCGATCACATGCGCCCCCGCCAGCGGATCAGGTCGACTGGGTGTTGTCGGGCAGGCCCAGGATCCGCTTGGAGATGATGTTGTTCTGGATCTCGGCCGAGCCGCCGTAGATCGACATCGCCTTGCCGCCCAGCCAGCTGCGGACGCTCTCGATCTCGTCCTTGCTGAAGGCCTCGCCCTCCCAGCCCAGGCCCTGGTGGCCCATGATCTCGAGCGTCAGCTCGGCGCGGGTCTGGGCGACGTTGGTGGCCGAGTTCTTGAGCACCGAGGCGGCGTTGGTGGCCCCCGACGCGCCTTTCGATTCGGCCGCGGCGCGGGCCAGGGTCAGACGGTGGATCTGGGCGTCCATCAGGTGCCGGGTCAGCCGCGTGCGCAGGTCGGTGTCGGCGATGCGGCCGTCGGCGTCCAGCTCGAGGTAGCGCTTGGCGATCTCGTGCATCGGCGTCGCCCGCGGGCCGTTCGCCGCGCCCGTCTGGCTCGCCCGCTCATGCTGCAGCAGCCGCTTGCCGACCGTCCAGCCGACGTTCAGCTCGCCCAGCACCGCGTCCTTCTCGGCGCGGGCCTCATTGAAGAAGGTCTCGCAGAACGGCGAGGCGCCGGCGATCAGGGCGATCGGCCGGGTCTCGATGGCGGCCTGCTGCATGTCGATCAGCATGAAGGTGATGCCGTCATGCTTCTTGGCCTTGGAGTCGGTCCGCACCAGGGCGCCGCACCACTGCGAGTACTGGGCCCCCGAGGTCCAGGTCTTTTGGCCCGTGATCGTCCAGTGGTCGCCGGCGTCGACCGCCTTGGTCTGCAGCGAGGCCAGGTCAGACCCGGCGTTGGGCTCGGAATAGCCGACGCACCAGCGGATTTCGCCGCGCACGATCGGAGGGATGTGCTTGCGCTTCTGCTCCTCGGTTCCGTAGTCGAGGATGGTCGGCCCGACCATGGTCACGCCCATGCCGAAGGTCAGCGGGTTGAAGGCGCCGATCTTGGCCATTTCCTGCTGCAGCACGCGCGCCTGCTGGCCGCTGAGGCCGCCGCCGCCATACTCGGCCGGCCAGGTCGGGGTGCCCCAACCCTTTTCGCCCATGCGATTCATCCACAGCAGGACGTCGCCCTGCGGCTTCTCGCCCTCCATCAGGGCGGCGGCGACGCCGGGCTTGCCGCGCAGCGAGGCGGGGAAGTTCTCCTCCAGCCAGGCGCGGGCCTGGGCGCGGAATTCCTCGAGCCCCTGCTCGATTCCGAAGTCAGCCATGTTCGTTCCTCCGCATTTGCGGACAAACTATGGGCTGTGGTGGGCGCGGCAAAGGCGCCCGTCGCGTAACCCTGCGCAGATTTCCGTTCCGTCGCCGCGGGCGCGCGAACGGCTACGGGACGTCCTTGCGCGATGGGCGCGGGGTCCAGGCTTGCGTGTCGCGGATTTCCGATCGTTGCAGAAACGGCGGTTGCGCATCGCGGAGCAACACCGCGAGGCGCTCGACAAGATCGTTCATGCAAGCGCGGTTCGGCGTCACCACTTGGCTGACAGTTCTGTCGTCCATGCCCAGCCTCCCGAAACCCCGCAGCTGATCGACGGCCTGCAGGGTGGCCCTTCAACAAAATAGAAGTCCCGCCTCGCAACGATAGCCAGGGAAAACACCAGGGTGGCGAATCAGGGCGCCATGCCGTCGCCGTCTCGGTGTGTCCGGCGACGCTCCGTCTGTGCGCGGATTCGCTGACCGCTCGATCGATCTGGGCCCCTTCGACAGTCGGCGTGAAAAGATCTGCCATTCGATTGAAAACGATTGACGAGGACGACATCGCCCCGACATGGCGGTGGTCCTGGCCAGCGACAACGCCAGGTACGTGGCTGGTTCCATCATGACCGTGGATGGCGGCAGCGAACTGGGCGACGGTTCGGCCGATTCAATTCTGGCGCATCTGGTCGTGGACCGCCTTCAGGGTCGCGATCGCAGCGCTGGCTGCTTGCAGTTTCGACGCCCCTCCGCGCCCGGCCACGTCTGCTGGTTCGAGCGCTGCGGGCGTCGATACCCATTCGGCCGCCGGACGCGTGAGCTGCGCCGCTTCAGCTTCCCGTCGCCGCCAGCGCTCGGCCTGGACCGCCAGCTGATCGAAGTCGATCCTGCCGCCTAGGTTCTGAACCCATAAATCTTGCTGGCGATCGACGACGCTGATTCAAGGCTTCCGGAAGGGAGCTTTGAATGGCGCGTTACGATCTGA